>CAYOGN010000235.1:0-13357 GCA_964403545.1 uncultured Gammaproteobacteria bacterium
GGAATACGCCCGTGAAGCATTAAAAAATGGCCTGATTATTGAATCAAAGCTCGGCACCAACCCCTACAAATTCGGCATGATTGGTGCTACTGACAGTCACACATCATTAGCGACTGCAGAAGAGGAAAACTTTTTTGGAAAACATTCCGGTTATGAACCCAATCCGGGCCGCATGACACATCCTTTTATGGAGAACGAAAATGGAAAAATTATGGGCTGGCAGATGGTGGCTTCCGGTCTTGCCGCTGTCTGGGCCACTGAAAACACTCGTGAAGCTATTTTCGATGCGATGCAACGCAAAGAAGTCTATGGCACCACCGGCCCGCGTATGGCGGTGCGCCTGTTCGGCGGTTGGGATTTTTCCGACCAGGATATGACTACACGCATACTGGCTAATGCAGGGTATCAGAAAGGCGTACCCATGGGCGGCGATTTACGGGTAATGCCTGAAGGCGCAACGGCACCGAACTTTCTGGTCTATGCACTACGTGACCCAATCGGGGCCAATCTTGACCGTATCCAGATTGTGAAAGGCTGGGTCGATGGGGGCGGTACTACCCAGGAACAAGTCTATGATGTTGCCTGGTCGGGCGATCGGGCACCGGGAGAGAACGGCGAGTTACCGGCTGTAGGCAATACAGTGGACGCTGCTACTGCCAGCTGGACTAATACTATCGGCGCGGCAGAACTCGGTACTGTATGGACGGACCCCGACTTTGATCCGGCGCAGAAGGCATTTTACTATGCTCGGGTGCTTGAAATTCCGACCCCGCGCTGGTCGACTTATGATGCTTTTCGTTATAGCATTGATCTACCAGAAGGTGCCCCGGTTTCGACCCAGGAGCGTGCCTATACCTCCCCGATCTGGTATACCCCTGATCCCGGTTAAGGTTTTCGACCATGATAAAAAGTTGGCGGTTCCTCCGGGAGCCGCTTTTTCATTTCATCGTCATCGGGGGCTTGCTGTTCCTGTTGTTTGCTGCGGTGAACAATAATCGCAAGTTTTCTCCCGACGTTATTGCCATTACCCCGCAGCGAATCAATCAGATAGCCACCGGATTCAATAGAACCTGGAGTCGAAGCCCCACAGATGAAGAGCTGAATGTACTGATCGAAAATGACATTCGTGCGGAGGTCTACTATCGCGACGCACTGGCGTTGGGTCTCGACCAAAACGATGCATTGGTACGACGAAGGCTCCAACAGAAAATGGAATTTCTGACGGATACCAGTGCCTACCTCAAGGAACCTTCCAGCGGTGAACTGGAAGCTTATTTTGCAGCAAACGAGAAGAATTATGAGCGCAAAGCACGGCTGGCTTTCGAGCAGATCTTTCTCGGCGATGACGCCGATAAGGCGATTATTACCCGATCATTAGACATGCTACAGTCTGGCAACGTGACGGAGCCTTATTCACTGGGCAAACAAACGCTTTTACCACCGCAGTTACGTCTGTCGCAAATTGGGGCGGTAAATAGCGTATTTGGCCAGGGTTTCTTTGAGCAGCTTGAAAAAATCCCGCCCGGGGTCTGGGTTGGTCCCGTTGCTTCTGCATATGGTGTACATCTGGTACGCACCCTCGATGGGGTCGCTGCGTCTACACCGACACTGGAACAAGTATATGATGCGGTGCTCAAAGACTGGAGATCAGATAAAGCTGTTGAACATCGTGAACAGGATTATGCGGAACGGAGAAAAAACTATATCGTAGAAATTCATCGAGACGAATCGTCAATTTAAGTTAACGCCCTCTATTAAATACACTACACTGACAAGCAATGTTAATTGCCCTGTAAACCGATTGCGAAATGCGCAGATAAACTAATGTCAACACCACCGGAATCCTCTCCTGATAAAGAAATTGTAAAAGCATTTGAGGCGGCAGGTGTTATTGATTATTTGCAATATCTGCAATCAGGCAGACGGTTGATATGGACCAATTTTAAAGCCGGGGTAGCGCGGGGATTTGGTATCACTGTGGGTATGACGCTGGTGCTTGGCTTTGTAATCTGGTTGTTGGCGAAGCTGGTTAGTCTTCCGCTTATTGGCGAATACGTTGAGCAGGTTGATGATTACCTTCAGGAGTATATGGATAATACCAACTACAAAAATGAGCTTACCGAGATGAATACACTATTACGGGAAATAAGAGATAACACCAGGCAATAGAATCACTCTCCAATGCAAACTCTGAACGGGTAGATTCTGCTAATATCCGCCTCTATTTATTTTCCCAAAAATCTGTCTTTCAATGGCAACATCAACAAAAGCCAAATCTCCGGACTTTGAGAAGTTACTGGGAGAACTCGATAGAATCGTCCAGCGCATGGAGGCGGGCGACCAATCGCTGGATCAGGCGATGAAGGATTTCGAGCGCGGGATGGCGCTTTCCGAGCAATGCCAGAAGAGCCTCGATACGGCGCAGCAACGCGTCGACAAGCTGGTGAAGAAACACGGTCGTTATCAACTCGAATCCATGGATGATGAAGATGAAAGTAAACTCGATTCGGAGTTGGCTGATTGAGCCCACCCAAGCTGATTATTTCTGTTCCCTGTGGGCTTTCCCTGGTCTGATTTATTGAACGATTTTGAAACTGTCCGCGATCGCTATTGCGAGCGAGTTGAGGTCGCTCTGGAGCAGCGACTACCATTGCCTGATGTCACTCCACAACGCTTGAATCAGGCATTGCGCTATGTGTGCCTGGGCGGTGGCAAGCGACTCCGGGCAATGTTGGTTTATGCATCAGGACAGGCCTTTGGGGCCAGTCTTGATCAACTTGACGTAGCCGCATCGGCAGTGGAAATGATGCATGCTTTTTCGTTGGTTCACGATGATTTGCCAGCGATGGATGACGATGACTTGCGCCGGGGACGTCCGACGTGCCACAAAGCCTTTGACGAGGCCACTGCCGTGCTTGCCGGAGATGCAGCCCAATCACTGGCATTCGAAGTGCTGTCCGCCGATTCGGTCTTGAATATTTCTCCTGCTCGGCGTTTGAAAATGGTAAATGTATTGGCCGCGGCCGCCGGCGCCAGCGGCATGGCAGGCGGTCAATCTCTCGACATGCTGGCGACCGGGCAACCGGTAGATTACACCGGACTAAGCGAAATTCATCGTATGAAAACCGGGGCACTCATTCGCGCCAGCTGCCAATTAGGCGGACTGACTGCGGAATCTGCGACGGAGGAACAGTTGCTGGCGCTGGATCGTTACGGCCTGGCCATTGGCCTCGCATTTCAGATTGTCGACGATATACTCGATGTTACCGCCGATAGTGATACCCTTGGAAAAAACGGTGGTGCTGACCTGAGAATGGGTAAATTCACTTTTGTTACCCTGCTCGGCATTGACAGGGCGCGAGAGGAATGTGATAAATTACATCGTCAGGCCCTCGAATGTATACCCTTATTGGGGGATAATTCAGCTCTGCTCTCACATTTGGCGCAATTTGTGGTTAACAGGAGTTATTAGTGTCTACCGAAAAATACCCTTTGCTCTATTCTGTCGATAGTCCGCGGCAGCTCAGGCTTTTATCTCAGGATAAACTACCTCAGCTGGCCACTGAGCTACGCGATTTTCTGATTGAGGTAACTTCCCGAACCGGGGGTCATCTTGCACCGGGGCTTGGGGCTATCGAACTTACCATTGCGTTGCACTATGTGTTTGATACTCCCGAGGACAAGTTGGTCTGGGATATTGGGCATCAGGCTTATCCACACAAGATTCTGACCAATCGACGGGATAATTTTTCGTCTATTCGCCAATACGGTGGCCTGTCTGGATTCCTCAAGCGCAGCGAGAGTGAATTTGATACTTTTGGTGCTGGCCATGCCAGTACCTCAATCAGTGCCGCCCTCGGTATGGCAGTGGCCAGCGGATTGAACCATACCGACAACGAGGTGGTAGCAATAATTGGTGATGGCGCGTTAACCGGAGGTATGGCTTTTGAAGCGTTGAACAATGCCGGAGATCTGGATGCAAATCTGCTGGTTGTTCTGAATGACAATGAAATGTCAATCTCACCCAATGTGGGTGCGATTTCCAACTATCTTGCACGAATCCTTTCCGGCCATGCCTACACATCAGTACGTGAAGGCAGCAAGACCGTGTTGGGGACCCTGCCGCCTCCGCTTAAAGATTATGCAAGGCGTTGGGAAGAACACATGAAAGGCATGGTAATGCCGAGTACGCTGTTCGAAGAACTGGGTTTTTATTATATTGGTCCAGTGGATGGTCACGATCTCAATACGGTCATCAAAACCCTGAGGAATATGCGTGATCTGAAAGGACCCCGATTTCTTCATGTAGTTACCCAGAAAGGTAAAGGTTTTGAACCGGCGGAAGGGGATCCATTGCTGTTTCACGGGGTATCTCCATTTAACCCCGACACCGGAAAACTGGAAACCCGGTTAAAACAATCGCGCACTTACACGGACGTGTTTAGTGACTGGCTGTGCGATATGGCGGCGGAAGATGAGAAACTCATTGGCATTACGCCGGCGATGCGAGAGGGGTCAGGGTTGGTCAAATTTTCAAAAATTTACCCCCAGCGGTTCTTTGATGTAGGTATTGCGGAGCAACACGCGATGACCTTTGGTGCCGGGCTCGCATGCGAAGGCCTCAAGCCCGTGATCGCTATTTACTCTACGTTTCTGCAGCGCGCATATGACCAACTGGTGCATGATGTCTCAATTCAGGACCTGGATGTACTGCTCGCAATTGACAGAGCGGGACTGGTAGGTGCCGATGGTGCCACCCATGCCGGCACCTACGACTATTCCTATCTTCGCTGTATCCCCAATATAGTGATTATGGCACCCGCAGACGAAGCTGAATGCCGGGATATGCTTTACACAGGATATTTGCACCAGGGCCCGGCGTCGGTACGGTATCCAAGAGGAAGCGGACCTGGGGCCAGTGAATCCATTCCGATGAAGGCCTTGCCCGTGGGTAAGGCGGAGGTGAGGCGTCAAGGTAAACCTGATAATCAGTCTATTGCATTGCTGGCATTCGGAACCATGGTGACGCCAGCAATGGAGGTTGGGGAAACCCTGGATGCAACGGTCGTTAATATGCGGTTTGTGAAGCCACTGGATCAACAGTTGATTTTGGAAATAGCGGACGCATATGATTTAATCGTTACCCTTGAGGAGAATGTGCTGGCCGGTGGAGCAGGTTCAGCGGTGTGTGAGGTTCTCGGATATCATCAAAGGTCTGTGGATGTGCTGAATCTTGGGGTGCCGGATAAACATCTGGATCATGGAAGTCAACAACAACAACTGATTGACTGCGGGCTGGATGTGTCCGGGATTTTGCGCCGGATAGAAAACCGCAGACAAAAAGTAATTGGCAGCCGCAGTCGAATTAAAATAGTGAAAACCTGAGATCTAAACCATGTCTGGCGATTCCGTAATGAAAATTGAAAGTGTTGGTATTGAGGATGTGCAGGGCAGTGCAGATACACGCAATATTGCCATTGATCGGGTTGGCATAAAATCTCTCAGGCATCCCATTGCATTCTCTGATCGGAGTGGTGTGCAAAATACCGTGGCCCAGTTTGATATGTCGGTGTCTTTGTCAGCCGAATTCAAGGGTACTCATATGTCACGCTTTGTCGATATTCTCAATAACCAGGCGGGCGCCATTAGCGTAGAGTCGTTCAAGGTGATGCTGACAACGATGCGCGATCGGCTCGATGCCGATCAGGGAAGGATAGAAATGGAATTTCCCTGGTTTGTCAGTAAATCAGCACCTGTAAGTGGTGTTCGAAGTATGATTGACTATCAGGTCACACTGAGTGGAAAAATCGATGGAAATTCTGTCGAGTCATTGGTCAAGGTGGTGGTTCCGGTAACCAGCTTGTGTCCATGCTCCAAGCAAATTTCGGAATACGGGGCACACAATCAGCGCGCCCATGTCACTGTGCAGGTCAGGTCCAGCCAGCCGGTTTTGGTGGAGGAGCTTATTGAAATGGTGGAGGGGCAGGCAACCGCAGAGCTTTACGGCATGCTGAAACGGGTGGATGAAAAATTTATTACCGAGAAAGCCTACGATAACCCGAAATTTGTTGAAGACATGGTGCGAGACGTTGCCGGGTGTCTGAACGAGGACCCGCGGGTGGCGGCCTATGAGGTCAGTGTTGAAAATTTTGAATCCATTCATAACCACTCGGCTTATGCCGAGATTCATCATACCAAAGCCTGATTGTTCGACTTTATTGTTCAGCCAGATTCAGTGTAACCAACTTACCCAACGATTTACGAATTTCCTCCAGAGTCACGTGGCTGCGCTCATAGGGTACCGCCCATACGGCACAGTTAAGTCCAATAACTTCTGGTTGATTGTTTGAGGCCAGAAAAATTCGTGTGGTTAACGTTTTTTCGCTACTATCCTGGTCGAAGATCGTCATTGCTACCACCGCCTGAGGCTGATCCCGAGGCTGCTCCCATGGTTGAGTATTTTGTACCATATCATTTCGTCTGCTGGTTCGGATCACCATGAACTGTTCGCTGGACAAGGAAGCTTCAGTATCAATAACTTCACTACTGCGGCGTAGATGAAAATAACAGTATGGCACGGATTCCCGGACTTCGGAGCGCTTTTTGACCTTGCCATTCTGGAGAAAAATTTTTGCCCCGCCAGGAGTAGAAATTGACTGGTTCAATATCACCTTGTCGCCACTATGAATATAGCTTGTGGCAGGTGTCTGGTAGACTCCGTAAGCCAGAGCAGAGGTCGAACCAACGGACCATGCCATAATCACCGCGGTTGTAATTTTTATCCACCCGGGCCTGTTTTTTGAATGAATATGTTTCATGAAAAGAAATCTCCTGATCGACTGTTATTTGGACTTCAATTGATCCGATAAGTTTCGAACCGTCTGTTAACACAAGCTGAATATCGTGAAAGACAAAACACTCTATACTCCTTTTGCTTCTGGTAAAATCGATTTCCTCTTAGCCAGAAGTGTTTAATTCAGGGACTAACTATCAAGATGCCTGAGCAGGACAGCCCTACATCATTATTCACTGACCCGATGGTGGAAGTCAATGACTTGCATTTCGGGTATTCCGGGAGGCCGATGTTTACCGGACTAAACATGGTCATTCCGCGTGGAAAGGTAACCGTAATCATGGGCCCCAGCGGGTGCGGTAAATCTACCTTCCTGAGTTTTATCGGGGGCCGCCTGCAACCGCAGAAAGGACAGGTGTTATTTGACAACCAATTGGTTCCCGGGAGTCGCGGAGAGTCGTTGTTTGCGATGCGTCGCAAGATGGGCATGTTGTTTCAGAGCAGCGCTTTGCTGACAGATTTGTCGGTATTTGAAAATGTGGCTTTTCCACTTCGAGAACAGACTGATTTGCCAGCCGCCATTGTTCGGATTCTGGTCCTGATAAAACTCGAAATGGTAGGATTGCGTGGTGCCCGGGATCTGATGCCATCAGAACTATCCGGCGGCATGTCGCGGCGTGTCGCATTGGCCAGGGCAATCGTGCTTGATCCGAAAATGGTCATGTATGACGAGCCATTTGTCGGCCTCGACCCCATCTCCATGGGCGTTATTGTGAAGTTGATACGTGAACTGAATGATGCGCTTAATTTAACCTCGATCGTGGTGACCCACGATGTTCGTGAAGGGTGCAGTATTGCCGACTATGCGTACCTGTTAGGATCTGGAGGCGTTATAGGCAAGGGTACTCCAGAGCAAATGCTCAATAGCAAGCAACCTGAAGTACTTCAGTTTATGCGGGGACTGCCGGACGGGCCCGTTCAATTCCAATATCCTGCGGCCGATTATATTGCTGATCTCGGCCAAAGACCCTGATGGAGTGGATGCGAATCATCGGCCGCAGTGTTCTCGGATTTGTCTCACGTCTGGGCGCATCAGTGGTGTTTCTCGGTCATGCTCTTTCCGGCGCGCTACGATGTTTGCCCAGGTTTTCGCTGGTCATCCAGCAGTTGTATTCCATTGGCGTGCTGACGATGTTGATTATCCTTGTATCCGGTCTTTTTGTCGGCATGGTACTGGGGCTGCAGGGGTATTACCAACTGGTAAATTTCAGTGCAGAATCGAGCCTCGGTGTCGTCGTCGCCTTGTTCCTGGTACGAGAACTGGGGCCGGTGCTGGCGGCGCTTTTGTTTGCCGGGCGAGCAGGTTCTGCGTTGACCGCGGAAATTGGACTGATGAAGGCCACCGAGCAAATTTCAGCCATGGAGATGATGGCGGTGGATCCCATGAAGAGGATCATCGGACCGCGATTTGTTGCCGGGCTGATTGCGATGCCGTTATTGGCCGCAATGTTGAGTGCGGTGGGCATCGTCGGTGGATTCCTCATTGGTCATGGTCAGTTCGGAGTTGATGGCGGTGTGTACTGGGCATCAATGCAAAATGGCGTTGATCTGGTGGATGACGTACTCAATGGAGTGATCAAGAGCGTTGTCTTTGGATTCGTCATAACCTGGGTCGCTTTGTACGAAGGTTATGACGCGGTGCCAACTTCGGAAGGGGTCAGCAGGGCGACCACCCGGACTGTGGTCACTTCCTCATTGGCTGTTCTTGGTGGGGATTTTATTTTGACCGCATTAATGTTTGGAGGATTATAGAGATGCAACAAAAAACCATAGAAAGCTGGGTCGGTATTTTTATGCTATTGGGACTGGCAGCACTTGCGATGCTGGCATTTAAAGTAAGTGGTTCAGTGGGCACAGGTGGTGACACCTTCCGAATTTATGCCCGTTTTGACAATGTAGGAGGCTTGAACGAAAAGGCTCCGGTAATGATTGGTGGTGTGCGGGTTGGCCGGATTGCTGAAATTCGTATCGACAAGGAAGATTATAGTGCGGTTGTGGGGGTAGATATAGATTCCCGGTATGATAATCTGCCTGTGGATACAGGTGCCTCGATTCTGACCTCCGGTCTCCTGGGGGCGCAATTTCTGGGGCTTGACCCCGGGGCGGAAGATGTATTCCTTGAATCTGGTGATGAAGTGGAAATAACCCAATCTGCGATCCAGCTTGAATCTTTAATCAGTCAGTTTATGTTTGGTCAGGCTGGCAATGATAGCGACAATGAGTAGGGTGCTGACGAGCAACCACTGAAATTAGCTGATGATCATATTGACAAACACTGGCATGAACTCGGTAAAAACATTATTTGTGAAAGCATCAGGAATGACATTTTACGGACCTGCGAGGATAGTGCTCGTAGCGCTGTTATTTATTTCGCTTCCTGGTCATCAGGCCTGGGGATACGCTACTCCAGAGCAGGATATTGGGGGCGCAGTGCAGCAATTGCTGGACGAATTTACCAGCAGACGGGAAGAGCTGAAAAAGGACAAGGAAATGCTATATCAAATGGTAGACGATATTACCCGACCGTATTTTGATTTCGACAAGATTTCGAAACTGATATTGGCCAAAAACTGGAAAGCTGCAAGCGACAGGCAGCGCAAAGGTTTTTCTGAGGAATTCCAGCAATTATTGATTCGAACTTATGCTACCGCTTTGTTCAAGTATACCGGGAAAGAAAAAATGAAATTCACCTCCAGCAAAATCAAGGACCGCAAAGGCACTAAATCTGCGACACTTGAATCTGAGGTAACCCTGAGCGAGGGTCCTGGAATTCCGGTCAACTATTCGTTAATCCTGGGGGATGACGATATCTGGAAAATATATAACATGAATATTGCCGGAATTAATCTGGTGACAAATTATCGAAAAGTCTATGGGGCATCGATACGAAGTATGGGTCTGGATGCATTGATTCAGTCGATGAAAGACGCTAACAGCAAGATTTGAATTGATGATAGAAATCTTGCAGTCGGGTGATCAGGTGGAGCTTAAGGGGAAACTTACGGTTGATACTGTGAGCAGTGCGTTCGCCCGTTTGCCCAAGCCTGGTAAACATGACACCCGAATCGATCTGTCAGGCATAGATGAATTGGACAGCGCTGGATTGTCGTTACTGGTTTATTGGCAACAGCTGGCGGAAATGGAGAACGGCAAGCTGGTGTTTTTAAACCCATCGCCGCAAATAGTGACCATGAGCAAGATATCCGGACTGGAGTCCCTGCTTGGGGCGGAAAAGGATATTTCTTCGACCTGCAGCACAGAATCCACCGGGGTTGGAAATTAGGTTTTAATCCCCATTTTGGGGTAGATCAACCATCAACTAATCTTGGTAAAATTTATCCTGTGGTGACACCTCAAGACATTCAGGGCTGGATTGCGTCCGGCCTCCCGGGGACAGAAGTATCTGTGGACGGTGATGGTGCGCATTTTGATGCCGTTATCGTCAGTCCTGATTTCGAGGGCAAGACGTTGATCCAGCGTCATCAGATGGTGTACCGGGCGCTTGGCGACAAAATGAAGTCAGAAATACATGCGCTATCAATGAAAACCCTGACTCCCGAAGAGCATCAAAGCTGAACCATCGGGGCTCACTATCGCTGTTTAACCCACTTATTCTCAATTGAGATCATGACCATTCAAGAACAACTGAAACAGATCATAGACGAAAACGAAGTTGTCCTTTTTATGAAGGGCTCTCCAGACTTTCCCCAATGCGGATTTTCCGGTAAAACTGCACAAATGCTACAAGCCTGTGACGTCCGTTTCGCTTCGGTGGACGTGTTAGCAGATACTACTGTGCGTGAAGGCATCAAGGCGTACTCCCAATGGCCGACCGTTCCCCAGCTCTATGTGCGGGGTGAATTTATTGGAGGTTGTGACATTATGTCGGAGATGTACGAAAATGGTGACCTGAAAAAGGTTTTAAAGCCGGAGCCGGCTGAAGCCTGATTGCACTATTGGGGGCAAGTGGTCCCGGTATATAGAAGCCCTGGTTCAGAGCGACACTGTCGATCTGGTCAGGGTTTTTTGCGCTGTAACCCATGGGACTGCTGACACATTAGCTGACGTAACAGTGTCTGTGGCGAGGTAACTACGAAGAAATTGTTAAGTCAGCCCTTTGTTGTGAAAGCCTTTATCAAGAATCTGCTGTTAACTGCACGCAAGCTCCCGCTGTTCGTTGAGGGGAAGTTTGATAAGTATTTTCTCGCCAGCGATGTTCCAATGTCAGATCTGGTCAGCCACAAAAACTGGCAACGTTATTTATATGGCGTCGGCAATAAACCTGGAACGAGAATACTTGAAATAGGCAGCCGGGAAGTAACTGGTCAATCAAACGCCCGCAATGGATTTGGCGACGCAGAGTATATCGGGTTCGATTACTACCCGGGCAACAATGTTGATGTAGTCGGTGACGTTCACAAGCTTTCTTCCTGTTTCGAAGATCAGGAAAAATTTGATATCGTCTACTCAAGTGCCTGCTTCGAGCATTTTGCGATGCCATGGATGGTAGCCATTGAAATTTCGAAAGTTCTGCGGGTGGGCGGCCTGCTCTTTATTGAGACCCATTTTTCTTATACATCCCATGAAAGGCCTTGGCATTTCTTTCAATTCAGTGACAAGGCGTTGTCAGTATTGTTTTCTCAGGCGCTTGGTTTCGAAGTAATTGAAACGGGGATGTCGAATCCCATTGTCGGCAGATTTTCATCCCTTGCAGATGATTACCTGAAATACAAACCGGTGAGCGGTTTGTATTGCCATACTGAATTTCTCGCCAGGAAAGTCAGGGAGGTGGCGGAATTTGACTGGCGAGAGGTGGAATTGAGTGATGTCGTGGGAGAGTCTGAATACCCGAAAATTGACTAGTGTGTTGGACCACTAGTACCACTACCCATTCAAATATGCCGCCTCATATTGCCCCGCGATCCATCGATGGAAATGATGAGAACAGGAATCATGAGCGGGTGAAAATGCTCCACCCTGGTAACCCGGGGAGCTGCGTCCGACCTGCATGCGTTCGCAGGGCCCCACATCTTCGTTGAATATATCTTGCCATGCTGCCAGATTGGATTTGCGGGCGGCCTCAAACTGCTCACTGTTTGCATCATCACCCACGTAAAAGATCATCAGCTCTTCCCGGCATCGTGTGGCTGAAACAGGATGCACGATAAGTGCATAAAATTGATCAGTCTGAAAGCCAAGCATAAGGTTTGGGTAAACTACCGGGTACTCACCGGTTCCAGGCCGGGATTGATCCCAGTCGGGAAATTGTGGGAGGGCGTTGTCTGAATCAAGTTTTCGGATAAAAGAATCAGTTACCTGGCCACTACAATTTTTATCGATTATTGAAGAGGTATGCTTGCTTAAAGGAGAGTAGGAATTCAGTAAAGGATGGATTGTCGGTAGGTGATACGCCTCCAGATAGTTTTCAACTGCCAGCTTCCAGTTACACTCAACCACAAGAGAGGTTCCGCTGTGGGTGCTCGCCGGGCGCAGCAATTGTTCTGCGGACTCGCCCATCAAATTTTTACTGCGTTCTATAATTATAGCTGCGTCACTTTCAAATGCTGCAGCATCGCCACTTAAATTAATGAAAAGTATTCCGAGCCAACTGTGACAGCGAATTTCCTTCAAACCATGAAGGTCGCAGTTGAAACCATTGGCCGTATGAATACCGATTCCACCGATATTGGGTGTTGCCTTGAGTTCTCCGGCCACAGAATAAGTCCATGAGTGGTAGGGGCAGACGATGAGTCCATTGGTTTGCTTTTCCTCTGCAACCAGTTTCATGCCGCGATGACTACATACATTGTGAAAAACCTTGATCTCACCTTGCCTGGTTTTACTGATGAGAATTGGCAGGCCCATAAAGTCAACGGGGCGCACCATGGCGGTTTGAAACTGATCGACAAATCCAATGGCGGTCCAGTTTTTGGCCATGATATTGTCCCGTTCAAAGACAAAAAATGCTGCATCGGTATAGGCCGGGTTTGGCATCCCGCGTGCCTGTTCAATGGGGCGATGAATCGATTCAAGATCGTCCAGTGAAATGGTTGATTGCAATGACTGGAGTGGAAGATTCATGGGTAATATTAAGGTTAGTCGAATTTTTTCTGGTATTTATCCGCTGATAAACTGCTCCAGCCATCTGCGGGTAAAAAACGTTCACCGTAGTTCTGTTCCAGGATCCTGAGTTTAGCCAGCATTTTTTGTGGATCACTGTCGATGATATGGCTAATCGGCCCCCCCCGAAAGGGTGCAAACCCGGTGCCAAAGACGAGCCCGCCATCTGCAAGTTTGTCGTCTTCCACGATTCCTTCGTGCAGGCAAGCGACGGTTTCATTGAGATAGCGGAATATCAGTCGGTCTTCAAGATCGGCAGGTACGGTATAGTTTTTATCGATTTCTTTTTTAACTGGTTTGCCTTTGACCCAATGGTAAAACCCCTGTCCGCTTTTTTTTCCCAGTTGACCGGATTCAATTTTTTGTGAAATCGCAACGTGGATT
>CAYOGN010000236.1:0-10397 GCA_964403545.1 uncultured Gammaproteobacteria bacterium
AACAATGCCGCCCGAATCAGGTGTTTCTGAATTTTTCCCACCGAAGTTTTGGCCAGGCTATGCTCAAATACTATTTGCTCCGGAACCCGAAATGCAGCCAGCTTTTCAGCACAAAATTTGATCAGCTCTGCTTCGGTGACCCGAGCAGATTCAACCAGTACAACTACTCCGACTATTTTTTCATCCCGAATTTCGTCCGGAATACCCACTACTGCACACTCAAATACGCAGGGATGCTGGAGCAGTACAGATTCAACTTCGCCCGCTGAAACATTTTCCCCGGAGCGCTTGATCATATCCTTGACCCGATCGACAAACCGAAAATATCCCTGTTCATCCTGAACCGCATTATCGCCGGTATGCAGCCAGCCATTGCGAATGGTCGCTTTGGTTGCATCATCATTTTTGTAATAGCCCGCCATAATAGTTTTTCCCGGCGTTCCCTGGATCAATATTTCCCCTGCCTCCCCGACGGGAACAGCTTGACCAACTGCGTCAACCAGTTTGACATTGTATCCACCCACCGGTTTACCGATCGTCCAGTTTCGGCGCTCCGGATCCAGCGCATTCATCAAAGGCGGCCCCATGGTTTCAGTCATACCCCATAATTGGCTCAGGCAGGGGCCAAACCGGTCGCCCCATTGCCGCAATTGATCACCGCTTATATTCTGCGCGTACAGCACGACCCTTAATCTGTTATTGCGGTACCTGGATGTTATTGGCTGGGCCAGGATCATTCGCATGGGGGCGGCAAACAAACTGGCAACGGTACAATTGTATTCAATACATTTAGCGAAATACTGCCCGGCACTGAATCGATCCATTAGCGCAATACTGGCACCGCGCAGCAACGCGCTCATCGTGGAATAATATTGGGCATTCCCGTGAAACAATGGAAGAACCACGAAGTGACGATCCTCTGCCGTAAGCGCGATGGCGTCAGCAACAGTTTGTCCGGCCTTGATATAGTTGGCATGGGTCACCATAACGCCTTTTGGTTTTGAGGTGGTACCGGAGGTATACATGATCGCGGCCAGATCTTTGGCGTCAACAGGGCATGGAAAAGCCTCTTCAGAATTTTCTGCCAGCTGCGCTTCAAATGTGCCTGAATCTGGAGTGTCGGTGCAGGGGGCACAGAGAATCACTCTTTCCAGGGTTTCAAGATCCGCTGCACATTTTCGGATCAATTCAAGGGTTGAATTTGTGGTAAAAGCAACCTTTGTCCCGGAATGGCCTAGCAAATAGACCATCTCTTCTGTAGATGCAAGCACGTTGGTAGGCATCATGATCGCCCCCAGTCTTGTCCCGGCAAACCATAAAACAAGAAAAGAAATACTGTTGGATAAATGCAAATTATAGACATCTCCTCGCGCCAACCCCAATGAGGCGAGGTAGTGGCAGGCCTGATTGACCCGCGCGTTAAACTGGCGATAGGTTAACTGCTGGCGAAAAATGGACTTTGCTTCGTCACCGGCACCGACAACAGGCTGTTGTTCAAACAATACAAATATATTGTCAGGCAGTGCTTCGCTACGATCTTCAAGGAGTTGGGAAAGGTTCATATTCCGCGAAAGTTGCACCGTGTTATCAATTTTAACGGCCATTTGTTTGATATCATTGCGCAACAAAATCATTTAGTCAATCCCCCGAATCTGGCATACACCTGCGGTCAACTCTGGTACTACACCAAGTGCTGCAAAATCTCTATTTTGCGCTATCTGATTCCGTCCGGATTTACCAGATCCGATGGGGATAAATTCATCACAATCTCAGTCATATCGAGGAAGAAAGCATGTTAATAGGCGCCCCGAAAGAAATCAAAAATCATGAATATCGCGTCGGCCTGACCCCGACCAGCGTACGAGAACTGGTCAAGCATGGCCATAACGTCCTGGTCGAAACAAATGCAGGCGCCGGGATCGGTGCAACAGATGAAGAATATCAGAATGCCGGTGCGACAATTGCAGATACTGCCGAAGAAGTCTTTGCCCGGACCGATATGATTGTCAAGGTCAAAGAACCGCAGGCGGTAGAACGCGCAATGTTGCGAGAAGGACAAATTCTGTATACTTACCTGCATCTGGCCCCGGACCCTGACCAGACCCGGGATCTGGTGAATAGTGGCGCCACCTGCATTGCCTACGAAACCGTTACCTCACGCCATGGTGGCCTGCCCTTGCTGGCACCAATGTCCAAGGTTGCCGGTCGCATGTCTATCCAGGCCGGCGCTTACTGCCTGGAACAACCTCACGGCGGACTGGGTATGTTGCTTGGTGGTGTGCCGGGGGTAGATCCTGCCAAGGTCGTTGTCATTGGCGCCGGGGTAGTGGGTACCCATGCCACCCATATCGCAGTGGGTATGGGTGCAGATGTCTGGGTACTGGATAATAATGCCGATTCACTGGATCGACATTGGCAACACTTTGGCCGCAGTACAAATTCAGTTTTTTCTACAACTGACGCGCTGGAAAGACACGTTCTCGATGCAGATCTGGTCATTGGCGGTGTCTTGGTTCCTGGCGCAGAAGCACCAAAACTGGTCACCAGAGAAATGGTGAACCGAATGAAGCCGGGATCCGTCATTGTGGATGTTGCCATTGATCAGGGGGGTTGCTGTGAAACTTCCCACGCAACCACCCACGCCGACCCCACCTACACGGTAAACGATGTCGTTCACTACTGTGTTGCCAATATGCCAGGCGGGGTACCACGGACCTCTACCTATGCGCTCAACAACGTCACTCTGCCCTTTGCCGTACAGTTGGCAAACAAGGGTGCGAAACAGGCGTTGATGGACGATGAGCATCTGCGCAATGGGCTCAATGTCCATGCGGGCAAGGTGACGTATCGGCAAGTGGCCGAGGATCTTGGATACGATTATGTCAGCGCTATTGATGCACTCGCCGGTTAGCAGTCAGATCAACCCTGACAACCTGATCAATCCACAGATTAAGTAACGGGAGCAGTTCAGCGATCGGGCTGAATTGCCAATAAACCATATTAATGAATACCTGAAGGTAATAGAAATGGCAAAAATGACGCCGAGTGAAGCATTTGTAGAAACCCTGGTCGCCAATGGGGTAACTGATATTTTTGGGATTATGGGATCCGCTTTCATGGACGCCATGGATATCTTTGCGCCTGCAGGCATTCGCCTGATTCCCGTGGTTCACGAACAGGGAGGTGCGCATATGGCGGATGGTTACGCAAGAGTCAGTGGACGCCACGGCGTTGTGATTGGCCAGAATGGCCCCGGAATAAGTAATTGTGTGACCGCTATTGCAGCCGCCTTCTGGGCCCACTCTCCGGTAGTAATGATTACCCCTGAAACCGGTACCATGGGCATGGGTCTGGGAGGGTTTCAGGAAGCCAACCAGTTACCGATGTTTGAGGAGTTCACCAAATATCAGGGCCATGTCAACAACCCGAACAGGATTGCGGAATTCACTGGCCGTTGCTTTGACCGGGCGATGTCCGAAATGGGGCCGACGCAACTGAATATTCCACGTGATTATTTCTATGGTGAGCTCGACGTAGAAATACCCCAACCGATGCGACTGGATCGTGGTCCGGGTGGAGAAGCCACCTTGAATGCAGCCGCTGAACTGATCGCCAGTGCCAAATTCCCGGTGATTCTGTCCGGCGGCGGCGTTGTCATGGGTGATTCCATCGACCAGTGCAAGGCGCTTGCCGAACGACTTGGTGCCCCGGTGGCTAACAGCTACCTGCACAACGATTCATTTCCTGCAAGCCATCCTCTGTGGTGTGGTTCGCTCGGATACCAGGGTTCCAAGGCTGCAATGTCCCTGATCAGCCAGGCCGACGTTGTCATTGCCCTGGGCACGAGACTTGGTCCATTCGGCACCCTGCCTCAATATGGCATTGACTATTGGCCCAAACAGGCAAAAATTATTCAGATTGATGCCGATCACAAGATGCTTGGACTGGTGAAAAAAATCTCTGTAGGTATTTGCGGTGACGCTGGCGCAGCTGCCAATGCACTGCTGGAAAGAGTAAAAGACAAAA
Organism: uncultured Gammaproteobacteria bacterium; assembly: GCA_964403545.1. Taxonomy (GTDB): domain Bacteria; phylum Pseudomonadota; class Gammaproteobacteria; order Arenicellales; family Poriferihabitantaceae; genus VYFG01. The sequence continues at coordinate 4,027 of CAYOGN010000236.1, forward strand.
CCCTGGCTTGTGACGCCAATCAATCAGAGCGCACTGATACCATTGCTGCAGAAAAGGCGGCCTGGGAACAGGAGCTGGATCAATGGATCCACGAAAAAGACGACTACAGCCTCGATATGATTGCCGAGCAGGATGCAGAGCAGGGCAACTGGTTGCACCCACGTCAGGTCTTACGTGAACTGGAAAAAGCGATGCCAGCAGATGTTATGGTCTCTACCGACATCGGGAATATAAATGCCGTGGCCAACAGTTACCTGAGATTCGAGCGCGGCCGCAGTTTCCTCGCACCAATGAGCTTTGGCAACTGCGGATACTCCCTGCCAACCATGATCGGTGCCAAGTGTGCGGCACCAGAGCGTCCGGCGATATCCTATGCCGGTGACGGTGCATGGTCGATGAGTATGGTAGAAATCATGACTTCGGTACGTCACCACATTCCGGTCACATCAGTGGTATTTCATAATCGGCAATGGGGCGCAGAAAAGAAAAACCAGGTGGACTTCTACGGCCGCCGCTTTATCGCCGACGAGTTGTCCGGACAGGATTTCAATGCCATCGCAAAAGCGATGGGGGCAGAAGCCATCACCGTAGACCAACTGGATCAGGTCGGCCCTGCGCTGACCCGGGCCATTGATGCCCAGATGAATGAGGGCAAAACCACGGTGATAGAAATTATGTGTAATCGCGAACTGGGAGACCCCTTTCGCAGAGACGCTCTGGCAAAACCCATTCGACACCTGGCAAAGTACAAAGATTATGTCTAGTCTTTGAATAACAGGTCACCAATTTCATCTCCGATCGAAGTTTTATGAAAGGAAGCTGCCTCTGCGGTGAAGTTACATTTGCATTAAAGGGTGAGATTCCGAACCTCTATCAGTGTCATTGTTCGCTCTGCAGAAAGGTTTCGGGGTCTTCATCTAATTCAGCCATGCTGATTAAATCTGAAAATTTCAGTTGGCTGGAAGGGCAACACCGGATATCTTCCTACGCCAGATCCTCAGGTTTCAGGTCTGATTTTTGTTCCAGCTGCGGATCTCCCTTACCTAACCCGTTGAAAAACGGCAATGGTTACTGGATTCCCGTCGGGTTGCTGGAAGGAACATCAGCACTGGAAATAGGCGCGCATCTGTATGTGAATTCAAAAGCTCCCTGGGACATAATCGGCGGCACATGTCCCCGGTTTGAAGAAATGCCGCATTCGGAAACACTCGCCGCACTATTGGCGTAAACGAATAACCCCCCCTGAGCTGGCGTTTCCGGCATAGAACCCCAGTATCATCGCCTATCGTGCTTTAGGGGGTTGTGAATTTGATCACCCGGACTTTTACTCGAAGCAACAACAGGTTAAATTTAATAGCACCTCTGTTTGGCAGCCACACCTACTGGTTTTAAGGTAGAATTTTGCCTTGCTTACAATAAAAGTGCTCTACGATGAAAGACTGGATTCGCCAGGCAATCGCTAAAATTGAAGCGGACTTCAAACGATCCGCAGATACACATCTGATTAAAGTGGAATTGCCATCGGTTAGCAATATCTCTCTTTACCTCAAGGATGAGTCCACCCATCCAACGGGAAGTCTCAAACATCGTCTGGCACGTTCACTGTTTTTGTATGGCCTTTGCAATGGCCGGATCGAAAAGGGTACGACAATCATAGAATCCTCATCGGGAAGTACTGCAATTTCTGAAGCCTACTTTGCAAAACTGCTGGAGCTGCCATTTATTGCGGTTGTACCAAAAGGCACTTCGCACGAAAAAATCGAAGAAATCACTTTCTATAATGGCAAATGTCATTTTGTGGAAGCGGGTAAAATCTATTCCGAAGCGGCCAGGCTTGCCGACGAACTGGATGGACACTATATGGATCAATTCACCTTCGCCGAGCGGGTAACTGACTGGCGGGGTAACAATAACATCGCCGAATCCATCTTTTCACAAATGAGCCTGGAGCCTTGTCCGGTACCATGCTGGATAATAGTCAGTGCCGGCACGGGTGGAACATCGGCGACAATCGGTCGATTTATCCGGTATAAATGTCATTCCACGAGACTCTGCGTTGCCGATCCTGAGAACTCAGTCTTCTTTGATTACTACCAGTCTGGTGACATAACACTGACCTCTGATCGAAGTTCAAACATAGAGGGCATTGGTAGACCGAGAGTTGAACCATCATTTATTTCGTCGATCGTAGATAGAATGATCAAGGTACCTGATGAAGCATCTTATGCAACGGTACATTTCCTCGAAAAATTATTAAATCGCCGGTGTGGTGGCTCAACAGGCACCAATGTTTACGCCGCGTTTCAGATTATCTCGGAACTCAATGCACAACATCAGGCGGCAAGTATTGTATCCATGATCTGCGATTCCGGGGACCGATATCTGGACACCTACTATAATGATCGCTGGCTTACAGACAATGGCTTCGATATCGCACCGTATTGCGAACAACTGAATAAATTTTACGATACCGGGATTATGCCGAATGTGTGAGGACCGCTAACCCTTGCCGATCACGCTGCGGTATATCCACCATCAACCATGTAAACACCTCCTGTGCAGTAGGCCGAGGCGGCCGACGCCAAAAAAACTGCCAGCCCCGCGATATCGTCAGCTTTACCGGCACGTTTGAGGGGGATGTTGTTCAGAAAACGGGTAAATATTTCCTCATTGCCCCATAGTGCTTCACTGAATCTGGTTTTTATCAACCCGGGGCAAATTACATTGACCCGAATATTGTCTGCCCCCCAGTCCTGGGCCATCGCCTGGGTAAGGTTAATGATGGCCGCTTTACTGACGCTGTATATTCCTATCCCTGCTTCGGGTGTTATGCCGCCAATGGAACCGATATTGATGATGGATCCCCCACCCCGTTTTTTTAGCAGAGGATACGCTTTTTTGCATAATTCAAACGGCCCCCTGAGATTGACATCGATTATTTTGTCAAAGGCGCGTTGTTCGGTTTTATGAATGGGGCCATATACGGGATTGGCGGCCGCGTTATTGACAATAATATCCAGACCGCCATAAACCTCGAGAACTTTGTCCACCAACCCACCAATGTCCTCCATATTTCCCATATTGGCAACGATCCCGGTGGCCTCCAGCCCTTCGGCCCGTAGCGCTTCCGCCACCTCGTTCACTGCATCCTGTTTACGACTACTGACAACGACGCTGGCGCCAAATTCTGCCAGACCACGCGCCATGGCTTCACCAATTCCCTTGCTGGCGCCAGTGATTAATGCCACCTTGCCATTCAATTGAAATAATGGCTGGATTCGTTTCTCGGATGACAATGAATTACCTCTTTGTATAAGCGTGAATAATATTCAGGCAAACAAAATTAAATCATTTTGGTCGATAGTGCAATCACAGAGATCCGGATCAGGGATCTGGTTAATCCACTGAAAATTCAGTCCCTGTGGAAAGATGCTCCCTGATCCACGCCAGATCCTCGCCTGACTGAACTACCGGTGCAGAATCCAGAGGGCGTTCTTAATGACCACGTCGTCGCTGCAAATACATCATCGTTGGCGACGGTGAGGCTGATCTGGAACTACAATTTGGCGGCTTTGGCACCCGATTTTCCCCTGTCAGTGGACCACAGATCAATTTTTCAGGAAGGCCAGTTCGAGGCCTATCGAACACCTGGACAACACATGGCACAGTCAGCACTGGACTATATCCCTGTCCAGACCGATAATTCACCATAGCAGCCCCCAACCGAAGCAGCCCGGGCAGCAAATTCAGACCAGGATATATCCTGTCATGACTTTCAACAGTGGTTTGTTAATATGGAAACCCCATAGCACCAACCGGTCAAACCTACTTATATTAACTGAATATCAATACAGGAAATTATGTCTGGCATTATCTTGCATCACTACCCCCAATCCCCGGTCACTGAAAAGGTCCGGCTTATTCTCGGCATCAAATCTCTCGACTGGCATTCGGTGGAAATTCCGCGATTGCCGCCAAAACCGGATCTGATGCCACTGACGGGAGGATATCGCCGGACGCCGGTAATGCAGATTGGCGCTGATATTTACTGCGACAGCCAATGCATTATTCGAGAACTGGAGCGGCGCTTTCCTGAACCGACAATTTTTCCCGGTGACAGTAAAGGTCTTGCATGGGGTATAAGCCGCTGGACTGACGGGCCAGTATTTACCAGTGCCATTGCAGTGGTTCTCGGAACTGCAGACAATCTTCCCGCCGATTTTGCAGCTGATCGAGGCCGACTTTACTTCGGCACGGATTTCGACCTGGCAAGCATACAATCCAGGGTTAATCACAGCCTGGCCCAGATTCGGGGTCAGCTGCAATGGTTTGAGCAGCATCTTGAAATCGGGAGAGAGTTTCTTTCCGGGCCAAGTCCTGGCCTCATTGACGCTCTTTGCTATTATCTCGTCTGGTTTATTCGTGGACGCTGGACTGGTGGACCGGATTTTCTGAAACAATTCAGCAACCTCATGGAATGGGAGCAGCGTGTAAACAGGATCGGCCATGGTTATCCCATGGAGATGGATTCGACCACAGCACTCGATATAGCCAACGCAGCGAAGCCGTCGACGCCACAGAATCCGGATCCTGATGATCCTTGCGGGTTGCTACCGGGGTTGACAGTAAGCATTGTTCCCGATGGTGACGGGGGTGATCCGCCAGTAGTCGGTGAGCTTGTCTTTCTGAACTGCGAGTCAGTGGCAATCAGACGGCATGATCAGCGTGTTGGCGAAGTGATCGTGTATTTTCCAAGGGTGGGGTATCGAGTGAATCCCGGTTGAAAAATAACGCGTCCGCCAGAGCGATGGCCATGATGATCTGCGCGATGTTAATTTTGCCCGGCATTGATGCCATTGCTAAGTGGCTATCCGGTTCGATTTCAGCCGGTCAGGTATCGTGGAGCCGGTTTTTCTTTCAGATTATCCTGATGTCCCCCCTACTGCTTCGTACCAGCGGACCGTGGTTCACCCCGGCACTTCTACTCCACGCAGTACGCGGAAGTCTCATCGCTGTGGCTACTTTATTGTTTTTTGCCGGATTGAAATACCTTCCCGTTGCGGAAGCGATCTCGATATTTTTTATTGAGCCACTGGTCGTGACATTATTGTCGGTCATTATCCTTGGGGAGACAGTGGGTTGGCGTAGATTATCCGCTATTACTATAGGTTTCATCGGAGCACTTATTGTTATCAGGCCTTCTTTTTTAGCGGTTGGGTGGGTGGTTATGTATCCAGTTGGTACTGCCGTATGTTTTTCATTTTATATCCTGCTTACCCGAAAGATGGTGATGCACGAAGATCCTGTTCGACTACAGTTCTTCGCCGGAATTTTTGGTTTTCTGGTCATGAGTACAGCCCTGTTTTTTGGCACAAAAAACGATATTGAAATTTTAATGGTAGTATCGCCCTCGACATTCCAGTGGGTACTGCTTGGCGGACTGGGACTTATTGCGACCGTGGGCCATTTGCTTGTGGTACATGCTTTTCGCAGCGCTGAAGTGAGCATGCTGGCACCTTTTCAGTATGTCGAAATTATCGGCGCTACTATTTTGGGATTGGTTATATTCGATGATTTTCCCGATCCCGTCACCTGGCTGGGTGTATCAGTTATCGTTGGATCCGGCATCTATGTTTTTCATCGGGAATCCAGGCTTTCACAGACAACCGGATGAAATCACATTAGTCAAAGAAAAAGGTTAAGGCAATTTTTCAAGTCTTGTCGATTTTGCTGAAAAGACTGACTGTCTGGCCTCGTATAGACGCAAGGTTTCCGCCCCGGCCTTCGTTTCGGTCCAGGACCACCCCCCATTTCGCCCCCCTGGGCAAAACCAGGTCAGACTCTGAATTTCCGCCATTTGACGTTCTGCGGGCCAACCCTTTCGCAATTGGACTGGAACCGTCCGTTAACTGGTCATCTCTGCCCGTTGATCCAATTTTTCCCGGGCCGGTTGACGCGGCCAGCGGCCCCGAAATTTAACCTTGTCGCCTGCCTGAACCACCGGTATAGTTCGCCTGCTTAAACCACCGATATCGTTTTGGTACAATAACAGGTACCGCCCCGATCATTTCGATGAATTACCAATAGCAGATCCAAACCCCATGGAAAATCCGGCAGCTATTACTGCACAATCTGTCAGCAAGATATTCGGTCAGGACAAGGACCGTGTCGTTGCCCTGGACAATGTCTCGGTGGATATTCATGAGAATGAATTTTTTACCTTGCTAGGGCCGTCCGGATGTGGCAAGACCACCCTGTTGCGGCTGATCGCCGGTTTTGAACATCCGAGCGAAGGCAGTATCCTGTTACAGGGCAAAGAGATATCCCATCTGCCACCCCACAACAGGCCGGTCAATACAGTGTTCCAGAGC
>CAYOGN010000237.1:0-33318 GCA_964403545.1 uncultured Gammaproteobacteria bacterium
CCATGTTATCGGTTTATATGTGTCTCGCTGCGGTAATCATGTGTTTGTTGATTGGCGGCGGCCTTGGTATTTGGGCAAGTCATAGTCAACGGGTTTCTAATTTTCTCCGACCCATTAACGACACCCTGCAAAGCATGCCCTTGTTCGTGATCCTGATCCCATTTTTGATGTTTTTTCAGATTGGTGAATTCACTTCATTCCTGGCGATTATTGCCTACGCAATCGTGCCGACCATTCGCTATACCGAGCATGGCCTGCGAAATGTGCCCGATGAAACGGTAGAGGCAGCGGCATCCATGGGATGTACCAGGAGACAAATGTTATGGGAAGTGAAAATGCCATTGGCGATCCCGGAAATTATGTTGGGACTCAATCAAACCGTGTTGTTTGCCCTCGCGATGCTGGTTATTACCGCGTTGGTGGGGAGTAAGGGTCTTGGACAATCAGTTTATATTGCCCTTAGCAACGCAGACGCAGGTCTGGGTATTGTCGCCGGGCTCAGCATGGCGTTGATTGCAATTATTGCCGATCGAATTATTCAGTCGTGGAGTAAAAAACGAAAAGAAGTGCTCGGACTGGTATAACTGGAACCGATGAGTGGAGGATATTTGGTAAAACCAGATCAGGTGACTATACGGTAGCAGGGCTCGTAAGCCTGCCCACCAGGGAGTTTCATCCTGTTGTCCTTGACGAAGGCGGCAAGCAGCGAATCGAGTGATGCAATTATTTCCGGGTCTCCCCTGATTTCGAAAAGCCCATGTTTGCGGATAGCTTCCAGTCCATCCGGCTTTACATTGCCAGCGACGATGCCGGAAAAAATACGCCGTAAATTGGCCGCCAGCTGGTGCAGTGGGAGAGAGCGATCGATGCGTGCACTCAGCATATTTTCATGGGTGGGTCTGAAGGGAGTTTGAAAGTCGTTGTCTATTTTCAGCAACCAGTTGAAATAGAATGCGTCATTGCGGGCTATACGAAATTTTCGAACCTGTTCGAGCCCCAATGCCATTGTTTTTGCGACCCGTTCCGGGTCGTCAATTATTATCTGATAGCGAGAGCAGGTTTCCTCTCCAAGGGAGAGTTTAATAAAGCGATCAATCCGGTCGAAATAGGCAGCCGATTCTTTGGGTCCGGTCATTACGATTGGAAAAGGAATACTGCTATTCGCCGGATTTAACAAAATTCCGAGCAAATACAAAATTTCTTCTGCTGTCCCTACGCCACCCGGAAACACGATTATTCCGTGTCCCAGGCGGACAAATGCTTCCAGTCGCTTCTCTATGTCTGGCATAACAATCAGTTCACTGACCATTGGATTCGGGGACTCTGCAGCGATAATACCCGGTTCCGACAAGCCAATATATCGGCGTGATTCGACTCGTTGTTTTGCATGAGCGATGGTTGCACCTTTCATCGGGCCTTTCATCGCCCCTGGACCACAACCGGTAATGATGTTGAGTCGCCTGAGTCCCAGCTGGTAGCCGCATACCTTGGTGTAGTCATACTCCGGAACGGAAATGGAATGGCCACCCCAACACACTACCAGGTCAGGGTTTACCTGGGGCAACAAAGCCCGGGCATTACGCAGCATTTCAAATACAGCATTGGTTATGCCGGAGGACGATGCAATGTCATGATGTGGATTGTCTTTGATCTCGCTGTCAAAGTAGACCAGATCCCGTATCACCGCTGAAAGCAACTCCCGGACGCCCTCGATAATACGACCATCGACGAATGCCCAGCCCGGTGCGTTGGTCAGTTGCAACCGAAGTCCCCGGTTAACCTGCTGCACCTCGATCTCGAAATCCCGATATCTCTCAAGCAACGCTTCTCCATCGTCGCCCTGGTTGCCACTACTCAGCACTGCAAGGGCACAGCGATGGAGCAGTCCGGACAAGTCTCCCCGGCTGACATCGTGGAGTCTTTCGACTTCATGGCGACTCAGGGTGTTGAGCATGCCAGCGGGATATAAACGGGTAGATACCGAATCAGTGGGCAAAACGAAAATCCTCAAATTGTTTGTCGGCAAGCTTAACCTAAACGAGAAAAATGCGACAATATCGATATGGCTAAATCAATAGAAACAAAATTATCAACTGGCGTCGAGTTGCTACGGAATGCGGCGTTAAACAAGTCAACGGCATTTACCGAGGAAGAACGGGATCGTCTGGGTCTGAGAGGACTGTTGCCGGCAAATGTTGGCAGCATGAGGACGCAACTGGGACGAGTGCTGGCAAATATGCGGCGAAAAGGTAATGACATCGAGAAATATATATTTCTCTCCGCATTGCAGGATCGCAATGAGAGACTATTTTATCGTTTGATCATGGAGAATTTCGTTGAAATTATGCCGTTAATTTATACCCCGACGGTGGGCCAGGCCTGTAAAGAATTTGCCGATATCTTTCGCACTGAAAAAGGATTTTATATCACCGCCCTGGATCGTGGCCGTATTCGAAAAATACTGGAAAACTGGCCCCATCGCGATATACGTATTATCGTTATCACCGATGGTGAACGGATTCTGGGGCTGGGAGATCTTGGTGCCAATGGCATGGGTATTCCCCTTGGAAAACTAAGCCTCTATTGTGCTTGCGCAGGGATCGATCCGAGACAATGTTTGCCGGTAATGCTGGATGTCGGTACCGACAATCAGGCATTACTGGATGATCCGGTATACCTCGGTTTGCATAGAAAACGTGAGCGCGGCGAACCTTACTACGCGTTGATGGATGAATTTATAGAAGCAGCAACTGATGCATTTCCGGGTGTGCTGATTCAATTCGAAGACTTCATCGCCATGAATGCATACGCCCATCTCAACAATTATCGCGAAAAGGTTCTTTGTTTTAATGATGATATTCAGGGTACGGCGGCCGTGGTATTAGCCGGAGTCTATGCCTCAACCCGAATTTCGGGGATAGACTTTAAGGATCTGAAGTTTGTTTTCCTGGGCGCGGGGTCGGCGGCATCGGGAATTGGAAACATGATTGCGAGCGCCCTGATCGCAGAAGGATTGAGTACTGAAGAGGCCCATCGCAGATTGATATTTTTTGACCAGGATGGGCTGATCAATGCGCAACGCGCGGCTCTGGCGAACTATATCCAGGGGTTTGCCCACGACTTGCCGGAGATGTCCCTGCTCCAGGCGATAGAGATGCATCAACCGGATATCCTGATAGGGGCGACCGGGGTTCCCGCGACCTTTACCAGGGAAATTGTTGGCCTGATGGCAAAAATAAAACAATGCCCAGGCATATTTGCCTTGTCTAATCCTACTACCCGAGCCGAGTGTACCGCAGAGCAGGCGTACGCATGGACGGATGGACGGGCAATATTTGCCAGCGGAAGTCCATTTGATCCGGTTTACCATGACGGTCATCAAATCACCCCCGGCCAGGGCAATAATTCCTATATATTCCCCGGGGTGGGGCTGGGTATGATTGCATGTGAAGGAAAGACTATTCCTGACAGTATTTTTTTGGAAGCAGCCAAAGCGCTGGCGAAAACGGTGAGTGACAGGGATCTTGAGATGGGTTCCATTTATCCGCCTCTGGAGAATATTCGCGAAGTATCGTTGAGCATCGCAACGGCGGTGGCAAATCACGCCTATACTGAAAATCTGGCCAATAATTCCAAACCCGCCGATATTCGCGAGTATATAGAATCGTTAATGTACTTCCCGGACTACTAGCGTAAACGTCTACCACATCTACAAGCATACCCACATCCATGGGCAAGCTTTACAAACATTCTCTGCAACGGCTCTACGCTGGAAAGGTCGACCAGGCGCTTGAATGAATCATTGTATCCCCTGGTTTTCCATGCGAAATGTTCGTTGCCCACAAAATCGTTTTTATCAACACTCAATGCACGATACGTTTCTTTATGCGACATTTGGGTCATGTCGTGGTCTTGACCCTGGACAAAAAAATGGCAGCGCTTGGTAATTGGATCCAGTATTACTCGATCTGCCCCACCACCCGAGTACAGGCCTGAATCATTGAGTCATTTTCAACCAGAGAAAGAGCGGCATGCATGTCTTCCGCGTACCAGACATCGCCCTGATCACGGTAGGGGATTGACTCACGCACCGTTTCCAGCACCGCATTGGTCGCAGTAGCAAGGGGAAAATCCTTACTGATTGAGGCGACGCTGGATAATGCCTGGCAGGCCAGCAGGATTTCTCCGGCGACGATCATGCGGGTGTTGCTCACAATCATAGCGCCTTTTCGCGCGCACCAGGTTGAGTTTGATACATGGTCTTCTGCATTGCCTTTCCCCGGTATGGAGTCGATAGATCCTGGTGTGGACAAGGTGCGATTTTCCATTACCAGGGCAGATAATGAACACTGCACGGTAGAGTATCCAGTATTGAGCCCCGGTTTTCCGCTTGCCAGATTGGGCGCGAGACCGTGGCTCATAGCCGGATCAATTAGCCTCGCGACACGGCGCTCACATATCGAGGAGACGTCCGTCATCACCATTGCGAGAAGATCCATGGCCTGGGCAATGTACTGGCCGTGAAAGTGGCCGCCGGATACCGCCCGTCGCACACCTTCCACCTCGACAATCAATGGGTTGTCGGTAGCTGAATTAATTTCTCGCTCGACGATTCCGGAAATATAATCCAGAGCCTCGCGCATCGGGCCATGGACCTGGGGCGCGCAGCGCAGTGAATAGGTGTCCTGCACACGGGGTGCAGGATCTGCTCCCGGTGGTCTGGTATCACCAGGATACCGCAGTGCACGTGCCTGTTCTGACATTCGCCGAGAATCTTCTGTTAATCGCATAACATTGCGCGCGACCAGCTGCTGTCCGGGATGTGGGCGGGCGGCATGTATTTCAGGAATAAAAGCGTCTTTCTCACACCGCATGGCTTCAAGAGACAGAGAAAGGGCAATATCAGCATTTTTTGCAACGCTGCATGCATCCATAATAGCCAGTGTAGCAATAGCCAGTGATGCAGTAGATCCATTGATTAATGCCGAGGCATCCTTCGCCTGCATGTCGAGGCCTGGAGGCAATTCGGCATCTGCCAACGCTTCGCTGGCAGCAAGTCGCTTTTCATCACGGTAAATAAAAGCATTTTCGAATCCACATAAAGCGCCAGCCATATGTGCAAGTGGCGCCAGGTCGCCGGAAGCGCCTACTGATCCCTGGGCGGGAATTGACGGAATCAGATCGTGATTGAGAAAATCTACAAGCCGATCCACTACCGCGAGAGATACCCCGGAATAGTCAGACATAAATGCATTGAGGCGCAACAACATCATTGCACGCACCACATCCGGAGCAAGGTCAGGTCCAATTCCTGTGGCGTGGGCGAGGATCAGATTGGTCTGAAACGGGGCAATATCCTCTACCGATATCCGAGTGTTTTTAAACGCACCAACCCCGGTATTAAATGAGTAGATAAGCGGTGCATCCTCATTCATCCATCGGGATTCAATGAATTCGCGCGTTGCAGAGAGCCGCCGTCTTACTTCTTTGTCTACTGCTACCCGACGCCGACTCCGTGATATGGTCAAAACGTCAGAAAGTGACAACGGGCTGGTGCCAAGGGTATATGAATCAGTCATCAAATAATTAACTTTAAAAAGAACGATTTTACGCTGGTTAAGCTAGTGTGTTGGACCACTAGCAGCATCTTTGTTGTTTTGGCGACAAATTAATCTGCATCTGCCTTTGATTTCGAAACTTTGATTCAATACACTGGTTTTCCTGGCTAAAAAAGAATATTGCGATGATACCGATGGGCACCGTAGTAACAGTCTGCATGATTTCTGGTGTAATCATGGCAGCGCAGCTACCGCTAATGAAAAGTTTCCCTGCGTTAGTCAACAGGCTGGTAGGCGCTGTGGTATTCGCTGCCGGTCTCTGGAACGTGCTTTGGTATGGCCTCCAACATCTGCGCGAATTTTGGGGTATTGCCGCTCTGGTATCAGGAGTGCTGATGATCGTCACGGCAATCTATATACTTGATGAAACCCGATTACCAGCAGGCTTACGCAGGGCAAAGCCGGTAGTACTGGGTTTGTTGCTGGGTTGCTCGATAATCTACGCGGTTACGATTGCTCGGCTCTAATTTTTTTGGCAACGTATTCTTATGATGAAAATAATCCGGGCAAGCAAAAAGAATATTGGTCAGGTCTCCCATCTGTTTGACCTGTATCGACAGTTTTATCAATGTGCTCCTGATTTTGACCTGGCGCAGAAATATATTTCAGATCGAATACACAGAGATGAATCGATAATTTTTCTGGCGCTTGAGGAGGAGTCTATCGCGACCGGTTTTGTTCAGTTGTATCCATCTTTCTGTTCTGTAGACGCTGTCAAAATTCTGATTCTTTACGATCTATATGTTGATGGCAATTACCGCAAATGCGGAATTGGCGAGGCATTAATGAATCGAGCAACAGAATTTGCCAGAGACCAGAGCGTTGGGAGACTGGATTTATTGACCGAACATTCCAATAAGGCGGGGCAGGCATTGTACGAAAAACTCGGGTACCAGAAAGTACTGGAAGATTTCTATGCATATTCGCTAAAGGTCTAATACAGATTACGACCAAGACAATCCGGAACCGGAATTGTTTTTCGGATCGCCATATCCATAATTACACTGGTTGTCTGGCCATCGATTGCTGTCTCTCCATTGGCTTTCACGATTATTTGTTTCAAGGTAAAACTTTTGGTTCCCATCTCGCCGGGAAATGTTTTAACGATGATCTTTTCTCCCAAAAAGCACTCCAGTCGATAGTTTACGTTGATATTTACGACGATTGTGCCAAGGGTTTCACTGCCACTCCATGGTCGTCCGCCCCATAGTCCACATTGTGCATACCAATGGTCTCGTGCCAGTTCAAGGTACTTGATAGCATCAACATGATTGAGATGACCCAGTTCATCCGTGTGCTTTTCCAGCACTTCGAATTCTTTCTGACTACAAATCATTCATTGCAGCCTGAATGCTCTGATCCAGAATATCGACGATTTCATTGATCTGGGCTTCAGTCAGCGTCAGGCAGGGGGACAAAACTGCCATGCTACCCAGGGGCCTCACTACCAATCCCCTTTTCTGTGCGTGTACGGAAACCATTTTTCCAATATTTGTATCGTCGTCAAAGGGGTCTTTCGAGTTTTTATCCTTGACGAATTCGATGCCCATCATAAAGTGACTGCCTCGTACCTCGCCAACAATATCATGGCGTTCAAGAGATTTAAGACCGGACTCAAATGCAGGACCATATTTCCGAACGTGGCCACAAATATCTTCTCGTTCCAGGATCGCAATATTGGTCAATGCCGCAGCGCAGCAGGCCGGATGACCGGAGTATGTCATTCCATGGAGGAACATTGCACCAGGCTGCGATATCACATCATAAATTTCATCTGTAATAATGGTCGCGGACATTGGCTGATAGCCGGAGGTCAGACCTTTCGCCGAACAGATAATATCGGGCTGGATATTGAACACAGCTTTGGAGGCAAACATATGCCCGAGGCGGCCGAATGCAGTGACCACTTCATCGGAAATGGTTTTGATTTCATACTTCTGGCAAACCTCCCAGGCACGCCGATGATAGCCCTCGGGGGGTACGATGACACCACCCGCGCCCATGATCGGTTCTGCGATAAATCCGGCAATATTCTCCGCGCCTATCTGTTCGATTTTTTGTTCCATCTCCTCAATCAGAAAATCACAAAACTGTTCGCGACTCATTCCATCCGGTCGTCGGTACGGATACGGCGATGATAGAAAATCGACGATGTGATCAGCTGAATCCCATCCTTCACGGTAGGCGGGTGTTGTCATCGCGATGGCCATATAGGGAGAGCCATGGTAGGCACCGATACGGGAAAGTATTCGCTTCTTGTTTGGTTTGCCCTTGCGATTGAAATAGTGGTGAAGCATACGCACCGCACTGTCATTGGCGACCGAACCGGAATTCCCAAAATACACTCGATTCAACGAGCCGGGCGCAAGGGAAGTAATTTTCTGTGACAGTTCTGCAGCCAGAGGATGCGTCAAATTGTAAAACGTAGAATAGTAATCCAGGGTTTTTAGCTGCTCGGCAATGGCATCCGCAATTTCGGCCCGACCGTGGCCTACGTTAACACACCAAAGTCCACCGATCCCATCGATAAACTTGTTGCCCTCTGCATCATATACGTAGGGGCCTTCGGCTCGTACAATTACGGTCCGTGCATCTTTCTGCTTTAACCCATCCAGGTCTGCAAATGAATGGACCAGATGGTTGTCTTGCTCTAGAATTTTTTCAGTGCTGTAATTGTGGGCAGGTTTGTTCATATCGATGTTCCAGTAGTTTTTAGCCAGGTGAATTTAGTAGAGACGCCCTTTATACATAAAGTATTTGTTTCAGGCAAACATTGCCTTTGTCGTCACAATCAGACGGTTTGCGCCGGCTGCTATATAGCGTTGGCACGCGTGGCCAATTCCGCGAATCTTGAATGACCCGGAAGGCTGTAGCGCCTCCATTTTAAGCCATATACGCGCATCTCTAAATGAAAGTGTCGCTGACTCTACGAGCGGTGTGTTGGTATGTAATGGGTTAGTGATCATGATTTTACAATTGGAATTTTCACGGTAACGCTAATGCCGGGGCTATGGATGAGTGTTGCAGATTTTATTATAGATCGAGAAGATCTTTTTGCTATATAGCCAGATTCAGGGTTGTATTGCTATGACTACGGTCGCGTATATGCCACCATCGGCGGAAAAATATTTGAGCGCAATTATGAAAGGCATATTCAGTGTATCCAGTCGCAACACCCAGGGTATTCTTTGCCTGATGGGGGCGCTGGTATTTTTGACACTCAGTGATTCAATTATCAAATGGCTCAGTCCGCGATATGCGTTACACGAGATCATGCTGATTCGTGCCATTTTTGCGATCATTTTGGTGCTCCTGTTTGTTTATTTGGAAGGTGGTATGGCCACTTTGAATACACGTCGACCTGGTTTGCACTTGCTGCGAGGAGCATTGCTGGTAGTTGCCAACATGTTTTTCTTTCTCGGGCTGGCCACCATGTCTTTAGCACAAACAGTGGCACTGTTTTTTACCGCACCCCTGTTTATTTGTTTGCTGGCACAACCGGTTCTGGGTGAGAAGGTAGGTGTGCAGAGGTGGCTGGCAATATTTGTCGGGCTGTGTGGTGTGCTGGTCATCCTTAGACCCGGTGCAGAAGTATTTGATTTGGCAAGTTTGCTGCCCATCATGGCGGCGTTGACATACGCCATAATGCAGATGGCAACCCGGAAGCTCGGGATGCAGGATACTGCGGCAACGCTCACGTTTTACATTCAGATTGCATTTATTGTTATTAGTCTTGTGATGGGACTGATCACAGGAGACGGGCATTTTAATACCAGTGATAATCCAACCTTTGAATTTTTGCTGCGTGAATGGATCTGGCCTGACAGGAATGATCTCCAACTACTTGGATTGTGCGGACTAATAGTTGCCTGTGGAGGCTATCTTCTGTCCCAGGCCTATCGGATCGGGCAAGCATCAGTGGTAGCGCCATTCGAGTATACCTCGCTACCTTTTGCCATGCTGATGGGGTTTCTTGTATGGGGAGACTGGCCAGATGCGGCATCCCTCGCAGGGACTGCAATGATTATCGCAAGTGGGTTGTCGATTGTGTATTTTGAGAGACGCCAGACAGCAAAAAAGTCAATGAAAAATATGCATAAGGAGTATTGAACCCATCAATCATAGTATGTTGGACCACTAGCAATCCCCAATTCGTTTGGCGGCCCAGGTGCCAGTGGAATTCAATGTTTGTCCACTAAATGAAATTTCCATTTCCATGACGCCCTGTGCATTGTCACCATCAGATTTGTATTTGCCGTGCATGTTCATTTGGCCGCCTTCCATATTGCATGATATGTCGAAGGTAAGGGTATCCCCCTCTAATAAACTTTCAAGGACTTCACATCCATCCCCCTGTTTCATCATCGATGCCGGATCAAAAAAATCGTCTGTTTCACATTCGACGTTGGATTGGGATTCTTGTTGTCCGGTCATCGGGTTAAAGTTGGTCGTTGTTGATTCCCACAGACCAGGGTTAATGGGGAGTCGGTCCGCGGTTACTGTAGAAGTGAAAATCAGCGAGGCCAATGTGAAAGCAAGAACAGATAGTTTCATTTTTTTTGAAAAAAGGTAATGGATTAAACATTGCGAGGAACATAATTATAGCCAACCCTGTGGATTAAAACCAATGCTGCAAACCATTTTGTTGTGCTGGACTTTCGAGAAATCCGGCGTTGCAATATTTCTGAGCCAATTATCGAATAATTAGTACTTTGCCAGGTTTCGGCAGTACGGTACTATCAACCGGCCATAATGATTCCAGCAACAGAGGGTAACTATTTCGAAATATGATCCTGATCGAACATCTGCCATATAAATTAGATGATGGAGTAGCAAAACGAGCGAAAATTGGTCTGATCGTTTTAGCAACAGACTACACCATCGAGTATGAATGGAGAAAAATTTTTGGCTGTCTTCATGGAGTGGCTTTGTATCAGAGCAGAATATTTAATGAAGACGTGATTTCTCCAGAATCGCTCAGGGCAATGGAGTCAGGAATCACTTCTTCCACAGAATTGTTGACACCGGGATCGCCGTTGGATGTGGTGGCCTATGGTTGCACTTCGGCTTCAATGGCAATCGGTGAAGAAACAGTGTTCAAACATATACGGGCAGCCAAACCGGGCGTCCGATGCACTACGCCGATAACAGGCGCATTTAGCGCATTCAATGCCTTTAACGCAAAACGCATTGGTGTACTGACGCCATATCCTGCAGCAGTCAACAAAATTGTTGCAAAATATATTATTGCTCAGGGGTTTGACGTCCCTGTTTTTGGCTCTTTTAACGAGGATCGGGACAGTAACGTATGCCGGATAACACCGGAATCCATTGAGCATGGCGTACGGGAAATCATCAAACATGCATCGGTAGATGCTGTTTTTGTTTCCTGCACATCAGTTAGGCTTGTCGATGTGTGCAAAGATCTGGAGTCGAGCCTGGGCATTCCACTAACGTCATCCAATCACGCGATGGCATGGCATGGGATGCGTCTGGCGGGAATTGAAGATCGACTCCCACAATTCGGCTCATTATTTGAGCTGCCATTACCCGGTTGAACCAATCCGTATTCCGAAGAAATTTCGTTACGTGAATTTGACTTTATCCAACGATCTTGTCCCGTAATTCTATTACTTTTTTCAGGAATGGAAGACGTGCCTGGGCTGCGTTCACTTTCTTCATTTCCAATTCTGCAGCAATCAATGTTTCAGTAGCACCAGCCCGGGCAGATTCAGACCCATCAGGTGCAATGATACAACTACCACCAAAATAGCTTGATTCATTCTCGCTACCAGCGTGATTGGCATACAGAACCCAGACTCCATTTTCGAAAGCGCGGGTTGGTACCAACTTATGGGAGACGAATCCCCAATCTTCGTAGAGAGCAGTTGGAACCAGCACAACCTGGGCTCCGGCTTCTGCCACTGCGCGTACCGACTCTGGAAACTCGACATCAAAGCAAATCAAGAGAGCACATTTGACCCCATTCAGTTCAAACAGCGATAACGTATTTCCCGTCTGAAAATATTCCGATTCGAATCCCGGAGGTAACAATAATTTACGATGGTTGGCGATGACCTGGCCACGGGCATTCACACAGGCAGCAGAGTTGTAGCGAATCCCGTCATCGAGTTCTGGGTAACCGTAAACAATCGCGCAGCCATGTGTTTTTGCCAGTGCTGCGATCCGGGTCCCGAACGCGCCCGTGCAGGGCTGGGCAAGGGAAATTACTGTATCTCCAACGTCGTAGCCAGAGATAAATAATTCCGGACATACTATCAAATCCAGTTGGCGATCCTTGAGAGCATGGTCCAGTTTCTCCCGCCGCTCATCAACCGTGAGGTCGCCGCCAGCGCATTGAAAAATTCCTGCCAGCATTGGACTACCGATCTACGACAGTTATTTCACGAGGGTAATTGGTCAGGTAATCAAATCCGTTTTCGGTCACTACAACGGAATCACCAATTCGTCCCCCCAGTTTCCCATCGACGGAAATTCCACCGTCTACAGCAAACGTCATACCAGCCTTGAGGATGGTGGTATCGCCTGCTTTCAGTTCCGGTGACTCAAGATACGCCATGCCAATGGATCGACCGGTTCGGTAACCCGTTGCATAGCCACGTTGCTGGTATATCTCATCTGCAGCAGCGGCGATGGACTCCGCTGTGACACCGGCGCGGATCGCAGCCAGAGCGGCCTGCTGGGCATCAATCGCAGCCTGTTGTACCTCCACGGCCTGGTCAGAAATTTCCCTGATAAAGAACATTCTGTCGAAGCCAAGTTTGTACTGCTTGAACTGCGCCATATTGCAGAAACAGAAATAGACCGGATCGCCTTTTTCGAAGGGTTTTACGCTAGCCCGGCGGTGTACCATCGAGGTGTCTCGGCCCGATTGCATTACCTGCAGGTTATGAATCATTGGCGATATAAATGCTTCCCACCCTTTTGCGGTGAGGAATCCCGCTGCCTTGCGGGTGCCAGCGTCAATTACTGCCAAAGCAGCCTCATATTCAGCAACCCCTTCTGCGAGGGAACCCTCGGCGGCCTGCATCATTGCAGCAGCGACTTCGCCTGCCTGTCGCATTACCTCGATCTCCTCAGCCGATTTGACCATTCTCATTTGGCCAAGAATGGGGGATATATCGGTGAGTTGGCACCCCGGCATCTGGTCATCAAACCAGTTACGGACGATGGGTGGGATGGTACTGGCTTCAACACCAATTTGCGATTGATTTTGACCCAGGGCCCGGGCCAATACGTTTTCCCAGCCATTGGACCCTGCGTCTTCCCATGTCAGTATGTTTTCAACCCAGGTCATATTTGCCACCATCTCACTTTCCATAAGCGGTGTCACAACCACAACAGGCTCGTGGGGCCGCACAATGAGAAAAGTGGGACGACCAAATTCAACCGAAAGATAGCCCCAGAATCCGGCCAGATAGGCGATAGAACTTTCGTCTGTTATCAGTGCAACCTCAATTCCGGCATCGAGCAACCGCTGCTGGAATTCAATGGTTCGTTGCCGGGCTTGTTTCAGCATTGAAAATCGTACAGGAAAGATGAAATGGATATATACCTCAAATATGCAGCTCAGGCAATTTTGTTGAGTAATGGCGATAATTCGCTATTGAATTGCCAGAAATTCTTTAAGTTACAATAGATCAGAATCATGAGTTCAACAATAAATATTCGTCAGCTCAGAACCCTCGTGATGACGGTTGATTTGGTCGGCGACCTTTTGATGTTGTGGGGAAAATGGAGAGGGGATGATTTTAGTCAAATTATTAAAAGGTGATGTTGCATCATTATCGATATCTTAGAAAAATTAAACTTATAATACAAAAGGCGACTTTGGAAATTAATCGCAGGTCGCCACTGCGTTTTGGAGAACACACAAGGGAAATACCGAATGAACTATAGCGATCAAATGAAGACAGAATTTATCCAAACCGATCACGCCGGGCCAGGCTTTCAACTGAGCCCGGATCAACTGGAACTGAAATCCCGTGCGGCTGAGTTTGCGCGCAAGATCGTCGCGCCACGGGCTGCCAAAACCGATCAGACCGAAGAATATCCGTGGGACTCGGTTAAAGATTTGACCAATGCCGGATTTATGGGTATGACTGTGCCCAATGCATACGGCGGCCCCGCGAGATCGTATTTTGATGCCGCTCTGGTGGTCGAAGAAATTGCCAAAAAATGCGGTGTATCCGCCCGCATTGTGGTGGAAGGTAATATGGGTGCCATTGGTGCCATTATGGCTTATGGATCACCGGAACAATGTAAGGTAGCGGCGGAACATGTGCTTGCAGGGGATAAGCCGGCAATCTGCATAACCGAGCCCGATGCGGGTAGTGCAGCAACAGAAATGACCACAACTGCGGTTAAAGATGGCGATCAATTTGTGCTGAATGGCACCAAGCACTGGATCACCGGGGGCGGGGTTTCGAAGTTACACCTGATCTTTGCACGCCTTATTGAGAATGACCAGGAGCGGGGAATTGCCGGGTTTATTGCTTTCAGGGGAGAGCCTGGTCTGGAGATCGGAACACGGGAGCCGGCAATGGGACTTCGTGGTATTCCTGAAACCGAGGTGCATTTTCGTGAACTGCGACTATCGGCTGATCGCATCATCGTTCCCCCGGAAGGCGTCGAGCGTGGCTTTGCCGGGCTGATGAATGCCTATAACTCCCAACGTGTGGGTGCCGGAACGGTGGCACTTGGCATTGCACAGGGAGCCTATGAGATTGCTATTGAGTACGCCAAAGAGCGAGAACAATTCGGTCGCCCCATTGCCGAGTTCCAGGGTATTCAATGGATGCTTGCGGATATGGCGATTCAACTGGATGCCGCTCGACTGATGATCTGGCGTGCAGCGACCAGTGCCGATACCACTGAATCCGGTTTCCCGGAGCCACTTTTAGCCGCTCAGGCGAAAATTTTCGCATCGGATACGGCCATTAAAGTAAGCAATGATGCACTCCAGATCCATGGCGCAATGGGTTATTCACGGAACCTTCCTCTTGAGCGCATGGTGCGTGATGCGAGGATGTTTACGATCGGAGGAGGGACCGGTCAGATGCTTCGTAATCTGGTTGCGGGCAGAATTCTCAATATGAAAACGCCGCAAACCCGGGCCGGATATGTACCAAAGTAAATCCTGCTGTTTATCGGCTACCAGGTGTCATCAGCCATGAAGAATTCCGCCCAGGTAATCGCTGAAGGTTTATACGCAGCTGGAAGCCGATATGCTTTCGGCATTCCCGGTGGGGAGGTGCTGGTATTGATGGAGGCGATGCGTGAAGCAGGCATTCAGATTCAGCTGGCAAGACATGAAAACTGCGCCGGGTTTATGGCCGAGGGCATGTGGCATGGAACGGGTGCTCCGGCAATTTTATTTGCCACCATTGGGCCAGGCATTGCCAATGCGGTCAATGTCATCGCAAATGCATGGCAGGACAGGGTGCCGATGATCGTATTGACCGGTTGCGTATCTGGTATCGATGCCCATACTTACACCCACCAGGTGTTTGATCATGTCGCACTACTGGATTCGGTAACCAAAGCTGCGTTTCGTGTTGAGTCGGGTGCGGCGGCTATTGTTATCGATAAAGCCCTGTCAATAGCAACCACCGGACGGCCAGGACCGGTATTGCTGGACGTTCCAATGGATGTTCAGACGAGCGTCGAGGACAGGTGGGTTGCATCGAAGAGCATTAAACAAAGCGCAATGGTACCTGCGGATGCTTCGGTGAGTCTCGCCGTCACGTGGCTGGAACAGTCCGTAAATCCACTGATCATTGCCGGCGTTGATGCAGTGAATCAGAATGTGAGTGTAGCCCTTGACATCGTATGCCATCAATTGGGAGCGCCGTTGGTGACGACGTATAAGGCAAAAGGCCTGGTTGCTGAGGATGATCCCCTGGTGATTGGTGGAGCAGGGCTGTCGCCACTTTGCGATGAGCAAATACTTCCATTGGTAAAACAGTCGGACTGTGTCATCCTGGCTGGCTACGATCCCATTGAGATGCGAACCGGCTGGCGTAATCCGTTCGAGCCGGAACAACATATCATCGAAATTTCTGTAGAACCCAATACCCATTATATGCATCAGGCCGCGATCAATTTCACTGGTGATATTGTGGCAACCCTGAGCAAATTAAGCGACGGGATTAAAAAAAGTAATAGCTGGAAATCGAATCAGCCAAAAATAGTAAAGGACAAACTACGACAAATCATGCGTGTCAGTGAACAATGGGGTCCGGCGGCTATCGTCGACGAAGCGAGAAAAGCCTGTCCCCGAAACGCTGTTGCAACCGTAGACAGTGGTGCTCATCGAATCGTACTTAGTCAAATTTGGGAGTGCTACCAACCTCGTGGACTATTGCAGAGTAACGGGCTTTGCACCATGGGATGCGCCGTACCGCTCGCCATCGGCAGAAAACTGGCTGAACCCGACAGGCCGGTAATAGCATTTGTCGGTGATGCAGGTCTCGAAATGTTTCTCGGGGAGCTGGCCACCGCACGGGATTTGGCGCTTGGAATTCCCGTTATCGTTTTTGTCGATCATCAACTGGCTCTGATCGAATTAAAACAGCGGGCATCCAGATTTCCGAGCCTGGGGATTGAATTTGGCGCAACGAATTTTGATAATGTCGCCCGTGCCATGGGGGGATTTGGCGTAACCGTACAAAATCGGGCTGAATTGAAGCAGGCTATTGAATCCGCCTTTGCACAAAACAGCTTTACTCTTGTGTCTGCCATGATTGGCAGTCACGCATACGACAATCGAATTTAAACTTGTCCCGCTTTCTCCAACACTGCTCGTAGCAGAACATCGCCACCGGCAGTAATCCATTCTGGTTTGGCGTCTTCGATCTCATTGTGGCTGATGCCATCGATACAAGGCACAAAAACCATGGATGTTGGTGCCACCTGGGCCAGATAACAGGCGTCATGTCCCGCGCCGGCAACGATCTCTCGCATGGAGTAACCGCTTTGCTCGGCACCTTGTCGAACTGCTTCGACACAGGATTGATCAAAAGTCACCGGGGCATAATAGAAAATTTGCTCGATTTCCATCTCAAGGCCTATATCGGCTGCGATCTGTTTGATGCCTTCCTGTAAGGATGCATCCATCGAACTGAGAACATCATCCTCTGGATGGCGAATGTCGATGGTGACAAAGACCCGCCCCGGGATAACATTGCGAGAATTCGGGTAGGATTCAATCATGCCGACGGTTGCGCAGGCAACGGGTGCATTGTCGAGACCGATCCGGTTGACCAACTCGATAACCCGGGCTGCTCCCAGTAAAGCGTCTTTACGTCGATCCATCGGTGTGGGGCCAGCATGAGACTCGACGCCGGTCAAAGTAAGTTCATACCATCGCTGCCCCTGAGCATGGGTAACGACACCGATGGTTATTTCTTCTTCCTCCAGAATGGGGCCCTGCTCGATATGCACCTCAAAGAAGGCATGAACTTCTTTACCAACATTTTCATTGCCTGCGTAACCAATCCGTTCGAGTTCTTCCCCCATGGTTTTACCGTCTTTATCGGCGCGAGTAAGTCCATATTCAAGGTCATAGACACCGGCAAAAACACCCGAGGCTACCATTGCTGGTGCAAAACGGGATCCTTCTTCATTGGTCCAGACCGTTGCTTCAACAGGCCGCTCGGTTTCAATTCCCAGGTCGTTTAGCGATCGGATAACCTCGAGGCCTGCGAGAACGCCGTATACGCCGTCGAACCGGCCACCGGTGGGTTGTGTGTCAATATGACTGCCAGTCAAGACAGGCGCGAGGTCATTGTTTCTTCCGGCCCGGCGGGCAAACATATTACCCATTTTATCAACCGTAATGGTGCATCCCGCTTCTTCGCACCATTGCGCATAAAGATCCCGGCTTTCCCTGTCAAGGTCGGTCAAGGCCAGACGGCAACATCCACCTTTGGGAGTTGCCCCAATTTTCGCCATCTCCATCAGACTGTCCCAGAGGCGCTGGCCGTTAATTCTCAAACTATTCTCGTTCGTCATGCAAGATATCTCCATCAATTGTATCTATCAATCGGGGTATTCTAACCTACCGACTGGGGTTGTCGCTATTGCTCTGGATCACGTCAGAATATAGGGTGAATAGGCCCCCTTTTTATTGAAATCAGAGGGTTTCGATCAGGCGAAAAAATCCTACCACAACTGCTCGTCTTTGCCGGCCCTTTCGTTAGACATCTTCCCGGCTTATCCATTCCTCATGCGATTTTGTGCTTTTGGAGCAATCTTCTCCCTGTTGCACCCTGCAGTTTGCCGGAACATTGGGTATTTCCCACACACGGGATCAGTCATATTAATCAACTTGTGACGGCGCGGGATTATCGGGTAACCGTCCCTGTTCGGGTGTGGATTTTTCTATATGCCTCAGTATCTTTTTGATCACTACAGTAGCTTCATTGCAGGAAATAACTTGCAGGGAAGCACTAGTGCCGTAAGCGCAGGATACGCAAGGATCGATGAAGTGGGTTGTACCATCACTTAAGCCTGGTTGATTTGCAAACCGCCAACCTCTTTTCGACACAAGTAACAGGTCTTTTCGGTAACTCCCGGCTTTTACAGACGTGCCCGGTGGTTTTACCTTTTCCGGTCTCGATTTCTGCGAGACACAGCAGCTCAATGATCTCTTCGGAGCTATGACGAATTGTGGTTGAGATAATCTTTTGACACGAAATGAAAATAGCCCAATTCAGGCACGCTTGACGATAACTTCAGCACCGGTTGCTTCCGGCTCAGTATCTGTGAGGTGCTCCGGAAAGCCCTCAGCCCGGAGCGCTACGCCACAATCATCTTCCAGTCGCTTCACCACCATGGATGACCATACTCTTGGACCATATCGCTTGAGACCATCTTTCATTATTTGCACGCAAAGAGGGGACAGCTCAAGGGGAATCCCGTGCTTCTTGCCCAAATCATCAAACAGGGTTAAATCCTTGACCTCGTGATCCATCGTAAAATTAATATTGTAACTGCCATTCAGAATTAACTGGCCTTCGGTCTCATGGACAAAAGAATTACCCGATGAAATCCTGATCGCCTCATAAGCCACCGCCAGATCGATTCCTGCTTTTTTAGCGACCATGAACGCCTCACCGGTGGAAATAAGCTGCACCCCTGCAAGATAATTTGTCGCGACTTTCAGAATCGATGCGGTACCGAGTTCTCCGGTATGCAATACGTTTCTGCCGATAACGGTTAGCAGCGGTAATACTTTTTCAAAGGCATCTCTCTCACCTCCTGCAAAAATCGCGATATTTCCGGTCGCGGCCCGGTGGCAGCCGCCGGAAACCGGACAGTCTACGGGAATCGCGCCCCGGGCCTCGACCAGCTTTCCTAACCGGCGAACTTCATCGGCATCGCTAGAACTCATTTCAAGCCATATCTTGCCTTCGGACAGACCTTGTAAAACACCCTCTGGCTCCTCCATCACCACGGCAGACACCGCCGGCGACGGCAAACAGGTAATGACCACATCAGCCTGTTCTGCCAGCGTCCGGCCAATGGCACACTCGGTTGCTCCCTGGGAAATCAGGGGTTGCGCCTGGGCGGTGTCGACGTCTTTAACAATTACCGCATATCCGTTTCTCAACAAACTACCTGCCAGTTTCCCCCCGACATTGCCGAGCCCAATAAAACCTATGATCATTGCAGTTACCGTTATTTCAGTTAGTGTGGGTGCGAATAATATCCATGACCATGGCTTCGATCAATCAATTAATCTCTGGTGTCGATAATTTCATCCAGGGCCTGCAACCCACTATCCGCAGGACAACTTCCCTGATACTGTTGCGGTAAAATTTCAGATACGAAAAACGGTCGGCCGGGGTACTGCTAATTATGCGGATAGAGTGATGATTCCCACCGAACCACGACGGGGGTTTGCCATGCTGTCAATGGCCAAACTGGAATGCGTGATGGGGCAACTTGACTGCGCCAGCGTTGCCGAGATTGCGGATCGACTGACGGCTTAGGAATACCAACTCATGCATAAGGACTAACAGATAGAAAGCTGGATCATCGTTGCAACCCTGGCGTTTCTTGCGGCCGGAATAATTAAAGGCACCCTCGGGGTCGGCTTGCCTATTGCTGCGGTCGGCCTCATGACCCAGTTTATCGACCCCCGGCAGGCGATTTCTCTAATGGTTTTCCCCATTATGTTCTCAAATTTGTGGCAGATTGTTCGTGCCGGAAACGCCATCAATACGATAGTGAAATACTGGGTGTGTGCGGTGGTATTGACTATATCCCTGATGGTCACCACGTTTTACACCGTCCGGGTTGCAGCGGATTTTCTGGTCGCTTTTGTCGGCGTGGTCATCATCCTGTTTTCGCTCTTGAACTTGATGTCTACACCGCCATCCATACCGGAAAAATTTATCCGGTCCGGTCAGTTTATTACCGGTCTGGTAGCCGGCATTATGGGCGGGTTTACCGCAATCTGGTCACCACCCATCGCCGCTTACCTGATCGCCAGGCATGTGGATAAAGATGAATTTGTCCGCGCCACCGGTTTCCTGTTCCTGGTGGGCAGCGTACCTTTGTGCATCGGATTCTGGCAGAATGGGTTGATGACAGGACCGGTTGCACTGATTTCGGCGGGCATGATCATACCGACCCTGGCCGGATTTTCCGTCGGTGAAATCATTCGAAGAAAATTGCGACCGGACCGATTCAAGACCCTGGTGCTGATATTCTTTCTGTTGATCGGCCTTAATCTGATTCGTAAAGCATTGACGGGTTAAGCGGGTACCTGGCTAATTCGAGGAATATCGATTCCCTCTGTCGCAATCCGCAGCAGATAATTATGACCAGCTTCCCGCACTTGCCAAGGGTCTGGTGAGCAATAAAAATCAGGCGCATGCTGGTTGGAATTACAAGCGGCCGATCACTATTGTAGCCTGAAGGTACTCACAACAGGCGCAGGGCACTTAAACTTTACCCCGCCCGGCCCCACCCGGGGTAAGCTTAGAGCCACCCGCTTTACCAACAACTCAAACAGGAGACCTATGTCCATGACCATCAACACGCCGACGACCCAACCGCCTCAAGCGCGGCAGGATATCGGAATGTCCACCTATCCAGGCCGTGTGCGGGCGCAGTTCAATGGCATCACGATTGCCGACAGTCAGCAGGTCATTCAACTTAACGAGGGTCACCTGGATCCGGTATTCTATTTCCCCCGCGACGACGTGCGCATTGATTTACTCGAGGGCACTGATCATCACAGTTATTGCCCATTTCGTGGTGAAGCCAGTTATTGGAGTCTTAAGGCGGGTGGTAAGACAGGCCAGAACATCGCCTGGAGCTATCAACGGCCCTTTGAAGAGGCGCGTGAGATCAGCGGCCACATGGCATTTTACAGAGACCGTATTCAGTTGCAGTTCGACACTGAGGAGCTTGCTGCAAACACTGCACAACCGGACACTGCCGGCCGAGTGAATCCACTCGTAGACTGGCTGTTGGACGAAGCGGCTGGTGCCGTGACCACCCGAGGCCTGATTGAACGTTTTACCCGGGCCATGGTAAAGGCCGGAATTCCCATCTCGCGTTTCTGGCTGAGCTTGCGAACTTTGCATCCCCAATTATATTCAACCGCCTGGGTCTGGGAGCAGGGCAAGAGCGATTTGGCTGAATACAATACACGCCATGAAACCCTCAGTTCTGATGCATTTCGCAACAGTCCCATCGTCCCGATACTTGAAGGAGCGGGTGGTGTTCGGCGAAGACTGGACATCGAAAACCCACAACTCGACTACCCCATTGTCAGGGACTTACACGCCGACGGGGCGAGTGATTACGTGGCCATGCCATTTTTGTTCTCCGATGGCCAGATCAATGCCCTGTCGCTGACCACAAAAATTCCCGGAGGCTTTAGCTCTGATCACCTGTCCTGCATCTATGAAATCCTGCCATTGTTCAGTCGTTTGCTGGAAGTGCATGCCGCGCGAACCAATTCCATAGTTCTGTTGGAAACCTATCTGGGCAAACAAACCGGACGCCAGGTGCTGGATGGACAGATCCGACGCGGCGACGGCAAGAATATTCATGCCGTCATCTGGTACTGTGATATGCGTGGCTCCACTGCACTCGCCGAAACCTTGCCCCGGGAGGAATTCCTGACTTTGCTGAATGGATACTTCGATTGTCTCGCGGGCCCTGTATTGCAGCATGGCGGCGAGGTACTGCGTTTCATCGGCGATGCCGCACTTGCTATCTTTCCCATTCATGGGCAACAGGCGGATGCCACGGCGAAGGCTTGCGTCAGCGCCCTGATCGCGGCCCAGGATGCCCGTAAGAATATTGCTGAGAACAACATAGAGCGCGAACGTCAAGGCCTGAACGCGATTGATTACGGCATCGGCCTGCATGTGGGTGAGGTCACCTACGGCAATATCGGGACCGGCAATCGCCTCGAGTTCACTGTCATTGGTGCTGCAGCGAACGAGGCGGCACGCATCGAAAGCCTGTGTAAAACTCTCGAGCGGAAAATCCTGATCTCCGAGGAATTTTCCCGCCACACACGAGAACCCCTGATCAGCATGGGGCATCACACCTTACGCGGCGTTGGCAAAGCGCCGGAAATTTTCGCCCTGACCGATTAAGCTGACCGATCAGATCGGCCGATTAACGGGGCAGCTAAATGATATATCTGAAGGTGAGGTTGATCCTCGTTTCGCAGTGGCGCCTGGTTTTGGCGAGACGATGCCGCCAGTGATGCTGGGTGGCACCGGCCATTAACAAGTAACTTCCATGGGTCAGATCAATAGAATGCCTGAGGTGTTTAACCGTCTTGTGCTGGAGACTGAAGCGGCGGGTTGCGCCAAGACTCAAGGATCCAATCACTGGATTTGAGCCCAGGGTTTTTTCGTCGTCACTGTGCCAGCCCATGGCATCGTTTCCATCGCGGTACAGATTCAGCAAAACACTGTTGAATCGATCCCCGGTCAGTGTTTCCAGTTGTTTGCGAGTAGCGCTAAGGCCAGGCGTCCATGGCAACGGGTCCATCTTAATCCCAGAATACGCATAGCGTTTGTCCGTATCCCCGTACCAGGCCGTCAGTCGTGGTAGCTTCGCAATGCGGCCATAGAGTCGAATTTGATCCTGACGCCAATCAATTTCCGACTCAAGCTGATGCATCAGCGCATCCGCCCGCGCCAAATTGTACAGCTGTGGGTAGAGTAAGATATCGGCATCGAGAAGTTGGATTGTAATAGGGCTCGTGACCATAAAAGAGACAAATTCGAAGTCATGTGGGCGCTTTACCTACCTGCAAACAGGGTCCTCCACACCCATGTATCTTCTATGTTGTGGGTGTGACTGATTTTGCGCCATTTTTGATTGCCAGTAAGCACAGAAATTCGTGAGCGAGGGCAGCTCCCGCAAGAGCAGTTATCTGCGATATATCGTAGGCGGGTGCAACCTCCATAATATCCATGGCAATCAAATCCAGATCCCCCAGTGCACGCATGATAGATAGTGCCTGGGCCATGGATAGTCCTCCCACCACCGGCGTGCCCGTTCCCGGGGCAACCGAAGGATCCAGGCAGTCAATATCAAAGGTTATATAAACCTTGTTATTACCAACAATTCTCTTGATCTCGGAAATAGTTTTCTTGATGCCTTGTTCGTGGACAAAGGGCGCATCGAGCACGTTATAGCCGAATGACTTTTCGTTAAATGACCTGATTCCCACTTGCACCGATTGAGATGGAATGACGATTCCCTCCTCTGCCGCCCTGGCAAACATGGATCCATGATCTCTTCGTTCGCCATCATCAAACCAGGTGTCGAGATGGGCGTCAAAATGGATCATCGACAGAGGACCGTATTTCCTCGCGTGGGCAACAAGCAGCGGATAGGTTACATAATGATCTCCGCCAAGGGTCAGCATTTTGGCCTGGCTTGCAAGAATCCTGTCAGCGTGTGCTTCGACTCGTTCTGTAATTTTTTCGGGGTACCCATGGTCAATAAAGCAGTCACCGTAATCTACAATTGCCAGTTCTTCAAACAGGTCAAAGCCATAGGGAAATACACGCAGATCAGCCAATTGCAGGGATGCCTCACGAATAGCGCGGGGCCCCAGTCGGGTGCCGGGGCGATTTGTTGTCGCACAGTCGAACGGGATACCCGATACCACGACATCGGCATTTTCAATGTTCCTGGTGTATTTTCGCCGAAGAAAAGATAAGGGACCGGAATAGGTCGAATCACGACCCGACCCCATCAGGCCCTCACGACTGGTGTCATTGTCAAAATACCATTTGCTCATTTCTAATTCTCCAGTGAAAGTATAAACACAATGTTCCCGCCCGCGCCTCACAACATAGTATATCTTTTTGCCTCAACCTCGTCCGCCACATTGACGGCCATTGTCAGTGGCTCGAATTCCCGGATCGCGTGCGCTACAGAAATGTAGTCTTTTTTTGTTGCCTCCATATCTGGCCATACTTCAGCCCGGCTCGGCCACATAATCCAGGTGCGTTCGAGCAATGACCATTCGGCAGGCATTCCAAAACCATCCTGTTTTGGTGTATTGGTGATTTTTCGACCAGGCATGATTTAACCTCTCCAGACATATTGTAATTTTTCAGGCATTAAACACTAACCGTCTTTCGGGATGGGGCAATGGTTGTTCCATCAATTGGTTCGATCACACCCTAAATATTCGGTCTCCGGTCATGAAATATACCCCAGGTCTTTCAGACTTCGTCGATAATCCTTATACGTTATTTCAAACAACCATGCTGTAGAATATATTGGTGTCACTTGATTGACTGGTTTCTATCAGATAGCATCTGTTTAAAGCATTTTTCCCATTGAAAACGGTATCTTGTTACCAGGTTTTCCTGTTTTGCTGAATTAATCTCGTCAATCTGAAAGATTTTAAAAATTCCCGGGAATGATCGAACTTGAAACACCTGATGTCATCATAAAGGTAAAACAAATGTCGCAACTCTCTGACGTATCAGTAATTGGCCTCGGCTCCATGGGATGGGGTGCCGCGCAATCATTGCTGTGGGAAGGTTTTAATGTCCATGGTGTTGATATAAGACCAGAGGCTCTGGAACAGCTCAGTAAAAAAAACGGCAAGCCTTGCCAGTCTCCTGCGGAGGCTGCCAGGTGTGCGCAGGTAATCATGATATTTGTGGTCAGTGACGATCAGACCGAGCAGGTGTTGTTTGGACAGGATGGTGCCGTTGCAGCCGCGATGCCCGGTACGCTGTTTATCAACTGTAGCACGATGCCACCAAGTTCTGCGGTGAGAATTGGCCAGCGACTGGAGGCGGCAGGCATGCGGGTAATTGATGCACCAGTATCCGGTGGTGCTGTCAGGGCACAGCGGGGAGAAGTAACCGTTATGGCATCTGGAAGTGATGATGCTTTCGATATTGCAGGCCCGGTATTTGACGCGATTTCTGCCAAGGTTTTCAGGCTTGGTAATGAGGTTGGCCAGGCCTCTCGAATAAAAATGATTAATCAGCTGCTGTCAGATGTGCATATCGCCGCAACTGCAGAAGCTATGACTTTGGCGTCAAAAATTGGCGTCGATCTTGCGACGATGTACGAAGTTATCACTCACTCCACCGGAAATTCCTGGATGTTTGAAGATCGTGGTGCACACATTGTCAATGGTGATTATGCAGCAAGATCGGCTATAGAAATTATTGTCAAAGATCTGGGAATCGTCAGCTTTGAGGCGTCGTCGGTAGGGGCTGCGGTTCCAATGGCCACTGCCGCTCTGACGTTATTCTCGGAGGCCTATGCGGTCGGATACGGCAGAGAAGATGGTTCCGCAGTAGCGAAGTTGCTGGGAGCGAAATCCGGTGTCGATCTCCCTGGTGTAACAAGATAGTTGCTTCTGTTTAAGCTATTGCGCCTTTATTAATAAAGCTGTATTCCGTCACGAAATTTCTTCCCGGCAACTATCACGACCCCCAGGCCAGGATTTCATTTTGACGACTGAGCGAAGCAATGACTGAACCAACCCGGCAAAAGCGACCTCTGGGTCGACCAAGAAAACAAGGTTACGATTCACCAACTACAACTGTACAAGCACTCGATCGCGGTCTGTCATTGCTGCAGTCGATTTATCGGGAGGGGCAGATGACGCTTACTGATTTGGCACTCACCGTTGGGATGCCACCATCTACCACTTACAGGCTGTTGATCACGTTACAAAAACACGGATTTACCGAATTTGATGAAGTAACCCAGTTGTGGTCGATTGGCATTGAAGCATTTCGCGTGGGTAGCGCCTATATTGATAAAACCAGTCTCGTAGAAGCAGCCAGAATAGCGATGAGAAATTTAATGGAAAATACCGGTGAAACTTCAAATTTGGCCATTGAAGACCAGGGGGACGTAGTATTTATTAGCCAGGTGGAAACAAACAATCCGATTCGGGCTTTCTTTAAACCTGGTACCCGGGGACCTATGCATGCGTCCGGTATCGGCAAGGCGCTACTGGCGAGTATGAAAAGATCAGAAGTTGAGAAGGTGCTTCGGATTAAAGGACTCCCCGGCTTTACTGACAATACAATTACATCGCCTGACCGCCTGTTTCCTGACTTGCAGGAAACCCTTGATCGTGGCTGGTCATTCGACGATGAGGAAAGATACTCCGGGATGCGCTGCATTGCAGCTACCATCTACAACGGGTATTCAGAGGCAATTGCCGGAATTTCCATATCGGGCCCGACAGTACGGTTTTCCGATAAAGAAATTTTTCAATTTGGCCCTGTTGTAAAAAAAGCCGCTGATAGTGTAACCGAACTTATAGGAGGTAAAGTTCCGGGATAATAGCGTGAACGTTAACTCATCGATTCCTGTGACCACGCTCTCGTAATGATGATAAAGACTGGAATTCAGTACCAATTTCTGGCTCGAAACTTTATGGATAACAAACGCACTACGAATAACAAAATCTCTATAGGGATCTAATTTTTAAAGGATATACGCTAACCTTCGCTCAAGGATAAATTTATTTTTATGTGGCGAGAATTATCAGGTGAATTTTATAATGAAAGAAAATATTGAATGCCCGGGTTGCCATGAGAAAGGGATTTATCACCGCCCATGGTTATATTCGGGGTGGCCAATTTCTCGGCGTTGCACCAAATGCAAAGCCAAAGTCCGATCCAGGACTACGGGCTGGGCATCAACAATGGTGCAGGTTCTGGCAGGACTTTTGATCGTTCTGGCATATACGTCGGGCAATTCTTCGACTTATCAGCTTGCGTTGACTGGCGGATTGATATTACTGTTTTTGCTGCCATACTTCGGTAAATACGAAGTCGTATAGCCCTTACTATATACCATCCTAAATACCCCTCTATCCTTTGTTCCTATTGAATATTATGGGTAGTGCCCCTTAGTACCAAGTAATGCCAAACAGTGCATTCTGTACTAATATTTGGTAAAAATATTGGTAAGTTAGAATGGCAGCAGCACACAATCGCTGCGGGTTAAGCGCCTACCGTATCAAGACCGAGGGGCAACGCAGGAAGCTGCCCATCAATGAAACGCACGGGTATACATCAAAGTATCGCCTGGTAAATCCCTCGGGTACTGGAAGACGAATAAGTGGGAATACTGGGCCGCGAGGATGCAGTTTTTCGGGTCTGACCCGACTCTCATACAGTTGCCCTATCCAAAAACAGTGAAATATTAAACTGCCCCGGTTTTCGTATTAAGCTTTACCATACCAACTGCCCCGGCCTTTCCCATGGCGTTTAAGAAACCCAGAAGATACCAGCGAGGACAAACGATTCTTTACTGTAGGGCGAAGTGCTCCGGTAACTTGTACGGCTTCTTTCGTGGTAATACGCTGATGCTGATCGACATAGTGCATAATCTGCTCGCTTTCACGAAGCAAGTTGGCATAAGGATTTTCCTGGACCAACCTTTCGTCAAGATGATTTTTTTGGCGTTTAAGCGCATCCAGAAAGAAGATGAGCCAGGGCAGCCAATCAGGACGACTTTTAAGCGTCTTCTGCGTTCGTTGAAGGGCGAGATAATACGCATCCTTATTTCGCTCAATGATGCTTTCCATCGAGGAGTAAGGGATGTAGCGATAGCCTGATTTCAGTAGCAAGAGCGTGGTTAAAACTCGTGACAATCGACCATTCCCATCCTGAAACGGGTGAATCGCCAGAAATACCACATTGAAGATACCAATCGCCACCAATGGATGTTGGCTTTTATCCTCCAAAATTGTTTGAGTCCAGCGCACCAAGTCCTGCATTTGACCAGGCGTATCGAATGGAGAGGCTGTCTCAAAGATCACACCCATACTTTTTCCGCCTGCATCGAAAGCTTCGACATGGTTGGTGTGTTTCTTATACTCCCCTCGATGTCGCTCATCTTTATTTGAGTGACGGAGTAAATCTGAATGCAGTTGCTTGATATAATATTCTGTCAGTGGAATATCATTGTAATTGGCAAACACCATATCCATTGCTTCAGCATACCCGGCGACTTCTTGCTGATCGCGGGTAGCAAAAGACTGCTTGCCGACATTGCCCAATAATGTTTCGATTTCCTTGTCACTGAGCTGAGAACCTTCAATTCGGGTCGATGAACCAATACTTTCAATGGTCGCCACATGCCGCAACGATTCCAGCCGTTCTGGGTCTTGATTCTGCAATAGCCGCCAAGCGCCCTTAAACTCATCAATCTCAGCAATTAGCTTTAATAGCTGTGAGGTAATAGTAAGTGTACTGAGGTCTAGCATGGCCATATGGATATCATGTCTTATCCAATGGTATCCATTTATATCCAATTAGCAAGACATTTATCCATTTTCTCTGATAATTGCTTTGCAGAGAAAGAAATGAGGGCAGCTTTATTTGCTAATGGTAAAGGATGTCTACGGTACAGACACTTGAAAATTTGGTGGCCCGGTAGGACTTGAACCTACGATCAATGGATTATGAGGGAATTGGTAGTTCTAATTACTCATAACTATCAAAAAGTTATGAGTGTATTCGAAATTTGGTAAAAGTTTGGTGATTGGTTAATTCAATACTATTTCCGTTTCCTATCCTGCCCATGAATATCTGTTTATTAACGGTAATAGTAGTCAGATCGATTGATGTTCAGATATAGAGTTGCTGCCATACTTCGGTAAATACGAAGTCGTTGAGTAGTGTAGCGGGTTTGTACGCCTCCAGAGCGTCCCCTGGTTAACGATCATCGGTTGAGTCGGGCTTATTTCCGGGAGCAGATTCTGCTGCTTCGCTGGCAGCCCCGGCAATGGCATTTTTCTGATCAGGAGTTAACTCTTCATAATCAGCACCGCCAGCCATTTTTACCCGAACTTCTTTGCGTGCAAACTCAAGCCCATTCTCCTCAAAGGCCCGTTGTACCCTGTTATATACCTCTTTGCGGATTAACCATTGATCTCCCGGTCGAGTGGTAAATTTGCCCCTGATGACAATGCCCACGTCAGTGACATCTGCTGCACCCTGACCCTTAAACGGGGACAGGAATTTGTCCGCCAGTTCCGGATCTTCCATCATCTCCTGACCGATCTTCTTGAACAATTTCCTGACCCTTTCAAGGTCGGTTTCAAACGGTATGGTGAATTTCAGTTTCATGATCACCCAGTCCCGGCTATGGTTGGTCAGCTTCGATATAGAACCATAGGGAACAACATGAATGGGTCCCTTGACGCCGCGCAGGTGCATTGATCGAACCGATATTTTTTCCACCGTGCCTGAGGTACCACCAATGTCGATAAATTCACCCGCCCGAAATGCGTCATCCAGTAAAAAGAACACGCCTGACACGATATCCTTGACCAGGGTCTGGGCACCAAATCCAATGGCCAGCCCCAACACCCCGGCACCGGCAAGTAGTGGCGTGGTATCGACCCCGATCTGACCCAGGGAGAGCAGCAGGGTAAGTATGACGATGGTGGCCTGCAGGGTATATCTGAGAATTGGCAGGATGGTAGCCATTCTGGTCAACCCTCCACCGCCTCCCTCGCCCCCCTCACTGCCTTCTTCCATCCCGCTGGCTTCCATTTCCCGGGCAAGTTTTCGATTGATAATCACATTAGTGATCTCCCAGGCCGCATAACCAAGCGCCAGAATCAGTAAAAAACCAATAATATGCGAAGCAATTTGAGTGCCTAACCCGGATTGTGCAAGATTACGGATGTCAAGCCCCCAAAGCTTGAAAATGACAAGTACCAGTAAACAGAGCAGAACCACCCGCCCTATTCGAACATAACTTTGCTGGGTTGCCCGAAAAACTTTTTCGGCGGTCACGCTACCGCCTTTCAGACCGGGAACGAGGTGTGCTGCGATACCTCGTACGATGGTGTCGAGAAAAGGCATCATTACGATCAGCAGAACAGTCAGTGAACCCCTTGCAGCGGTCAAGCCTGTGTAACCTGTGCTCAGTATAAACTGGACGAGTAACCAGTTAATGGCAATGATGGCTATGGAGATGGGCGGCCACCAGACTGCCATCCGTTCAAGACCTGGCGTCAGAATCGTTTCATCACCCAGAATAATGGAAGTCAGGCCTTTTCTGGCCTTCCAGGTTACACCGATGATCCACAGATTCGCCGTCACGCTGATCCAGAATCTAAATGAATCGGAGATTTCAATTCCGTTTCCTTCAGACACGGCGAGCAGGAAAAATGCGAACCCGAGAAAGCCGGCAATAGCAGAAAAATGTCGATACACATAGCGGGCGGTCCAGTCATCTGTAGACACCAGACGCAGATCCGTCCGCACCGGGGCAAGAATAAACTTGAGAACGGCCGAGACTATACGGAAGATCAAAATTGCCTTGAGGACCAGCATACTGACGATGAACAGATCTGTGGGATTGGAAAATAAAATTCTCGTCGTAATGAGCGCGGCAATGGTGAATAAGGCAACGTCACCAATTTCGATAAGCGCCCGGATGGAAAGTAGTTTTAAGGTTTCGAGCAGTGATTCTGGAGTGGTTTTCCTGATTTCCTCCCGCTTCATTGCGAAAGCCCGGTCAAACAGTTTTTCCACTGCCAAACCCACTATGATGACCAGCGTAGTCAGTAACAGGAAAATAAATGTGTTGCCAATCTCCCGACCTGCAAAAATACTGCCTACACCCCTCCAAATACCAACCAGCGTCTCCGGAACACCCACAACATGTGTTACCAGAACATCACTAAACCCTTCAATCCAGTGTGCGAAGGTGCTCGTAATTTCAGAATTTTTCGCACCAGAGTCAGTCATATCTTCACCGACGGAACTACTCAGCAATCCGACCAGGTTCGACAGCGCCTCCGTTTGCTTCGGATCCATTTTGGACACCAGTTCGCTGATGGCTTCCGGGCCAAGCGCTTCAGGAACTTCGACACTACCTGTTTGATCAGTTTGCGCTGCGCTCGTTGTCGGCAAGATGGAGACGAAAAGCAGGCCAATGAGGCATATAGCCGGGAGCCACTGAACTGAAGGTTTGTGAATCATGGGAGCAGCTATTATTGTAGTAAGTGTGCCATTTTAACAATAAATTGAATCAAGATTCGGATTCGGATTCGGATTCGGATTCAGATTCTGATGGAGGATTGATCGAATCTACCCGGTCAATGCTATAACGGACTGGTAAACATGAGGAAACCAAAAATCACAATCAGGGTGCCGACAGTTTTTCTTACTACCGGTTTGGTCGCAATATTGACTCGCTGACTGACTACGCCGATTGCGGTGAGCATGGGCAGGGTGCCGAGCCCAAAAGCACCCATTGCGATTGCCCCTGTCAGGGGATTTCCTGATGCCATTACCAGCACCAGGGCAGAATAAACCAGTCCGCAGGGTAACCAGCCCCAAACGGCTCCAACCTTGATTGCCTGGGTATAACTTGTTACCGGGAGGAGTGTTTGTAGCAGGGGGCCCAGTCGCTTCCACAGTACCTGTCCCAGCCGTTCGACGGCCGCCAATCCGTTCCAGATACCGGTTACGTACAGGCCAAGCAGGATCATAAAAAACCCTCCCAGCAGTTGCATAATCGACATTCCCGTCTTCATTCCAACCAGGCCTATAAGCGAAAATCCCACCAATGATGCCAATGCACCGGCTACCATGTAGCTCATGATACGTCCTCCATTGAACGCAAATGAGGTAACAATTGAGGCCTTCAATGAAGAATCTGACGAATTTTTGCGACTTTGATGTAACAGCCCGACAATTCCACCGCACATACCCGCGCAATGTATTGATCCCAGCAACCCAAGAACAAAAGCGGTACCTGTGATGACAACATCTTGATTCATTTGGCTTGACTTACTTAACAGAACTTATATTGCATCCAGTTTGATTAAACCGGTTTTGGGTGTCGAAGCCTCGCCAGTTAGTCGCCAGACTTCTGTTTCGAGCTGTACCAGCCAGTAACTCTGACCCAGGTCCTCGATTACGCCATGATATTGCCCGTCGGATGACAGTCGCACCAGGATTGTCTGATCCCGGCCCGATCTGGTGCGATGGAGGAATTTAAGGTGCAGCAGACCCGGTTTGGGTAAATTATTACCCTCGTTTAGCTGTATTGTGACCTGATTGTCGCTGGCAATACTAACGGTTGCCGACAGGTTTAATGATTGAGCCATTTCATCCCTTACCAACACCATATTGATTTCCTTGCCTTTTTCATAATAGTCATCCACTACCATGCCGTCAAAACTTGTTATCGAAAGCGTTAACAATATGGCACCCACGATAACCGATGAAAGCGGGATCATGATGATCATCCAGACCATGGGTTGCCGATACCAGAGGTCGCTATTGGCTGGGGACGGTGTCTTCATCTTGAATCCTAACGAGGTTTGATAATTCGGGCTACAGCATTATTGGTAATTGCCGGGTCATCAGTGGCAGTTACGGTAAACACAATATCGGACGAGGTTTTCTTCATCTCTACGGGGTCAATCCGAACGCTGGTAATCAGTTCTGAAATGTCCCCGGACTTGACCAGAAATGGAGTGGTTTGGCGTAATTGTAAGCCATCGATACCACTTACATGTATCCGGTATAGATGATCCAGTTCGTGCTTATTGAGGATCTTCAGCGTATAGATATTCTCAACCAGGCCTGCTTCAGTTACCCGATACAACACATTCCGATCTCTGCTGACATCCAGGCTCACATTCGGTCTTGTTGCCAGTCCGACGATCAGGGCGACAGAAATTCCTACCAGTATCATGCCATATATGATGACCCGGGGACGAATCAGTTTTGTCTTTCCGGATTTCGTGGCATTTTCAGTGGTGTACTTGATTAACCCTTTTGGATACTGCATCTTGTCCATGATCTGATCACATACATCGACACATGCTGCGCAGCCGATACACTGGTACTGAAGCCCTTGACGAATATCGATGCCGGTAGGGCATACCTGGACACACAATTTGCAATCAATACAACTGCCCAGCCCCAGACTGTCCGGATCTTCCTTGCGGCGACGGTGCCCTCGTGGTTCCCCCCGATTTTCGTCGTATGATATAACCAGTGTATTGCTGTCGAACATCGCGCTTTGAAAGCGGGCGTAGGGGCACATGTAAATGCAGACCTGTTCACGCATCCAGCCCGCGTTGCCATAGGTCGCGAAACTGTAAAACAATACCCAGAAAGATTCCCATGGACCTGTCGACAAGGTCATGATT
>CAYOGN010000238.1:0-2915 GCA_964403545.1 uncultured Gammaproteobacteria bacterium
TACTCCTTTTATCGGTGTAATCGGCATTGATGACAGCACTGTTGAACTGGCAGCAAAAGTAGCGCAACAACTTGGATTCCCCCATAATGCTCCAGGTGCCACCCGGTTGACCCGGCGAAAAGATCTGGCACGGGCGCATCTCGCAAAAAGTAGTTGTTCGGTACCCGCGCACTGGCTAATTAACCTTGATCTGCCACTGGAACAGCAGTTGGCGAGGATTACATTTCCCTGCGTGGTCAAGCCGGTGGCGCTGTCTGCCAGTCGCGGTGTTATCCGGGCCAACGATACCCTGGAACTCATTTCAACCTGCAATCGTATCGAGAGAATGCTGGCCGATGAACACGATCTGTTTGAAAAGCGCCACTTGCTGGTAGAGTCTTACATCAGTGGTCTGGAAGTGGCGTACGAAGGATTTCTGCACCACGGAAAACTGACTACGCTGGTGATATTTGACAAACCCGACCCACTGGTTGGTCCGTATTTTGCAGAAACGATTTATGTCACACCCTCAAACCTGTCTCCCGGCATACAGTCCTCTATCAGGGAACAGGTTTCCACGGCCTGCAGGGTATACGGATTGTCCACCGGACCGATCCACGCCGAATTGCGAATTAACGATAGCGGCGCCTGGATACTGGAAGTGGCAGCCCGCACCATTGGTGGAGATTGCGCCCGTTGTCTGGACAGTAACAACGCGTTTAATCTTGAGGAACTGGTTATTTCCCTGGCCATCGGGCGACAATATAAATTAACGCCACCCGGTGAAGCCAGGGGCGTCATGATGATCCCGATTCGGAAACGGGGGCTCCTGCAGCGAATTGAAGGATTGACCGATGCCAGGCGGGTCGAGCATATCGAGAACATCGACATTCTCATCAGGACAGGGAACGAGTTAGTCCCGTTACCCGAGGGAAATCAGTATCCCGGATTTATATTTGCCCGCGCAAATACTGCGGAAGAAGTAGTAGCCGCGCTAAGGAAAGCCTATGCGAAACTTGCATTTATCGTGACACCGATATTCAATACCAGACTCGGTCAATAACGACAAACAATAAACTACTTCTTCGCCGAAGCACTACCCGCCTCATGAAAACCCGCTGGTAGCTGGCCGTAGTCCCCTTCTTCGAAGAAAAATCCATTCATATGCTTTTCAATCAACTCCAGTGTTTTCGGATCCGATGAATTGAGGCCATTTTCATTGATGATGCTGACTAATCGTTCAAGCCAGCGTGTCCAGCCTTCTTTGGAGACATTGGCAAATATACGTTGACCGATTTCCCCGGGATAGGGCGGAGACTCCAGCGCTTCGGCCTCCTGCTTCAGGACCACGCAATGTACTGATTTTTTTAACATCAATAATAAAAATATGAATTGGCGCTGGAGTATATCGAATTCTGCGTCGTCATTCTGCAACATTGAGACAATCTCGATGGCACAACCGTAATGGCATGGGGCGAATCTTTTTGACCTTCGGCATTGATAGTGCACCGGCAGATTATTATTCCCGATTGGGGAAATAGCAGGCGATGGATTCATTCTGAGGCTCTGGTTTCAGTCGGCCGAGCAAATATCGTTTCAGTGTTTTACAGAATAATGTAACCCCGTGTCTGGCGACCCAATTATCCAGTGAATTCTTGTCCCGGATCACAGGCAAAGGAAGAGATTGCCGGGCGACAATGTCACCAGCATCAAAATCGCCGGTAACCTGATGGAGTGTCAGGCCCGTTTCAGATTCACTTTTTTTAATCTGCCAATATAGTGGGGAAGGGCCACGGTATTTTGGTAACAGGGATGGATGCAAATTCCAGCACGGGATATCCATTTGCTGCCAAATGTGTTTCGGTATTTTCCGGTTAAAGCAGGCAACCAGCAGAATATCCGCCCGTTTTTTTGTCAGTTGATGGACAAACGAATCATCGTCAAGCTTTTGGGTAGTGATTACAGCTACCTTGTTTTTTTCAGCCAAATCGGCGAGCCCACCCGGTTTTACCGGTTGTTTCACGCTAACCGGGAATTGGCTACTGCCGTGACCTTCATCGGCCGCACCAATCATTACTATCCCGACCACGCACAGTTCATGAGTGAGTAGCTGTTGAAGTACCAGTCGGGAAAATCCACCCTCACTGCCAAACAAAATAATCCGGGCGCCGCGAACCAACGAATTTGCGCGTTCATTCATTCAGAACTGAACCCATCAATCATCATGTGTTGAACCACTAGTGTTTCCCGGCAAAAAAGTGTAAAGCGAGGGAGTCGAACTTCAGACAATCAATCTGACCAACATCAACAGTCCAACTGCAGACAAAATCAGAGCGATCATCTTTTTCAAAATATGTACCGGCAATCGGTGCACTGTTTTTGCGCCAATCATTGCACCCGCAGCGAGCACAATCGCCAATAGTAACCCGAGTTCAAGATCGACATCTCCGTGAACAAAGTTACCTAAAGTTGCCATCAGCGAAATTGGTACCTGAACGGCCTGGGAAAGCCCTATAGCAGTTAGCACCGGCAGCTTGCACCAGATCAGAATCGGAATAAGGAGTAACGGGCCACCGGTACCGGTCATTGCCGAGCCAATGCCGGTGATCAATCCAACTGCAATCAATCCGGCGCCAGTGAGCGCTGAATGCGTTTCCCGGAGGGCTGGAGGACTACCAAATGCGTGTATGCCCGTAGCCATAACCAACATCCCAATGGTAAATTCCAGCGCTATGGGGGAAACAAACGGTAGCAGGAATGCGCCTGTATAAGCGCCCGGAATGGCACCAGCGCATACTTTTACCGCCAATGGCCAGTTTATTGTGCCCTGACGGGCATAGATAACAGCGCCAACGGTTCCAGTCAAAATGTAACCCAGCATGCAGGCCGGAATTGCCACATGCAGTGGAATTCCGCCGAGGAATTTCAGTGCCGGA
>CAYOGN010000239.1:0-10115 GCA_964403545.1 uncultured Gammaproteobacteria bacterium
GCAGCGCTTAAACTGGCCAGGCGCTATGCCATTGAGCATTATGGTGAAGATAAAATTGAAATAATTTCATTCCGCAATTCATTTCATGGCCGGACTTTCTTCACCGTCTGTGTCGGTGGACAGGATAAGTACAGTGATGGATTTGGTCCCAAGCCTGGCGGTATTACCCATCTTCCCTTCAACGATGTCGCGGCCCTCAAAGCTGCGATTAGTGACCACACCTGCGCGGTTATTTTTGAGCCGGTACAGGGGGAGGGAGGGGTTAATCCTGCAACTCAGGAATTCGTCGAAACGGCGAGGGCATTGTGCGATCAGTTTAATGCCAGTTTGATTTTTGACGAGATCCAGACGGGGATAGGGCGGTCTGGTTACCTGTTTACTTATCAGAAATCAGGGATAACACCGGATATCCTGACCACTGCCAAAGGCCTCGGGGGAGGATTTCCAATTGGTGCCATGTTGACGACCAGGAAAATTGCCGAGTCACTCAAGGTTGGCACCCATGGCAGCACCTTCGGTGGCAATCCGATGGCCTGCGCAGTCGCGAGCAAAGTACTGGAAATTGTTGCCCAGCCCGAACTGCTCGGATCAGTGCGGGAAAAGAACAAATTATTGCTGAGAGAACTGGATAAGATAAATCGGAAATACGCTGTATTCAGCGATATACGGGGCGATGGGCTATTGCTTGGTTGCGAACTCTCGGGTCAATGGCAGGGCAGGGCCAGAGAGA
This sequence comes from uncultured Gammaproteobacteria bacterium, assembly GCA_964403545.1. GTDB lineage: Bacteria > Pseudomonadota > Gammaproteobacteria > Arenicellales > Poriferihabitantaceae > VYFG01. The sequence goes on from CAYOGN010000239.1 coordinate 731, forward strand.
TACTGACCAGGTGCACGCAAAATGGATTGTTAATCCTGATGGCTGGCGCCAACGTACTGCGTCTGGCGCCCGCATTGAACATCGAAGACCGCGATATCGTTGCCGCAGTAAAGATTATCGAAGATTCAATTTCGCAACTGGCGGAGATGAATTAGGGTAGCCTGGACCCTGACAGTCTATTACGCCATTTTCTCCTGTTTAAGGTTGCCACAGATTATGTCGGCCATCTCCAGGTCATCGTCTCCACTTTGGGACTTTAGTGCAGTGATAACTCCCCGTTGATCTTCTTTTGATCGATTTTGGCTGGCTTTCCATTTTCCAGTGATCGAAGTGATGGGGATTTCAATGCCAACAATAGCCGACATCATTTGATCAATAAATTCTTTTGGTGCATCGGATACTTTCCACGGTACCTCCTGAAAGGCCTCGTGCGTATCGCTCAATTCACAGATATGATTTAGTATCCAGGTGCGATCATCCATAATTTGTGGAATACCGGTGACATGGACCGCAATATAGTTCCAGGTGGGTACTACTTTTCCGTGTTCAGATTTGCCCGGATACCACGAAGGAGAAATATAACTGTCAGGTCCCTGAAAGATTACAAGGGACTCCACAGAGTCTGAAAAATCTTTCCATATCGGGTTTGCTCTGGCCAGGTGCCCTCGTAACACACCGAGCGGGGTTGTTGTTGTGTCAAGCAGTAAAGGCAAATGGTTTGCCACAAGGCCCTCTTTACCCTGAGAAATCAAAGAAGCAAATGGATGCTCTTTTATCAGCTGGTGCTGTATTTCCCTTCGTGTTTCTTGAAAGTGGTGAGGAATATACATATTCAGTTGTGGATGCGTGAAATACGTTTCGTTACCGGGCCATTAGATATCAAATATCATTTTTCTACAAATGCTCGTTCAACGACATATTCACCAAATTCCGTTTTGCGGGTTTCGGTAAATCCCAACTGATCCAGCAAACCACTCAAGCTTTTTAACATCGCCGGGCTTCCACATAACATAAATCTGTCGTCTTCAACGCTGAGTGGTGGCAGGCCAATCTTTTCCATCAATTTCCCGGTTTCAATAAGGCAACTGAGCCGGCCAAAATTTTTGTAGGGTTCGCGGGTTACTGCCGGAAAGTAGATCAGTTTTTGCTTCACATCATCACCAAAGTATTCGTTACTCTGTAATTCGTGCGTAATCAATTCCTCATATGATAATTCGTTAATATAGCGGCAACCATGTACCAGAATCACTTTTTCAAAGTTTTCATATACTTCTGGATCTTTGATAATAGACAGAAAGGGCGCAAGCCCTGTACCGGTACTCAGCAGGTAAAGATGCTTACCAGGGCGCAGTTGATCCCAATGCAGCGATCCGGTAGGTTTCTTGCTGACCAACAGTTTGTCTCCTGCCTCGATATGCTGGAGTCTGGAAGTCAATGCGCCATCAGGTACTTTTATACTGTAGAACTCAAGATAATCCTCATAGTTAGAACTTGTCATACTGTAGGCGCGCATTAACGGTTTGCCGTTCACCTCAATACCAATCATGGTGAACTCACCATTACGAAATCGAAGTGATGGGTCACGCGTAGTTCGGATGGTAAACAATCGATCTGACCAATGATGGACTTCGGTGACTGTTTCTGTATGTGCCTGGGCCATAGATAGAGTTGCTAAAAGCTTTCAGTAGTTAAAGGGCCGAGAATCAAGAATCTCTGGCAATACTAAATGGTGATTTCCAGAAAAATTTCAATTCAGATAATTCGGTAGCCGGATATTGCTCAGGACTCTTCATCGAGCCAGGTATCGATCAGTAGCCTGGCGATAGAGTCTGAGCGGGGGAGGGAGATTTGACAATCCGGATCACCATGGTTACCAAATTTTCTGACCTCCTGGCGGCTAAACCATCTCGCATCTTCGAGCTCATCTACTGCAACCACGATTTCTCTGTCGTTGGTTCTGGCACGAAAGCCAAGCATCATAGACGATGGAAACGGCCATGGTTGTGATCCCATGTAGATTGGATCGATAACCCTGAGGCCAGCCTCTTCATACACTTCCCGGATTACAGCCTGTTCCAGGCTTTCACCAGGATCAAGAAAACCTGCGAGTGTGGAATACATTTGTCGAGGTAGTTTTTCGTGTCTCCCCAACAGGCAACGGGCAATGCCGTCAGTGGGATTTTTTTGTTCTACAAGCATAATTACGGCAGGGTCGATTCGAGGGAAATTTTCCCTGGTGCAATGATGACAATAGCGCATATGACCACCTCTGCGACTGTGGGTTGTATGTCCACATCGAGAACAAAAGCCGTTTTGTTGATGCCAATAAGTCAGACTGCGGGCATAAGCGAGAATTGATCCGTCTTTGGGTTCAAGTAAAGAACCAATACTTCGAAGATCCGCCATTTCACATTCCGGTGCCGCATGCTGCAATATTTCGGTCAGGCGCTGTTCCGATAGTTCACCAAGATCAGCGGCGAAAACAGGCTGATCTTTATCATGACCGAGATAGATTACTTCTGCCGCATTGGCCAATATCAGGGCAGCCTCACTAATGGCAAGATAGGCTGGCTGAAGATCATTGCCCACCGTCCGAACCAGATGTTGCTGCGACCAAAGGGTAGTGACGAGACCACTATCAGACGCAAGCTGAGCGTTTAACCAGCTTCTGTCCTGACGCAGCGCTGCATTTCTGTCGAGTCGGGTTGAACAATACTGGAGCGTCGGCATGGGTGGTCTGTCCAGGTGGCGTTTCAGAGCTCGTAAGGTTTATATTGGCTGAGCGCCAATACGCCAATTCATCATGGCAGATTTATTCGACCAATAATTTGCTTTTCGCCCGCGACGCTTGCTTTCGCTCATGCTCTTTGAGGAACTTCTTGCGTATCCGGATGTTTTTTGGCGTTATTTCGACCAGTTCATCATCATTGATCAGCTCGATGGCGGATTCAAGGGTTAACCGAATGGGCGGCTCAAGAACAATACTGTCATCCTTGCCGGACGCGCGTACATTGGTGAGTTGTTTGCCCTTGAGTGGATTGACCACCAGATCGTTATTGCGTGAATGCAAGCCGATTACCTGGCCCTCATAAACATCAACATTTGGTTTCAGAAACAGGCGTCCACGTTCCTGTAAATTCCATAGCGCGAAACCCAAGGCTTTGCCTGTGCTGGTAGATATCAATGCCCCATTGTGCCGGTTGCCCACTTCTCCGGGTGCTATCGCCGCATAACGGTCAAAAACGTGATGCAACATTCCGCTACCCGATGTCATGGTCATAAAATCCGTCTGGAACCCAATGAGTCCACGAGCAGGGATGCTGTATTCCAGCCGAACCCGACCCTTGCCATCGGGTTGCATACTTTGCAGGCTACCACTTCTCGCCCCCAATGCTTCCATCACCGCACCCTGGTGTATTTGCTCAATATCCACGCTTAATTCTTCCCACGGTTCACATCTGATATTGTCGATAGTCTGGTAAATCACATGGGGGCGCGAAACAGACACCTCAAAATCTTCCCGACGCATATTCTCAAGCAAAATAGACAAGTGCAATTCACCGCGTCCTGACACTTTAAAAATATCGGGATCGGGGGTTTCTTCAACCCGTAATGCAACGTTGTGAACAAGCTCTTTTTTCAGGCGCTCACCAATCTGCCTCGAAGTGACGAACTTGCCTTCGCGACCGGCAAAGGGTGAGGTATTGACCTGGAAATTCATACTCACAGTGGGCTGATCCACACTTAATGAAGGCAACGCCTGAGGGTGATCGTGGCTACATAAAGTTTCAGAGATACTGAGATCTTCAATCCCGGTGATAGCGATAATATCTCCTGCCTGCGCTTCTTTGATCTCTACTTTTTCCAGTCCATGGAAACCAAAAATTTGAAGGATTTTGCCATTACGGGTTTTACCATCGCGATCGATACATAAAACTCTGGACTTGGCCTTGAGGCGTCCACGGGATACTCTGCCAACGCCAATTGTTCCCACATAGCTGGAATAGGACAACGAGGAAATCTGCATCTGAAATGAACCATCGAGATCGACGTCGGGTTCGGGCGCATTGGCTACAATGGATTCGAATAACGGCGTCATATCGCCACCGCGCTGGTCGGGGGCAAGGTTTGCATAACCTTCAATAGCGGAAGTATAAACTACCGGAAAATCCAGTTGCTCGTCGCTGGCTCCCAGGCGGTCAAATAAATCAAATGTCTGATCCAGCACCCAACCAGGTCGTGCTCCATCGCGATCAATTTTGTTGATTACCACAATGGGTTTGAGTCCATGGGCAAAAGCTTTCTGGGTGACAAATCGAGTCTGGGGCATCGGACCTTCCACCGCATCCACCAGCAGTAATACCGAGTCCACCATCGACAGAATCCGCTCAACCTCTCCACCGAAATCAGCGTGTCCCGGGGTATCTACAATATTAATCCGGTAATCTCGCCAGCGTAGTGCAGTATTCTTCGCCAGAATCGTGATACCTCTTTCTTTTTCCAGGTCACTGCCATCCATTACTCGCTCAATGGGTCCAAAGCGTTCGCCCAGGGTACCAGATTGTTGCAACAGACGATCCACCAGGGTGGTTTTACCATGATCAACATGGGCTATGATTGCGATATTTCGCAGATTTGAAACGGGCATGGAAAATAAAAAAGTTGTTCAGGTTTGAATCTGGGTGCCAATACCGCTATCGGTAAATAACTCCAGTAGCAAAGCATGGGGCTCACGCCCGTCAATAATACTTGAGGTTTTGACGCCGTTAAGCACCGCGTCCAGGGCGCACTCAATTTTTGGAATCATTCCGCCCTTAATGGTGCCATCCTTGATCAGGGAATTCACATCGCCGGCCTTGATACTGTCAAGCAGGGTACCGCTTTTGTCCAGTACACCAGCGGTATTGGTGAGCAAAATGAGTTTTTCTGCGGCAAGCACTGCAGCCAGGCTACCGGCAACCAGATCGGCATTGATATTATAGGTTTGGCCATCAGAGCCAACGCCTATGGGTGCAATCACAGGAATAAATGCCTCGGTTTCCAATAACTGAACCACTTTTGGATCAATGAATTCCACTTCACCGACATGACCGTAGTCAATAATTTCGGAGCGCTCCAGCAACGGATCACCCTTTTTTACGTTTAGTTTGCGAGCCCTTATAAGATTACCGTCTTTTCCGGTCAATCCCACTGCGCGGCCACCGGTTGAATTGATCAGATTAACGATCTCTTTATTGACCAGGCCTCCCAGCACCATTTCTACAACATCCATTGTTTCACTGTCGGTAACACGCATACCGTCAATAAAGGTCGACTCCTTGCCGATTTTTTTCAGCACATTACTTATTTGAGGCCCCCCCCCGTGTACTACCACCGGGTTCATTCCTACCGTCTTCATCAGAATCACATCCTGTGCAAAGCCGGATTTAAGGCCAGCATCGATCATTGCATTGCCGCCATACTTGATTACGATAGTTTTCCCCTGGAACTTCTGGATATAGGGGAGCGCCTCGGTCAGTACTCTGGCCGTGTTGCGGGCATCGGGAAATTCGCGGTTCATGATTCTGGTTTGTCAAGCGGGGTTTATTGAGCCCTGATGCGCGGCCAGAAAGATGATTGCTGAAATCACAATTAACCCATTGACAGAGCACAAGATTTGAGGGCGCGCGTATTCTAACCGAATCATCTCCCTAAAAGTCGTTTTGAGCGCAGAAAATACAGCAACCAATCAAGGTTGAGGATTTTCCTCGACGTACAATTATGATAGGCTTGGAGTATAAAGATATCTTTATGTGATACAAAGCGTTTCCGTCTAAAATGCCTGTCATGTGCGGGCTTTCATCTATTTTGAGGCAACAATAAATGTCCAAGTCGTATCTCTTCACTTCTGAATCTGTGTCCGAAGGACATCCGGACAAAGTCGCTGACCAGGTGTCAGATGCTGTGCTGGATGCAATGCTCGCCCAGGATGCCGGGTCCAGAGTGGCCTGTGAAACCATGGTGACCACCGGTGTAACCGTTGTTGCCGGGGAGATAACCAGCAGTGCTGTTGTCGATATTCCCCAGGTGGTAAGGGGCGTCATTGAGGATATAGGCTATAACTCGTCAGAGATGGGTTTTGATGCCCAAAGCTGTGCGGTGATGGTTTCTCTGGATAAGCAATCTTCAGATATTGCCCAGGGGGTAAATGAAGGGCAGGGAATTGACCTCGATCAGGGTGCAGGTGACCAGGGTCTTATGTTTGGGTACGCCTGCAACGAAACCGATGTGTTGATGCCATTTCCGATTACTTATGCCCATCGCCTGGTTAAAAAACAGGCAGAAGTTCGAAAGGCGGGAAAACTGCCCTGGCTCAGGCCCGATGCAAAGTCCCAGGTGACGGTACGCTATGAAAACGGAAAGCCCGTTTTTATTGATACCATAGTACTGTCAACCCAGCACGATGATGATATTTCTCATGGTGAATTGTCTGAGGCTGTCATTGAAGAAGTAATCAAGCCGGTTTTGCCGCTGGAAATGATTTCTTCGGATACTCGCTTTCTGGTTAATCCCACCGGTCGATTTGTTATTGGCGGGCCAGTGGGTGACTGCGGCTTGACCGGCCGCAAGATCATCGTTGATACTTATGGCGGCTCGGCGCATCATGGTGGTGGTGCGTTTTCCGGCAAGGATCCCTCCAAGGTGAGTCGGTCTGCTGCCTACGCTACCCGTTATGTGGCCAAGAATGTAGTGGCTGCCGGTCTTGCCGACAAGTGTGAAGTCCAGGTGGCTTATGCAATAGGGGTTGCTCGGCCTGTCTCGGTAATGGTAGACACTTTCGGAACCGGGAGGATCAGTGATGATGCAATTGAGAAACTGATTCACACCCATTTCGATTTGCGCCCCAAAGCCATTGTCCAATCCCTCGACCTGCAACGGCCTATTTATCGCAACTCAGCTGCCTATGGCCATTTTGGCCGAACCGAACCAGAGTTCTCCTGGGAAATTACCGACAAGGTTGAGGCTCTCCGGGCCGATGCTGGTATCTGATCTGTTTACAACAATATTGGTAAGCCTGCTGTATTTCGTTACGAAGGCTTCTGTTTAATCTTCAAATTCAGGAAAAAAATAATGTCAATTCAAGCTGCCGAAAATCTCGATCAGGACTTTTACGTTGCCGATCTCGGGCTGGCCGAGTGGGGCCGTAAAGAAATAAATATCGCTGAAACCGAAATGCCCGGTTTGATGTCAGTACGTAAAAAATATGCCGACGAGCAACCACTGAAAGGTGCGCGTATTGCCGGATCCATACATATGACAATTCAGACTGCAGTATTGATTGAAGCACTCATTTCTCTGGGTGCAGAAGTGCGCTGGGTATCGTGCAATATCTTTTCAACCCAGGATCACGCCGCCGCCGCCATTGCCGCCGCAGGTATTCCCGTATTTGCCTATAAAGGGGAATCCCTTGAAGAATACTGGGCTTTTACCCATCGCCTGATGGAATGGCATGATGGTGGAACGCCCAACATGATCCTTGATGATGGTGGAGATGCCACAATGTTGCTGATTCTGGGCACCAAAGCAGAAAAAGATATTTCGGTGCTGGATACTCCTGGTAGTGAAGAAGAAGTCGCTTTGTTCGCCTCGATCAAGGCGCGTTTGCAAAATGATTCCAGCTGGTACAGTACCCGGTTGGCAAATATCCAGGGGGTCACTGAAGAAACCACAACCGGTGTACATCGATTGTATCAGCTGGCAAAAAATGACGAATTGCCCTTTTCTGCAATCAACGTCAATGATTCGGTTACCAAGTCCAAATTTGACAATCTGTATGGGTGCCGGGAGTCGCTGGTGGACGGTATAAAGCGTGCTACAGATGTAATGGTGGCGGGCAAGATATCACTGGTATTGGGTTATGGTGATGTGGGTAAGGGTTCGGCTCAGTCTCTAAAGGGCCTTGGATCTACGGTCTGGATTACTGAAATCGATCCTATCTGCGCGCTCCAGGCAGCCATGGAAGGATTTCGTGTTGTGGACCTCAACGAGGTGGTTTCCAGGGTAGATATTTTTGTCACTGCCACCGGAAACTTCAATGTTATTACCCATGATCATATGGTGCGAATGAAAGATCAGGCCATCGTCTGCAATATCGGGCATTTTGACAACGAAATTGATGTTGCCGGGATGAGACAGTACCCATGGGATAATGTGAAACCCCAGGTCGATCAGATTACGCTGCCCAATGGCAACAAAATTACCTTGCTGGCAGAAGGTCGACTGGTTAATCTTGGTTGCGGTACGGGTCATCCAAGTTTTGTCATGTCAAACAGTTTTACCAATCAGGTACTGGCACAAATTGAGCTTTGGCGTGATGGAGATAAATATAATAACGCAGTTTACGTACTGCCCAAGCACCTGGATGAAGAAGTTGCCAGACTTCACCTCGATAAAATTGGTGCCAGTCTGACCAGGCTAAGCGATGAGCAGGCTGCGTATATCAGTGTGTCCGCTGATGGGCCTTATAAACCGGAACATTATCGATACTGATCCTGGTCAACCTGGGTTAAAAAAGCCGGGCAGCGCCCGGTTTTTTTGACTGTCCTCGCACGCGATATCGTATCCTGGTTAAATGGCCACGCCAGGGCCAGCAGAATAACCGGTCAGACTTTTAATTCAGGTATTATCAAGAAATCGATTGGCCTGCTCGAAAAGCGCCATATTTTTTTCGACGTCATAGCGGCCTTCATACAAACTTTCCGGATCCCATTCGCTGCGCGGAGTTTCGAAAAAATCACCGCCATAGATGTGAATGGCCCCGGTCAGGCGGGGAATTGGATTGGTCACCGAATGGATAATATCCCGGCCCAGCGGTTTGGAGTCTCCGGTTGATAGAGCATCAGCCCCTGCTGCCTCAATACGACCATTCGGATCATCCTTTATCCGGCGCCAGAAAATATTGTCCTCGCGACCGGTATACATGGAGATGACGGCCCACATTTTATGGTTATGCGGCATCAACGTCATATGCGGCCCCCAGACAATGTTCAGGATAGTAAGATCTGGTGCGTGATAAAGCTTTTGTACGCCTGCGCGTTCAGGCTCCCCCAACCCTTGCAGAATCTTGCCAGGTTCACTGACCGCACGCGCCGCCACCTCACGAACTGCTTTATGACTGGAATCTTCCGCATAGGCCGCTTTGCAATCGGCAATAAATTGATCCACATCAAACATAGCTTACTCCTCGGTAATTTTGATATTCAGAATACCCCAGGCTATTATAAATTAAAATAGCCCAAGGGTAATCCTGCTGCCACTTAAGTATTTAAAAATGCAGCACCAAAAACGCCGGCACTGTCACCCAGGGCGGGCTTTACAATTCGGGTTTTCAGCGAAGGGGTGAAAA
>CAYOGN010000240.1:0-11113 GCA_964403545.1 uncultured Gammaproteobacteria bacterium
GACGATCAGTCCATCTACGGCTGGCGAGGTGCCAGGGTTGAAAATCTGTTATCGTTTGAAAAAGATTTTCCCGGCGCCAAAATCATCCGGCTGGAACAAAACTATCGATCCAGTGGAACTATTCTCGCCGCCGCCAATGCAGTAATTGCACGCAATACCGATCGCATGGGGAAGAAACTATGGACTGAGGCTGCGGACGGTAATCCGATCAGGGTATACGGTGCCATCAATGAACTGGATGAAGCCCAATTTGTCATCAACGCCATTGAATCGTGGGTGGAAATGGGCAATCGCAGGGATAGTGTAGCGATCCTCTATCGCTCAAATGCACAGTCCAGAGTATTTGAAGAACGATTGTTATCCACCGGGATGCCTTACCGTGTTTATGGCGGACTACGGTTTTTTGAACGTGCTGAAATCAAGGATGCACTTGCCTATATGCGGCTGATCAGTAACCGGAATTCTGACCCGTCATTTGAAAGAGTGGTGAACCTGCCGCCACGGGGAATTGGCAGCCGTACCCTGGAACCGATCAGAGAGTTCTCACGGGTGCATGAGGTATCGATGTGGCAGGCGTCCAGGGAGGTAATCAAGCAGAAATTGATCCCTGCCCGGGCGATGGCAGCAATCACTCATTTTCTTGAAATGATTGATTCCATGGACAATAAAACAGAAGTTCAATGCCTCGAGGACCTGACCGATCAGGTTCTCCAACATAGTGGATTGCTGGCACACTACAAAAAGGAGTCAGGAGAAAGGGCCCAGGGTCGAGTAGAAAACCTGGAGGAACTGGTCAGCGCTGCGGGCAACTTCACCCCTGGTGAGACCATCGACAATGAGCTGGATTTGTTGTCGATGTTTCTCGCTAATGCTGCCCTTGAAGCCGGCGAAGGGCAGGCGCAAGAATGGGAAGATTGTGTCCAGTTAATGAGCTTGCATTCTGCTAAAGGACTGGAATTTCCGCTGGTGTTTCTTTGTGGAATGGAGGAGGGGTTATTCCCCCACAATCGCTCTCTGGAAGAGCAGAGTCGACTCGAGGAGGAACGACGGCTCTGCTATGTCGGGATGACTCGGGCCATGGAACAGTTGTACATGTGCTATGCTGTGATTCGTCGGCTATATGGCAAGGAAAGCTATAGCCGGGTTTCAAGATTTTTGTCCGAAGTTCCAACCAGCAACGTTGAAGAAATCCGCTCTGGTAAAATCAGTCAGCCATTGCGCAGAATGACCGCAGGACAAAGCCAACCGAACCGTAATGGCCTTCAGCCCGGCTCCCAGGTTAGACACGAGAAATTTGGCGAAGGTACGGTATTAACGCTCGAGGGTCAGGGAGAACACACCAGGATACAGATTAATTTTGTTGAGGCAGGAACAAAATGGATCATTCCCGCATACGCCAGACTGGAAATGATTTAGCAACCCTGACCACAGAATTGCTGCTAAACGATTACACCAGGGGCGTTCTCAATTCCCACAGGTATATAATTTACCGATTGCAAATATTCTGATCAGGCCGCATTCTTGCACGGCTCCTCAACTGGCTCAATCTCTATCGCCATCCAGTGATAACATGGATCATCGATTTGAAATGGTCGCAGTGGAGCGGTAATTAGCTCTGGATGCTCATATAGCATCTCGTCGGTAACTGGAATAAATACTTTTTCGCTCATAACAACATCTCCTGATTAACATCGCAACACAATTACACCCGCTGGCAATGGCACTAAAACGGAGAACTAATGGTATTGTTATGGCACTTGACTGACCTGCCACACGGGATCACTGACAACATTTATTCATCCGGTATACTTGGCCCCATTCTTGACCCAAATTCATGCAAATTCATATGTCCAGAACTATTGCAATTGTAGAAGACGACGTTGACCAAAGAGAAAACTACGCTGATGCTTTAAAATCCCAGGGATATACCGTTCAACTATATGGAAACCGGCCCGATGCACTTGCCGGATTTCGCCGCTCGCTGCCTGATCTGGCAATTCTCGACATCATGCTGGAACAGGATATCGATGGAGGTTTTGATCTATGCCGGGAGCTGCGTCAGAAAAGCCCGAAACTGCCTATTATTTTTCTGACTGCCCGGGACAGTGATATTGACAGGGTTTCCGGTCTGAGATTAGACGCCTGGGATTACATTACAAAACCGGTAAATCTGCAGTTCCTCGCGGTTCGGGTATCATCGCTGTTTCGAATCGCGACCGCTATCCAGACTAATTCCGACCAGCCTTCGGCACTTGTGCTGGGAGACCTGGAACTGGACCAAAGCAGCATGTCTGTATCGTGGAAGGGGCAGATTCTGAGTTTAACCCTGACAGAATTCTGGTTAATTGAAGCATTAGCGAGACATCCGGGGCACGTCAAGACATACGAGGCACTTATGCAGACCACTCGCCAGAGCTATGTCGAGAAGAACACGATAAATGGTTACGTAAGAAGGGTGCGCAAGAAGTTTAAGGAGGTAGATCCACAGTTCAATTTGATCCAGACTGTGTTCGGTGTCGGTTACAGATGGCAAGCTGACTGAATTTCGGCTGGTAGGTGCGGGCTACTTCAATAACCCAGGTTCAACTGTCCGGCAATGTTCAAAACTCTCCGCTCTCTCAGTATAAAATCCAAGCTGACCTGGATTGCGCTATCGCTGCTGAGCATCCCCTGGATGGGATATCAATACGTCCAGGAAATGCAATTGTTTCTTTTACGTGGACAGCAGGACGCTCAGTTACTGGCTGCTAGTGGTATCGCCACGGTGCTAAATGACCGCTCGGAACTGTTTAATCCGGCAACCGGCGTACCACAGCTTCTTGGCAAGAAAAATGACCTCTATGCCCACGAATTACCCAGCCCGGTACAACTCGATGGTCTTGTGAATGATTGGCAATCGATTCTCATGGAAGGGAATGATTACACTGGAAGCGTTCAATTCAGTTGTGAAGCCGATGATGACCCGTATGATTTTTCAATGCGAAACGTGATTGGATATTTCAATAATGATCTGTATGTATTATTTGAAATAAATGACGATATCATCGTTTATCGGGACCTCGATTTATTGCAACTGGATAACAGCGACGAAATAAGAATCCTGCTGCAACTACCCGACGGCGAACTTCGGCACTATCTGATGGTTGCACGTGCCGCGGGAAGAATGAGTATTTACCTGGTAGACGAACAATGGAAATTACCCATTAATGGAGAAGCCATCAAAACTTTTATCGCTGAATTGGCGGAAACAGATTGGGGCTACAGGGTTGAACTGAGAATTCCACGCAATGTCATCGGCACCCGATCGCGATTAGGCTATTTTGCGGTAGACGTAGACGACCCGGAAACCAGACAAATCAGTGCCATACTATCCACTTCACCACAACAGGCCAACAGTGAACCCAGCCAGATTTTACTGAATTCTCCGGAATTGACCAAGATTCTCAAAGGTCTGGATCGACCCCAGTCGAGAATTTGGATCCTCGATAACGAGCAACGAGTACGGGCCGTGGTGGGAGGCCTTTCGGCGGCCATTGAGCAACCCCTTGCAGACAATACCGACGCGTCTTTTTTCACCCAGAGTTATCGAGAAATCGGAAGATATATTGATAACCTGCTAAAGCGACCTGCCGATCAGTTTATCGATGTTCCAAAGGATGTTACTTACCGACCCGACAAAATTTTTGCTCGCATATTGAAAGGCGAACCCGTGGTCGAAGCACGGCCATCTCTTGATCAAAAAGCACAGATCATTGTCGCGGGATATCCGATCAGATCTGAGGACAAGGTACTGGGTGCGGTGGTGGTGGAACAGAGTAGCAACGCCATTTTGGCCCAGCAGTATTCCCTGCTACGAAATCTTACCGTGGTTACTTTCCTCGTGTTTGCCTTTGTTTTGTCATCATTGTTCGTATTTGCGTGGCGCCTTACGGTGCGAATCAGGCGTCTTTTTCAAACCACGGAACAGTCGATAACCGCCGAAGGCCGGGTGCTGGAAGACCGAATCCCCAGCCGCACCTATCCGAAAGATGAACTCGGCGATCTCGGCCGCAGTATTACCAGCATGTTAACGCGGCTGTCAGGCTATACCCATTATCTTGAGGGCATGCCAGATACCCTTGCCCATGAGATGAATAACCCGCTCAACGTCGTGAGTTCTTCACTGGAAATTCTTGAATCAGATATTCCGGGCGTGAGCAAGAACTTGCACATGCAACGGGCACAAAATGGAATTGGGCGACTGCGTATGATTCTTACCAGCCTTACCGAGGCGGCAAATCTCGAAGAGGCAATGAGAGATGAAATCAAGGAGCGGCTGGATATATCCACCCTGGTTTCGGAAATTGTTGAGGGATACGACACCAGCCACCCCGACTATGTATTCCTGTTACAAATAGAATCACGGCCATTGTGGATAGACGGGAGTGCTGATCATCTCGCTCAGATGCTGGATAAATTGATTGACAATGCTGTTCAGTTCAGTCCGGGCGGTAAAGGCATCGTCATCAGGGTGCGGGAACAGGATGACAACGCGGAAATCATTGTATTGAATGAAGGTCCCCTGATTCCTGAAAATATTCGCGAGCGCTTGTTTGATCCCATGGTTTCTTACGGAAAGACAAATGCCAAACATTCCCACCTGGGCCTGGGATTGTTCGTTGTTCGACTAATTTCTGAATATCATAACGGAATTGCCTGGGCCAGCAACCGGCTTGATGGCAAAGGGGTGGAAGTGACTGTCTCAATCCCGTCGTGCGAAGACTGAGATATTATTAGTATTGGCAGGCCCAGGAACCAACTCCGGATTTTTGTGATGGATCCAGATACCATTTGGAACCCGGCAACAATCTGGTTTGTGGCAAACTCAAATCAACATCAATTTTGCGATAATTACTACCCTTCCATAAAGCGCTGAGTTCGGTTCCGGGCTCGCACTTGTCTCCTGCATACAAGGTACACCAGCTAAATCCTACCTGGGCGAATCGATGTACCTGGTGCTGACGCCTCAAATCATGGCATCCTGGCTCCTCACTATGCTTGACCCATCCTTTTTTAATTAGTTGCCCTTTTGAATTCAACTTGTATACACGAACCGATCCGTGATTATCTGCCAATACCGGTGCAAAGAAAATCAGGGATACAACCGTGGTCAAATACAGAACGAGTTTTGCAGAAAACCTCGCTACCATGAACCAATAGTCCACCGCCGTACATTTGGTAGTTCGCCCAGTTCATTCGCCTCAGTGACCCACATCGAATCTATCCCTGAATTAATGTATATCCCGTCCGGGCCATTTTTGCGCCGTACCGTCACCCGATCAAGCCGGGTGCCAATCCGATTCTCTTCGACTTGAAATTTGGCGTCTGAATCCTCAGTTACCGCCCTCGCTGCGATATCTTCGGGCAGCTTCAGTCCCTCGGTCTCCTGGGCGCCGACAGGGCTGCCAATGGATAGCAGGAGAAATAGTGCCGACAGGCTGATTGTTACCCGGGTCATGTTTCGCGCTGATCCCAATACAGCAGGTTGTCGGTTTTGCTCTCTTTGTCCTGGCATCTTTTAGTTCCCATTCAGAAGGTTAGCCGATACGGCAATCTACAGTTCAAATAATTCGCCGTACTAGTATGACAACTGGCTGTGGCCACAAGTTTCATTAATTTTCAGCATTGGTTGTGGTCATCAGACTTTTGCCGAAATCACTTCGCCAAGTATAACCGGAATTCGGTTTACTTTAGCAGCCTCTGATCATCTTTCCCGCCACCGCGTTATGATTCACTCATGTAGAATAACTACATTACGCAGATAAAAATTCCCGGCACCAGAACCCTATGTCCCCTGACAAAGAAATTATCCTCATTGATGGCTCTGCATTCCTGTTTCGAGCTTACCACGCACTCGGCAGCCAGGGGGGGTTGTCCACTCGCAATGGCCAGCCCACCCATGCAATTTATGGTGTAGTTAATATGCTGAAAAGCCTCCTTAGAGAATGTCAACCACTGCATATTGCCATGGTAATGGACGCCAGGGGGAAAACGTTTCGCCATGACATGTACCCTGAATACAAGGCGAATCGCCCACCCATGCCGGATGATCTAAGAGTGCAGCTGGAGTACGTCCTTGAAATTATTCCCGCTCTTGGACTGCCACTGATCTCCATTCCGGGAGTAGAAGCCGATGATGTAATCGGTACGCTTTCAACGCAAGCGGTCGAGCTGGGGTTTCATGTCATGATCGTCAGTAGTGATAAAGACCTCGCTCAGCTGGTAAATGACAAGGTAGTAATGGTCGACACAATGAAAAAGACCCGGCTGGATATTGCAGGGGTAAAAGACAAATTTGGTGTACCTCCGGAAAGAATGATCGAGTACCTGGCATTGATGGGAGATTCTGCAGATAATATTCCGGGGATTCCAAAAGTCGGCCCCAAGACCGCGGTCAAATGGTTGACCGAGTTCGGCTCACTGGACAGTATTGTCATACGGTCCAATGAAATTGGTGGAAAAGTCGGCGAATATCTGCGGCAAAACCTCGATCAGCTGGAACTGTCCCGCGCCCTGGCAACAATCAATTGTAATGTGGACGTGGGGATTGGGCCTGACGACCTGGAAATTCGCAATCCAGATCCTGCTGTGTTGCGAAAACTCTATCAGCAGCTTGAGTTTCGGTCCTGGCTAAAGGATCTGGACAGCAATACTCAGAATATGGCAAAAGGCAATTCGAATCCCGGGGGAGAAGAACACCGACAATCATCAGACCACGGGCAAACAAACATAGAGAATATGGCAAATATGGTGGAGCAACCAGCCTATGAAACTATTCTGGACAACCGCTCTCTGGATAAATGGATCAGGCGACTTGAATGCGCCAAAATTTTTGCCGTCGACACTGAAACCACGTCACTGGATGCGCATCAGGCGAGGCTGGTAGGCATTTCATTTTCCACCGCCGAGGGTTTGGCAGCTTACTTGCCTCTGTCCCATGACTATGAGGGAGCCCCTGCACAATTGCCACTTGAACAATCCCTGGATAAGCTGAGGCCGTTGCTGGAGGACAGTAGCCAGATAAAGACCGGGCAGAATCTCAAATACGACATGGAAGTACTGCACCATCATGGTGTTGCGCTCGACGGTGTGGAGCACGATACGATGTTAATGTCGTATTTACTCGATGCCGGCAATTCTCGCCATGATATGGACACCCTGGCAATGAAACACCTGGGCCACAGTACGATCAAGTTTTCTGATGTCGCTGGTAGTGGTAAAAAGCAGCTTACTTTTAATCAGGTACCTCTTGAGCAGGCAACCCCTTATGCCGCCGAAGATGCTGATATCACCCTTCGTCTGCACCATGTATTACTGCCCTTGCTGAAGCAACAGGCAAAACTGTATGAGCTTTATCAAACCGTGGAAATGCCCCTGCTTTCGGTACTTGCCCGTACGGAAACCAATGGGGTCAAAGTTGATCCAAATATGCTGTTACAGCAAAGCGCAGAGATTGCGATACGACTGGCTGAGATAGAACGGCAAGCACATATGCTGGCGGGTGAAGAATTCAACATCGCTTCACCGAAACAAATCCAGAAAATTTTGTATGAAAAGCAGGGTTTACCGGTTCTCAGCAAGACCCCAAAAGGCCAACCTTCAACGGCAGAAAACGTATTGCAAGAACTGGCTCTTGAACATGACCTGCCCCGCCTTATTGTGGAACATCGCGGCCTCGCCAAGCTGAAAAGCACATACACTGACAAATTACCCCAATTGATCAATCCAGCCAGCCACCGGATTCATACTTCCTATCACCAGGCCGTTGCAGCAACAGGCAGACTTTCGTCCAGTGATCCGAACCTGCAGAATATTCCAGTGCGATCGGAACAGGGCCGACGTATTCGAGAGGCTTTTATTGCAGAACCAGGGAATATATTGCTTGCTGCAGATTATTCCCAGATCGAACTGAGAATAATGGCGCATTTGTCCAATGACAAAGGGTTAGTCAGCGCCTTCTCCAAAGGACTCGATGTACACAGCGCTACTGCAGCCGAAGTATTTGGCGGCGATCCCGATACCGTGGATCCAGAACAGCGTCGACGCGCCAAGGCAATTAACTTTGGTTTGATCTATGGCATGTCCGCATTTGGACTGGCGCGGCAACTTCAAATTCCGCAGAAAGAAGCAAAAGCCTATATTGAAATTTATTTCGACCGGTATCCCGGGGTTAAACAATATATGGATGACACCCGGGAACTCGCCAGAGAACAGGGATATGTTGAAACTCTTTTTGGCCGTCGTCTGAACCTCCCCGAGATTCATTCAAAGAGCGCTCCCCGCCGTCAGTATGCCGAACGTACCGCCATCAACGCACCGATGCAGGGCACTGCTGCTGATCTGATTAAAATAGCGATGATCGAACTCGATCAATGGCTGCAACAAAATAAACCGGATGCGAGGATCATCCTCCAGGTGCATGATGAACTGGTGTTGGAAGTGGCAGTGGAAGAAGCAGATTTTATGGCTGAAAAAACCGCCGACATCATGTGCTCGGTGGCAAAATTAAATGTCCCTCTGGTAGTGGATACCGGAATTGGAGGCAACTGGAAAATCGCTCATTGAAATCAATAGATCCCGGACCTGTAGGTATTGAAGTCGCCTTTCGCCGGGGTGGAGACCGAATGGCGTACCTGTTAGCATTGATCGGTCTTTTTAACTTACTACCGAGGTTTAACCATCATGGCTCAAGCAACCGCACGACATATCCTTGTCAAGTCTGAGGATCAATGCAATCAGTTGAAACAACAAATTGAAAATGGCACCGATTTTGCCGAAGTCGCTGCGGCGCACTCGCTATGCCCTTCGGGCCAAAAAGGCGGTGATCTGGGTACATTCGGCCCCGGACAAATGGTCGCCGAATTCGACACGGTAGTTTTCAATGATGAAGTTGGAAAAGTCCACGGCCCGGTGAAGACCCAGTTTGGCTTTCATCTTCTTGAGGTTCAATCGCGAACCGACTGATTCCATTGGCAATCCGGAATATCGCGGTCACAAGACAACCAGAGAGAAATGGGCGACCGTTCTTGATCGTCTGCGGGTTTGTCCAAGAGATTGAATAACCTTTTATTTTTGGACAGTATCTCAGGGTAGCGTATTAATCAGGGTAGTGTATTAAACAGGCATCGGGGGCTTTCTATCTCAATGGAAAAATCTTCAACCAAACCTTTTACCCACAGTGATTTTAACTTCGCCGACCGCACGGTGCAGTCGATGCTCGATAAGGCCGGGATAACGCTAAATGGTCCCAATCCGTGGGATATCCAGGTAAAAGACAAATCCATCCTGCTGAAGCTGTTAACCAGCGGTTCTCTTGCCCTGGGTGAATCATATATCGATGGCAAATGGGAGGTTGAGCTACTGGATGAGTTGGCTTATCGTTTACTACGGTCTCCGGTTGGGAAAAGTAGAAGCTATATCCCATACAAGATAAAGCAACTGAGCGCCTTATTATTCAACCTGCAAAAGCGATCACGGGCGTTTCAGGTCGGCAAAGCCCATTACGATCTGGGAAATGATCTATTCCAGGCGATGCTGGATAGCCGTATGGTTTACACCTGTGCTTACTGGCGAACCGCTGACAATCTGGATCAGGCGCAAATTGATAAAATGGATCTGATTTGTCGGAAACTTGATCTAAAACCTGGCATGCGAGTACTGGATATTGGCTGTGGTTGGGGTAGTTTCGCAGCCTTTGCAGCAGAAAAATACGGCGTCGATGTCATTGGCGTAACCGTATCCAAAGAACAGGCCAAACTTGCAGAGCATAGATGCGAAGGATTAACCGTGAATTTTCTATTGCAGGATTATCGGGAGATACAGGGAAAGTACGATGCAATTGTTTCCATCGGAATGTTCGAGCATGTGGGTCACAAGAATTACCATACGTTCATGCAGGTTCTCGACCGTTGTCTGGAAGATAATTCTCTTGCACTGCTGCACACTATTGGCAAAAATGATTCGATACCCGGAGTGGATCCCTGGATTTCCCGCTATATATTCCCCAATGGAGAGATTCCCTCGTTAAAACAAATCTCCGACGCCCTTGAACCGAATCTGATCGTTGAAGATTTGCACAATATCGGGCCGGATTATGACCGCACCCTGATGGCGTGGCATCACAATTTCGAACAGAACTGGAAACATCTCAAAGATAACTACAGTGACAGGTTCTATCGAATGTGGACTTATTATCTTCGCGTTTGTGCTGGCGCCTTCCGGGCCAGGGACTTGCAATTGTGGCAACTCGTTATTTCCAAAAGCAGCAATACCGTGCCTTACCGAAGGCCACACTTTTAACAGCATGCAGCAAAAGCCTCTTTGGGGAATTGACCTCGGCGGCAGCAAAATCGAATGTGTGGTGCTGGAATCTGCAAGTAATCCCGTTGTCATCCAGAGAACCCGCATTGAAACCCGGGGTGAGCAGGGATACGCCTGTGTACTATCAAGAATCAGCAACCTGGTCGATCAGGTTAGACAGGAGACAGGTCTGGTAGCCGAAAAAATCGGAATCGGAACGCCAGGTTCTATGGACCCTGAAAATAACCTGTTACGGGGCAGTAATTCTCAACATTTACTGCATAAACCGCTGGCAAATGACCTTGTGAAAATACTCGGCATCCCGGTTATCATCGAAAATGATGCCAACTGTTTTGCCCTTGCAGAAACGTATATGGGAATTGTTTCTTCATTGAACCCCGAGCCGGAAGTTGTTTTTGGTATCATTCTGGGCACGGGTGTCGGCGGGGGATTGGTCATCAACAGGAAGTTAATCAGTGGTCAAAACATGATTACCGGAGAATGGGGGCACAACTACCTGGATAAATCAGGTGGCCAATGCTATTGCGGAAAAACAGGCTGCGTCGAAACAGTGATTTCCGGACCCGCGCTGGAGAAGTTTTATCACGCTCAGTCCGGGTCCAGAAAGCCCCTTGCGAGCATCGTCAGTTCGGTTGGAAAAGGCGATCCCCATGCCGATGCGACCATTGATCGGCTGGTAAAATTCTTCGGTCTGGGCATCTCGGGTATTATTAATCTGATTGATCCAGACGTAATCGTAGTAGGTGGCGGTGTA
>CAYOGN010000241.1:0-19333 GCA_964403545.1 uncultured Gammaproteobacteria bacterium
TGAGTAAAATTTCAATCTGGTAAATCTATATTACTATTTCACCGGTACGCTTGCCTTCTTCGATCACAAATTCGAGAAAGACTTTTGCCGTGGTTGATAACCTTTTGCCGCGGCGATAGCAGACATACCATTTTCGATTGACTGGAAATTGTTGTACGTCAAGAGACACCAGCCTGCCAGCCTTCAATTCCAGTTCCACAGTATGGGCAGAAACTACAGCCAGACCAAGCCCTGCTTCGACACTTTGCTTGATGGTTTCGTTACTGGATAGCTGGATACCTTTTTTCGGGTCAACGTTGTGTTCCTCAAACAACCGCATCATGGCAGAACGGGTACCGGAACCGGGCTCCCGCATCACAAAGGTCTCTTCGGGAATTATGTCGATGGAAATATTCTTCTTACCGGCCAGTCTGTGCTGTGGATTGGCAATCAGAATTAATGGATTATCCATAAATGCCGTCGCCTCAACGTCCAGACTTTCCGGTGGTTGCCCCATCAGCACCAGGTCTGGTTGATTCGCTTCCAGACGACGAATCAGTTCTTCCCGATTGATCACATCCAGACTGATATGCACCTTTTTGTACTGCTCACAAAATTTTGCCAGCAACCGGGTCGCAAAATAGTTCACCGTAGAAGCAATACAAATTTTCAGTTGCCCTCCTTCGACGCCCTTGAGACCATTGACATCTCTTTCAATTTCGGCGAGATGGGCCATCATCGTGCGGCTATGGCGTAACATCGTATGACCTGCTTCGGTAAGATGTACTTTCTTGCCCATCTGCTCAAACAGTGGCAGCTCGATCATGGATTCAAGCTGCTTTACCTGCATGGATACCGCAGGTTGGGTCAAATGCAATTCTTCTGCGCCGCGGGTAAAACTCAGATGTCGCGCAACCGCTTCAAACACCTGCAACTGACGCATCGTGATATGTAAGGGCATCTTTTATGGCTACTGCTCAAGGGATATTATGTTTTCGATGTTAGTGAAAACAAGCGTAGCAAAATAATTTTTAAATGCTGTTATTATTTTGCTCTGAAACAGCACGCGCGAATTGCTGAAAGTCTGACACCTGTTCAGAAATAATTGCATAAATTATTTCATAGTCGAGCGCAGCATAACCGTGAACTGCAATATTTCGAAATCCAACGGCTCTTTTCATGCTGGAAGCCAGAGATGAATCAATAATATTGAGTGATTGCAAAATATCAAACGTACTTCCCATGGTCGTGGGAGGCCTTTCATCACTAGATGCAATGATATGCACCCCAATGTCTACACAAAGCTGTACCGCCCGTGTTAGATTGAGTACGATGATATCTTGCAGGTCAGCATCATTTAGTAAAAGTTCGACTGTCTCGGGCTTCTTTGATTCAATTCGACCTATGCACCGTCTCAACGACTCAAGTTTCTCGTTAACTATTTGCCTATCCATGCTTCTCGACGTTGTTTGAGAATTCGATTTCTGTAAGGTAAAAAATCGGCCTTGTCTAACAAGTTTTTTAAAATGAGTCTTGCGTAATGTTCGTCATTTTCGAGCAATATTTTACCTTTCGACAATATTTCCCCTAGCAGGGGTTGGCCTGCAAATTGAAGATCTATCAAGTCGACAGACCGGCCCGTCTCTTTTGCAATACTTTCTATAAGACTGATTTTCAAACTTTTGTCTATTGGCCTATGGGCCAAAATAGCTAAATCAATATCACTCTCTACATTCGCAATACCCGTCGCTAGTGAACCAAAAAGCAAAGCAAATTCCACCTGAGGATATTCGGCCAGGATTTTTTGGATTAGTCGTTCGGGATCTGCTCTCATCACACTGCGATTTACAAAGCTACGCCTCATTTTATACTATGTAACATCATGCCATACTACTTATATGATCAGGGCCTTATATGATCAGGGCTGAAATTCAGAATAAAATATATCAGTCACCCAGAAGCTTTTTGTAGCGCAGCCAATCAAAACAGGGACCCGGATCTGTCTTGCGACCAGGTGAAATATCGCAATGTCCTACGATTCGATCCAGAGTTATGGCCGGATAGGCTTCCGTGACAAGACAGGTAAGCAGGGATAATTGATCGTATTGGGTATCTGAAAACGGCCTGTCATCACATCCTTCCAACTCAATACCGATGGAATAATCGTTCACCACTTTACGGCCCTGAAAGCAGGAATCCCCTGCGTGCCAGGCTCTTTTTGTGGTGGGTACAAACTGGAGAATCTGCCCATCCCGGCGTACCAGAAAATGCGCTGATACGCGCAGATGATGAATTTCTGCAAAATATGGATGCACTTCCGGATCAAGGCAATTGGCAAACAGTTGTTGTATATAATCACCGCCAAACTGATTCGGCGGCAGGCTGATGGCGTGAATCACCAGGGTATCGATATCGTCGGCGTTCGGCCTTTTATCGTTGTTCGGTGATGGAATGTATTCCAGTGCCGCAATCAATCCTGTGTTTATGTCGAGATACATTGAATCCCCGTTAACAAGGATCGATGGAGGTTACAATGGATTGTGAATCAAATGTCAAAGACGAAATCTTACAGTGGCTCTACCCGAAGCTTGAGTAAGGCCCGATCGGTGGTTTCTTCTACGGTAAACCGGTAACCCTGTTCGACTACCATTTCACCTTGTTCCGGAATATGGCCAAGTTGGGCCATAACCAAACCACCAATGGTATGGCTGTTTTTCGTATTGAGGTTAATTTCCAGGATATCATTGACGTCGGAAACAGATAATCTGGAGTCAAGAATATAGGCATCTTTACCAATTTTTTCAAACACATGACGTCTTCTTGGCATGTATTCCTCGAAGTCATAACCAACATCAATATCGCCAACCACTTCTTCTACAATATCCTCCATGGTAATAATGCCGATGGCGGAACCAAACTCATCTACTACGATCGCCATATGATCGCTTCGCTTGCGCAATACGGGTAGCAGTTGATCAATGGTTTGAAACTGAAGAACGTAGTACGCGGGTTGAATCAAATCACTTAGCGCCTTTTCCGGTAATGATTTATCCATCAAGTCCCAGGTGGTGAGGGTTATGATGCCGACAATATTGGTAATATTATCGTCATAGACCGGAAGTCGATTGAATCCATAGCGTCGAACCGAAGCAACTGCACGCAATATGCCGCGATTGCGATGAATCGCTGTTACCTCGCTGATTGGAATCATCGCTTCACCAACGGTAGTCTCACCAAATCGGATTACCCTCTTGATACGATTGCGATCAAATGTATCCAGTTCAGAGGCAAGTTCTGTCATCTCTACCACTGACCGAATCTGCTCTCTGGTCATAAAAACATTCTGCTCAACTTTTCCGGCCCCGGCTATTCTTGCGAACAATCTCGCCATTCGGGAAAACACAAAAATAATGGGGTAGAAGATAATGGAGAAAATCTTCAACGGAAAAATAGCCAATGGTGCAATCTGGTCAGATTTCTGCTGATAAATACTCTTTGGTACAATCTCTCCCAGGATCAGTAACAACGGGGTGAATACGAGAAAAGCGTAGAATGCACCGCCGCTTCCAAACCATTCAATAAATGCAATTGTCACCAATGTCGTTAACGCCACCGTTGCGATATTGGTACCAACCAGAGTGGTGCCCAGCATTACATCGGGTGTCTTGAATAAACGCAGTACCTCGCGCGCACCCTTATGCCCCTGATTGGCACGTGCGTTTAACTTTACCTTGTCACAATTCACCAGTGCAATTTCTGATCCTGAAAAGAACCCCTTGAGGAGCAACAGGACAATCACCAGTAAAATCATCAGTGCAATGCTCATAAACCTGTACCGGTTCGCGGTTCAACCGTTTCGTCATCTTCAAGCTGATCCGCTTCATCTTCACTGACGAAATCCACCGACTCATCGATATCTTCCGCCACGTCCTCCACATCAGGTCGATCCATCGTTTTATCTTTCAGATCCTCCTGATCGGTAATATGGACATCATCGGCCCGAATAAAATCGTCAAGATCGACCCCCTTCCCTACCCTGACCCGGGCAATACGATGCTCGTCCATCTCCAGCACTTCGAGGGTAATATCCTCAAACTCAACCCTGTCGCCTTTTTTAGGCAATCGATCGAGGTGGCGAAAAGCGACTCCACCGATGGTGGTCATTCGTGGATCATCGATACCAAAGTTGGTTAAATTGTCGAAGTCCGTCAAACGCATTTCTCCCGGCACTTCAAAGATGTAGTTTTCTCTCTCGGTGTAAAGCCCGGCAGTGGCCTGGTGTCCACCACTGATATCACCAAATATAAAACTGAGCACCGCTCGCATGGTAATAAACCCCTCCACACCGCCAAATTCATTGAGACTTGCCGCCGCTCTCACTTTATGATGCTGAAAAAAATCAAACATTTCATCTACCTTCTTGGTCAGCGGCACAACCACGGGTGGATGCATTACATCACCAATTGTCATCGTGGTCAGATCGGCAGCATCCAGCACCAACGCCAGAATGTCTTCGGCATGGAGAAACCCGACCAGGTTATCGCGATGAGTTTTAAATACCGGAACCCTGGGATGCCGGTAGGAAATAAATTTTTCCACCACCTCAGGGAATGGCATATCAACGTTGATAAATGCCATCTGGGTACGCGGTGTCATCACTTCAACAATTTCTGTTTCACCGGCATCCAGCAGGTTATATATCAACGCCCGCTCGGTAGCATCCAGCACACCTTCCTTGGAAACTTGCTCTACCAGGGTGAGAAATTCATCTACCTGGAGAATATTATCGGCGGTTTTGATCTCACCGACAAACCAGGTAGTGATGCGGTCCGCGACCCCACGAATGACCCATACCAACGGCGAAATCAATTGAATCCACAGCATTAACGGGGTGGCCACAATGCGGGAGCTGTACCGCATAGGATTACCCACGGCGATAGTTTTGGGTGTCACTTCACCGAACAGCAGCAATAACGGTACCATCACGATCAGGTTAATCCAGCCTGCATTGTCACCCCCGTATAGCACCACCATAATGGCCGCCATATTGACGGCAGCGGCAATATTGACCAGTTCATTGCCACTAAGTATTGAGATAATCAGTCGCCGCGGCTGATCCAGCAATTCGTGAATATTTTCCGCCTGAGGATTTTGCTCCCGCCGTAGTTGTTGCAGATCGAGGCGGGAAAGGGAGAAAAGAGCGGTCTCAGAACTTGAGAAAAACGCGGAACAACCGAGCAGCAACAGTTGTACACAGAGCCGGAATATCATGTCCGGTTCTGTCAGCAGCGCGGGGTCGAATCTGAAAAATTCGACCACAGACTGCCAGTACTGGCTGATGGGTAACAGAAACTGTTCCATTTAGGGGTTTTATCTGAAAATTCAGGCCGTAACTCGACCCGGGGTAGTCGTTCATCGCTGTTGCGACCGCTCCTATATTTTGAATTAGCCTTAATATGACTTAATATGAGATTGATTTCAATATAAAATATGGCATATAGAACGACTGAGTCTGGATTGAAACATATCTTGGCTCGTTGTCACTCACACCCTAAAATTCCATCAATGAGCACTAGTCTATTGAACCAATCCGCCAAACCGATGAAAACTGCTTTGGAGCAAAATCCCGATTCCACTTCCAGTAGTCAACTCGATGAACTTACTGAGTCGAACGAAAGTTCTATCAACGAGGCATCTATCAGGAGTAACGCCGGTTTAGTGAGCGTTCCCCTGGCCAACTCTATCGATCTGGATGATCCATCCCTTTATCTCAATCGTGAACTCACCTGGTTACAGTTCAATCAACGGGTGCTGCATGAAGCGGTGGATAAACGCAATCCGTTGCTGGAGCGAATGAAATTTTTTGCCATATTCGCTTCAAACCTCGATGAGTTTTTTATGAAACGCATCGGGGGATTAAAAATACAGGTCGCCACAGGGGTGGTGGAACTGACTGTTGACGGCCGGACGCCACAGCAACAGATGGATCAGAGTCTTGCACTGGTACGTGAAATTGAAACACACAGAGACCGGGAACTACCCAGACTTCTGCAAGAACTGGCTGATCATAAAATTAAGGTATCCAGCTACCAACAGTTATCAACCGAGGAGCGCAAACAAGTACGCGCCTACTATCTGGAAAACATTTTCCCCCTGGTGACCCCCCAGGTTATGGATCCAGCGCACCCATTTCCTTTTATCTCCAACCTTTCGCTGAATATTCTAGTGACACTTCAGGCCAACAAGGCAGAAGAACCCGGCCTGGCTCGAATCAAGGTACCCGTTGGCGTTGGTATTCCCCGTTTCATTCAGATCGCTGATCAACATCATTACGTCCCTTTGGAGGAAGTAATCGCCAACAATCTGGACCTCCTCTTTCCTGAGGTGACGATTCTCGACTACGACCTGTTCTTCGTAGCCCGTAATGCGAGCACAGAAAAAGAAGAAACCGGTGTCAGTGATCTGATGGCTCTTATCGAGTCGGAACTTAGAGATCGCAGGATTGCACCCATTGTCAGGATGGTGGTTAGCGAAGGCATGAACGACGAACGCAAAGGTCTGCTCGCAGCTGAGCTCGGGCTCGATATCGAAACCGACGTTTTCGAAACATCTACCTTGATGGCGCAGCGAAACCTGTTCCAGCTTGCGGCCATTCCTCTGTCGGATATGCATGATCCGCCGCACTTTCCGGCATTGCATCACCGATTGCAGGATCAGCAGCGGAGTATTTTTTATATTATTCGTGAAGTGGAATCACTGCTGTTGCAGCATCCCTACGAATCGTTCACCCACTCGGTTGTCAGATTCCTCGATGAAGCAGCAAAAGACCCCAAGGTGAGAGCGATCAAGATGACGCTTTACCGCACCGACGAAGAAACCCGTATCGTCGAGTTACTGATTGAGGCCGCGCGCAATGGCAAACAGGTTGCGGTAGTGGTTGAACTCAAGGCAAAATTTGATGAAGCCGCGAATATCCGCTGGTCGGAACGAATGGAACAGGTAGGAATACACGTCACCTATGGAGTGGTCGGTCTGAAAACCCATAGCAAAGTATTGATGGTTGTACGCCAGGATTATAGTGGCCTGCGTCGTTATGTACATATCGGGACCGGAAACTATCACGGCGGCACGGCGCGTATCTACACGGATATCGGCTTGCTTACCTGCGACGCAGATATTGGCAATGACGTTACCGAATTGTTTAATTACCTGACCACGGGTTACACCCCGAAACGGAATTATCGCCGAATACTGCCCGCACCCAAGCATCTGAAAAGGGCGTTACTGACCAAGATTGCAAGAGAATCGGAATTGCAAAATACAACCGGCCGGGGCCTGATCCAGATGAAAACCAATGCCCTTGAAGACAAGGATATTGTTCGGGCGTTATATGAGGCATCCATGGCCGGGGTTAGAATTGAACTGATCATTCGCGATACCTGCCGCTTGCGCCCAGGCGTGGCGGGATTGTCTGAAAATATTTCCGTCATCAGTGTCATTGGGCGATTTCTCGAACACAGTCGAATCTTCTATTTTCACAATGGTGGAAACGAAGAGTATCTGATCGGCTCTGCAGATCTTATGGCGCGCAACCTCGAGCGCCGGGTTGAAGTCGTCACGGATATCGTCAAAGAGCCGTTGCAGAAAGAATTACGATTGCTCCTGGACACGCTCCTGGATGATAACCGTAACACCTGGGATATGGATCAGAATGGCGACTATACGCAGCGCCAGCCAATATCGGATGATGATCCGGGATGTCAGCTCAAACAGGCTGAATTCGCCGTCGCGAGATTAAAGACAAAACAGCACAAGAAACTGATGCGTGGAATCGGACTGCGGAAGAGAAACTAGTGGTCCAATACACTATGACTGAAGGTCACCAATCCCCCAATTGTACGGTGGCAATACTCTGACCTTCCAGCATTACCGGGATGCTGTCTGATACCGGATACAGGGTAGACCCGTTTTTGGTCACCAGCGCTTCGGTCCAGGCTTCAGTTACTGTTTCGCCGCCATGGTTTTGCACCTCACCAGCTTCAATTTTCTGATTTAACAATGCAAGTTTCGCTGCCGTCAGAATTGATAACGGTTGTTTGGTCACTGGGCATACCAGAATCTCGAGAAGTTTTCGGTCTATGGTCATATCAATGGTCCTAATTTAAACCCTTATTCGAGGCCCAGCGACTTGAACAAACTATTCTTCAGTTTTTTCTTAAGCTGCTGTTCCAGTTCTTTTTCCGGGCTGAGTGGTGGCTTGGCCGTCTCTGCGCCTTCAGCGCTTTCGCCTTCGGTCGATGAAGGTTCATCTGTACCGAGCTCTTTAATTAATAGATTATTGATCTCCTGCTTTGCCTGCTCATTGAGCAATTGCGCCAGATCCAGAGTAAACTTTGGCCCTGATAACGGACCATATACTTTCAGCGGGATTTTTTTACCCTTTAAATCTTCGAGGGCTGATCCCCCCTGCCCCTCCACCGAATTGACGACATTCACTGCAACCTTGTAGTCGATCCGGGAATTTGGCAGATCGATGGCACCATTTCCGGCAACCCGAAAAAGTGGGGCTTTCATCTTCAGATCCTGATTACGAAACACTCCATTTTGCACCTGGAAAGTTCCTGACAATTCAGCGAATTTGGTTTCCGCATCGGGTTGACTGGTACGGGTATCTTCCTTGCCCTGATAACGGGCAAGTTCCGACTCCAGTTTGAGCAGCGTAGCCTGCAGATCATAGCCTTTAATGGCGCCATTGATCAGGTGAAAACCCATATCACCATTCAGGGAACCGATTAATTGATCTATACTCTTTCCCCGACCATCAAGGTCAGTAGTCAGATTGCCGGTTCCATCCAGCTTATCGGTAATTTCCAGCGCCTTCAGCAAATCTCCGGCTTCCACCTCGCTGATATTGTTAACCAGACTGATTGATGGCACATCCGTAGACACATCATAGGTCAATCGGGTCTCGATCTTACCGCCAAATCCTCGCGCCGTGAGTGGGTCCACACGAAGAACATCTTTATCAGATGTAACCACCAGCCTGACATCATCGAGGGTCAATCCCGTGGTTATCAGCCTGCCAATAGACATTTTTCCATCGATAACAATGCCCCTCAGCGGCGCTACCGGTAGCAGCAATTGCTCTGCAGTAGATAGTTTTTCGGTATTGGTGGACTGCCCCCCGGATTCGGCAAGCTTATCCAGATCAAGCTGATCGATGGCGAGGTCAAATTGATATCCAGGGTTACTCAGGTCGTTGATTGCGATCTGTCCCGTAAGGGTCAGGGCATCAACTTTCGCATCTAGTTTATTGATCACTAAATCATTGTGCGCTAACTCGAAATTCAAATTTGTTGAAATGGTTTTGACCAGTCCTTCTGGAATTTCCACTGCCACACGATTGCGCGCCAAAAGGTCCATCACATCACCCGCCTGCAACTCCAGATTGCCCACAAAATTCATATTTTCCAGCCCGGCGAATACATCCCGACCCTGTGCACTGCCCGACAGTGTAAAGTCACCCTGCTCAATGAGCATTGTCGGCAGATCGACGTTTCCACTGTTCGAGTTAACGGATAAGTGCGGTGTCGTAATCCTCGTCGTTTGTTGGTGATGATCAAAATCAGCAGTAAACTCATCGGCAACAAGAGCACCGTTAGCAAACGTAAAACTGGTGTTTAACCGAATATTTTCCATTGGAATTTCCGGCAGTGAAAGGTCAAACCCGTTTCTCGTCAGCAACCGCCCAACCTCGCCAATGGACACATCAATCTGCCCTTTCAATTTCATGGAATCAGGGCCAGTCACATTCATTGATTCCGGCGCGGGATATAATCCAGATCCTTCGAGCTTGCCTGCAAAATTGAAGTCCCCCTGTTGCATTTGCAATGATGGCATGGAAACTGAACCGGTGGCCAGATCGTAGCTGAATGCGGAAGTTTCAATTTTTGTCGCCAACTGATTTATTTCTGCATCCATTGCAAATTCGTCCAGCCTGACGATATTGTTCTCAAACTCAAACATGCCCCGGGTAGCTACCTGTTTCAGATCAACCGGAGAGCCATCCATGCTGAATCCATTCCGTTTTACCAGGGCCGCTATATCGTCCGATTTAATCTCAAATTTTCCGCTGACTGCAGGCTCGGACATCATGCTCCGAGCACGTAAAGAAAGATCGAGGACCGAATTATCCTGCCTGATTTTAAGCGAAGGCAGTTCAATGGACTGATCAGACATATTAAAATTTACAGAGGTTATCGAGAGGGAGGATTTAACCCCCTGATTTTCTACCTCTGCTGCAATACCGCTGATGGCAGCCAACCCCGCCTGAACAGCATAAGATAACCTTTCGATAGACAGTTCTGCTCCCATAGACTGCATGCTCAGGTTCAGTACCGTACTCTCCAGCGCTACCGATTCCATATTCTCACTTACTGTAATCGTGGTATCGAGTTTGATCGTCGCCGGCTCAGGCACGGCATTCCCTGATACGTCTACCGAGAAATCGACATCGAGCGCCGCACCCGGCACCAGTTTACCAGTAGAGAGATCAAGATCCTCCAGCTTCAAGGATTGATCCGACAGGTCATTTTGCCACCACACCTGGCCATCAATTACCGAAATTCCCTGTACCACCAATCCAGCCACGGCGCCTGCATTTTGCCCGCCCGATCCCGATGCACCGGGATTCGCGCCTGCCATGGCAATTAAATCATCCCAGTTCGTGCTGCCATCAGCCCGGGTATGAAGACGAATCCGGGGTTTGTCCAGGACAACCGTATCAATCTCTAGCTGCTTTTTCAGAAGCGGCATTAGCATAACTTTAACTCGAACGTTATCAGCCGCAATCATTGACTCATCGCCGAATCCTTCGGCATTGGACAATGCCAATGCTCCGGTCTCCACTCCAAGCCACGGAAACCATGTCAATTCCAGATCGCCGGCTAGGTCCAGCTCGCGGCCGGTTTTTTCTTCCACAAACCGGGAAATTTCCGGTTTGAATTCATTTGGATCGATCAGCTTGGTAACGACCAGCACGGAGCCAACTGCTATTACTGCCAATACCAATATCAGCCACAGGATAATCTTTATCGTTCTCATATCATTTCCTGGAAATTGCTCGACCCGGCACTATCAAATTGTCCCGATATCCGGGGTACAAATCCCGTTTCCTGGTGGACAAATTGGAGCGCTCTCTCAATGACTTCGACGCCTGCATTCTTGCGTGGGCCATGTTCTGACAAATAGCGCCGCCAACCTTTTGCCCCGCCCTGACCATGGAATAATTGCAACATATGGCGGCTCATATGGCGCAGGAAAACACCCTTGGAGAGCTGCTGCTCGATATAGGGCAGATACCTTTCAACCACGTCAAATCTGGACCGCGGCCGATCGATCCAGTGGTCAGCAAAAAGTTGTTGATCAACCTCCGTCAATAACCAGGGATCATGATAAGCCGCCCGCCCCATCATCACCCCATCAACATGGGCATAGTGCTGTTCAGCGGCTTCGAGGCTGTTGATACCGCCATTTATCGTAATCCTGAGGCCAGGAAAATCTCGTTTAAGCTGATATACCCTGTGATACTGAAGGGGCGGTATGGTTCGGTTTTGTTTTGGACTAAGTCCACTCAGCCAAGCCTTACGTGCATGAATGATAAAATGGCGACAACCGGCGTCAGCACCTGTTTGAACAAAATGTTGAAGTGCCTCATAGCTATCCAGATCATCAATTCCGGTACGTGTTTTAATCGTAACGGGAATTTTCACCGATTGAATCATGGCGGCGATACATTCTGCCACCAAACCTGGTTGCGCCATCAAACATGCGCCGAACATTCCGGTTTTTACCCGATCGCTCGGGCAGCCGACATTCAAATTAATTTCATCGTACCCTCTTTGCTCTGCCATCGCCGCGCACAACGCCAGTTGCTCCGGATCACTGCCGCCAAGCTGCAATATCAGAGGATGCTCCGGGTCACTAAACCCGAGAAAGCGATCTCGATCTCCATGAATAAGAGACCCGGTGACCATCATTTCGGTATAGAGCCGCGTACGACGGGAAAACAGGCGTAAAAATGCCCGGCAGTGCCGATTGGTAACATCAATCATCGGTGCGACCGAAAATTCCCGGTCAAATGTTGGGTTTGTTGCCATATCGGTGCATTTTATCATTGCTGGATGTGAATCGCCCCTGAATAGTGATATTGATTCGGTTCAAGTGTTGATTTTTATCCCGGTAGAGGTCAATCTCCGGCAAAACTAATGAAAACAAACATGACCCACAATATGTTAGATCAATCATTGTCTCGCATCAGTCAGCGCGGGCTTGAACAATACCTGGCAAAACTCCAGCGGGGGCTCGAAAAAGAAAGCCTGCGGGTAAATGTCGATGGTAAACTGGCGCAGACACCGCACCCCGAAGCACTGGGTTCGGCGATGACGCATCCGTCAATTACCACGGATTATTCGGAGGCATTACTTGAATTTGTCACCCCGGTTTATACCAGCATCGATGATCTGCTCGGCAAACTGAACGATATCCATCAATACACCTATCAATGTATCGGCGATGAAAAGCTGTGGGTCAATAGCATGCCGTGTGTGGTTGAGGGAGAAGAGAAAATTCCAATCGCCCGCTATGGTGCATCTAATGTAGCGAAAATGAAAGAGGCCTATCGACGAGGCCTCGGTCACCGATACGGTCGATTGATGCAAACCATCGCGGGCATCCATTTTAACTTTTCGCTACCCGATGGATTCTGGAATGAATATCTGGATGCTGAAAATGATCGGGATCGGGGAACACAAAAATCGGCCAACTACTTTGCGTTGACCCGAAATTTTCTGCGCCACTCCTGGCTGCCTTGCTATCTCTTTGGCGCGTCGCCGGCAGTTTGTAAATCTTTTCTCAAAGGACGACAACATAACCTGGTGAACCACGACATCCACAGTTTTTACTCGCCCTATGCAACCTCCCTGCGGCTGAGTGGACTGGGATATAGCAGTAATGCCCAACTCGAAATA
Source organism: uncultured Gammaproteobacteria bacterium (assembly GCA_964403545.1). Taxonomy (GTDB): domain Bacteria; phylum Pseudomonadota; class Gammaproteobacteria; order Arenicellales; family Poriferihabitantaceae; genus VYFG01. The sequence continues at coordinate 13,008 of CAYOGN010000241.1, forward strand.
AATGTCGGTTATAACTCCCTGAACGAATACGCCAATACATTACTAAAAGCAATTCAAACGCCGCATCCGGCCTATGAGGAAATTGAGCCCATTGTTAATGGGAAATATCAGCAGCTGAATCCAAATCTATTGCAGATCGAAAACGAATTTTACGCAGTAATTCGACCGAAAGTTGTAGCCCATTCCGGAGAAAGCCCGGCGAGGGCATTATTAGCACGCGGAGTCGAATATGTTGAAGTGCGTAGCCTCGATCTGAATCCATTTGACCCTGTTGGTATAGACGCTGAAAGCATCAGATTCTTTGATATGTTTCTCATCTACTGCCTGCTTAGTGGAAACAACAATATCACCGAGATGGAACGTGATGAGGCTGCAGAAAATCGTCATCGTATTGTGATGAACGGACGCAAATCGGGATTAAAACTGAGTTTTAATCAAAAGGAGATTCCCTTTACAACTGCGGCCAATGGTTTACTCGACCAATTGACGGAAGTGGCCGCTTTACTGGATCAGGCCTGTGGCGGGAATGATTATGGTCATTGTCTTGCCAGTCAACGAGCGAAGATTAAAGAGCCCGCGCTCACCGCTTCAGCACGCATACTGGCCGAAATGGAAGATGATTTTGACAGCTTCTATGCATTCGCCATGAACAAAGCAGAGCAGCACGAAGAGTATTTCAAGCAGAGTAAAATGGATTCCACTAAACTACACCAATATCAACAGGAAGCCATGCTCTCGCTGAAACAACAGCAAGAACATGAATCCAGTGACGATATGACATTTGATGAATTTCTGACGGACTACTTTCACCGACAAAATACAGGTTAACCCAAACGAACCAGATTCAAACATAACCTTCTGCCTGTCTGACAATAGAGTTTATGATGCTGAAAAAAATATTTTTACCGACCATTCTATTGATCCTTGCCTATGGGTTTTGGATCAGCCCTGACTTCAAGGAAATTGCTGCAGGGGTTTCAATCTTTCTCTTTGGCATGTTGTTCCTGGAAGAAGGATTCAAAGCATTCACCGGTGGCGTATTAGAAAAACTGCTGCAAAAAACGACCAACAAGACCTGGAAAAGTCTGTCTTTTGGGATCGTATCCACCACAGTCATGCAGTCAAGTTCCCTGGTCTCTGTGATCACAATTTCTTTTCTCAGCGCTGGCCTGATTACCCTGACCGCCGGCATCGGAATAATTTTTGGTGCCAATATCGGTACTACAACGGGCGCCTGGTTAGTCGCGGCGTTTGGATTGAAAGTCAAAATTTCCGCTTACGCTATGCCCATGCTTGTATTTGGTATCGTGTTGGCATTTCAGAAATCCAGGTATTTGAAAGGTGCGGGTTCCATCCTAGCCGGGCTTGGTTTTCTGTTTTTGGGCATACACTACATGAAAGAAGGTTTTGAAGCGTTTAAAGACAGCTTTGATCTGGCTGCGTTGGCCGTTCCCGGATATCCCGGATTATTCCTGTTTGCCGGCATTGGTGCCGCAGCCACCGTTGTCATGCAGTCCAGTCATGCCACCCTGGTATTGATATTGACCGCCCTGGCAGCCGGCCAGATAACCTATGAAAATTCACTTGCGCTTGCCATCGGCGCTAATGTCGGGACGACGGTAACCGCAATTATCGGATCAATGAGTGCCAACATTGAGGGAAAACGACTCGCCGGTGCACATTTGATATTTAATGTTGTCACCGGGGTTATCGCTATCGTCTTCATTAACCAGTTCGTATGGGCAGTGGATTCAATCAGTGCCAGGGTAGGCATAGCGGGCGATAACTACACCATGAAACTTGCCGTATTTCATACCCTGTTTAATATCACCGGAGTTTTAGTCATGGTTCCGCTGATCAAGCGATTAGCCGATTACCTGTACAGATATTTTCCGGAAAAATCCGTAGACGCGGTAGAACCAAGATATCTGAGTGATGCGGCAATAGAGTTTCCGGAGACCGTACTGACGGCTGTAAAGAATGAAGTCTGGCATTTGTTTGATTCGGCGTTTGAACTATTGGCTCATGGGATGAATCTGCATCGCCACGAAATTCTGGGCACTCATGATCTGGCCAAAACAATCGATATGGATCGTGAAGTTCATAAATTTGATATGGATGAACTTTATGAAAGAAAGGTTAAAGTACTTTATAGCGCGATCATTGATTTTATTTCACGCGCCCAGTCAAACGTTCCCGGGATATTTTCCGAGGAGCTTTACCGACTGCGCAATACGGCCGCGAATATTGTTGAGTGCGTAAAACATATAAAGCATCTACGGAAAAATGCCACCCGATATATGCTTTCCGATAATGCTCATATTCGTGATGAATATAACAAGTTAAGGTTTCAAATCGCCCACGTAATCAGGGAAATTTACAGGTTGAGAGAGGAAGATGATTATGATCATGCAATGGCTATTCTTGAACTGGATGAGCTTAAAGCAGAAGTGTTGACGGCACATGGTGAATTGAATTCAAGAATAACGAATATACTAAGAGACAAGCAGATTACTCCATTGATGGCGACTTCATTGATGAATGATTTTAACTATGCCGATCAGACGGCGAAAAATCTTCTTGATGCAGCACAGTCTTTGTTAGCCTCACACGCTGATCTGGTAGCGGAAGCTGCCCAAGAGATCGTCCTTGATGAAGAAGAAATCGAGCGTCTGGCAGAATCTTGATGCTTATCAACATCACCAATGGATAACACCTGTATTTTTTTATATTCAGCCATATGAGCGCGAAAAGACAATGAAGTTTTCTAAACTGAACGCCCGATTCAACAAGCTTTTAAACCAGGCTGGTAAAGGAAAGGCAGTCAAGCCCAAAAAGCTGGAAAAACTGCAACAATTACTTTCCGATAAAAAATCCCGCTACGAGGCAAAACTTGACTCCACCACGGACCCGAAAAAACGAAAATCCCTGGAGACCAAATTAAAAGTTGTATGCGCACAGCTTGAAAAGTCATATAACCTTTACGAGACGGGGGCAGATATAGATGAAGGACGGGGACAGGAGCGAGGGGGACATACAGGAGGGGGACAGATTTAAATCTGTCCCCATTCATTTCATTCATTCATTTCTTATACTGTGAAATCTGCACTTCGGTACCGTAATCTGCAAAGTCTCCATCGGTACGCTGGCCACGAAACTTTGACCACTCTATGGTTTCATAACGACCCGGACGATCAGCGTTGACAGTTGTCCCTAATGGACTGATTTTGCTTTCGGCTGAAGGATTATAGAAAAAGGGTATGCTATACCGATCTCTCGAATCCATTGCCAGTACCCGATGAATAGCTGCCTGATATATATCGTTGGACCAGACCTGCATCATGTCACCGGTATTGACAACAAATGCGCCGGGTAATGGTGGTATATCGTGCCAGTATCCGTCCCGATAAACCTGCAAACCTCCTGTATCATCCTGGAGCAACAAGGTCAGTGCTCCGGCATCGGTGTGGTGGTGAACACCAAGATCAGCAATTGGTTGGTGGTCTATATGCGAATTCGCTAATGGATCACTAACCGGATAGTAGTTGAGTCGAATAAAGCCGGTATGTTCATGCTTGAAATCATTGTGCAGGAAATCAGGAGGCAGATCCAAACCAACACAAAAAGCTTCCAGCAGCCTCAAGGAAAGATCAGAACATGCTTTGATGTAATCCAGCATGACGATTTTGAATTGTCTATCTTCAGGCCATCTGTTTCTTGAGTGATAGACTGGATCGACCCCATCAGCAGTAAAATCGAACACTTCCTTTTTGTCCCGCTGGTTCTTGGTTAGTTCGTTATTATAGTAGCCCCAGGGGTTATCTCTCGTACGCAGCACTCTCTGCTTTGTATTTGCGGGCAAAGCAAAAAACCTGTGCATCTGCGCGAGCACCAGGTCGATGTCATCCTGATCGATGCCATGATTGACAATTTGGAAGAATCCCCAGTTTTTGCAGGCCGACGCAATTTGTTCGACGATTGTGTTTGCCGAACCTCCGGATACCTCATCGAAAAGCCCGGCAATATCTATTACCGGAACTTGCTCATCATCTTTGAGACGATCCGCGATTGGATGCAGGTCCAGATTGTTATTTATTGCATTCATCCTTGTTGATAACTGTCTAATCCGAAAACTGGTCTTTTGTATTTTTATCAGAAGTTCCCTGACGACAGATAAATGGCCAGCGGCTAGTGAGTGCCGCCGAGGCGGCCCGTTTTTACGTCATAGTCAACCACTACACCATAGTCCGGATCATCATCCATATCCACCATTAACTGGCCAGCTGTAGTCAGTAGCTTGTGGCAATCATGGGTCAGGTGACGCAGCTGTAATCGTTTCCCCGCGGCATTATATTTTGCGGCGACCGCTTCAATTGCCTGCAATGCAGACTGATCGACAACCCGGGAATCATCAAAGTCCAGGATAACAACTTCCGGGTCATCATCCGGGTTAAACATCTCCTGAAAGCGACTGGCAGAACCAAAAAACAACGGCCCCTCAATCTCATAAACGCGAGCACCAATTTCGGTAGTAGACGGACGGGCCCGGGCGTGAATCATAGAGGCAGCATTCCAGGCATATACCAACGCAGAGATAATAACTCCAACCACCACCGCAATAGCCAGATCTTCGGCGACGGTCACCGCAGTAACCAGGACAATCACAAAAGCATCGGCGCGGGGAATAATGCGTAATATACGGAAACTTTGCCAGGCAAATGTACCAATAACAACCATGAACATTACGCCTACCAGGGCAGCCAGCGGAATCAGTTCAATAACCGGACTGGCGAACAATATAAAGCTTAAAAGGAATAACGCAGCTGAGATCCCTGAGAGTCGCGTACGGCCACCAGACTTCACATTAATCATAGACTGGCCAATCATGGCGCACCCGCCCATACCACCGAAAAAGCCGGTTACCGTATTGGCAGCACCCTGGGCAATACACTCGTGAGAGGCACCTCCCCGTTTACCCGTTATTTCTCCAACCAGGTTCAACGTCAATAAACTTTCAATCAAACCGATAGCTGCGAGAATAATTGAAACCGGCAAGATGATCATTAGTGTTTCGAAATTGAACGGAACCAGTGGAATCGAAAAGGTCGGCAGCCCTCCTTCAACAGAGGCAAGGTCACCCACGCGAGGCACCGGAATATCAAAGTAAATGACGACCGCTGCGATGCAGGCAATTGCCGCCAGCGGTGCCGGGATCAATCGCGTTATACGTGGTACAAAATGAATTACGAGCATCGTAGCAACCACTAACCCAAGCGTTATCCATAGGGTATAACCACTCATCCAGACTTGCTGCCCCAGGGAGTCAGTCACCTTAAACTGGCTTAGCTGAGCAAGAAATATCACGATGGCCAGCCCATTGACAAAGCCAAGCATGACGGGATGAGGCACCATTCGAATAAATTTTCCCAGCTTGAGAACGCCAACAATTATCTGAATCAACCCCATCAGAACCACTGCGGCAAACAGATACTCTACACCATGCTGTGCAACCAGTGACACCATTACAACAGCCAGAGCACCGGTTGCGCCAGAGATCATTCCGGGTCGCCCGCCAAACACGGCCGTAATCAGGCCAACTATAAATGCCGCGTAAAGCCCAACCAACGGTGAAACACCTGCGACAAATGAAAACGCGATAGCCTCTGGCACCAATGCCAGGGACACTGTTAAACCGGCAAGTATATCCGTTCCAACTTGCCCAATCCCGGCTGGACGGTTAGGATCACTGGAATCAGCGAAACCCAGACGTTTTGCAAAATCAGAAACTGTGGTTAATCGACTCACAATAATTTAATTGATAACGGCGAAGCATGACCCAAAGGGGCACATCACAGCCTATACAATGATGTGTTGCTTTTCTCAAGGCAGGTTCAAAATCGACTTAATTTCTGACATCTGCAAGAGATGTCAATGAACAATCTGCCAAATAATTTTTAATTACGAATCTTACTGTAGTTAGTCTGATTTTGGTCAGAATTATTCAGCAATTTGGTACAATAGATCTGGTAACGGATAGACATGTAATATTTTGCACTTTTTTAATAATTCCGTAATTGACCATCAATTTAACACTGGCACCAGAGCCCCTCGATTCCAGAGTAGCTGAATCAGGCTTTAGTCAGTAATATCGATGGCACTATCTATTTTCAAAAGCCCTCGTAGCTCAGCTGGATAGAGCGTTTGCCTCCTAAGCGAAAGGCCACAGGTTCGAATCCTGTCGAGGGCGCCAAGCCACATCATTAAATCAAGAAGATTCAGAAAAACGCATAAGAAGTCTCAAAAATAATAAATCCGTCCGCTTATTC
>CAYOGN010000242.1:0-5779 GCA_964403545.1 uncultured Gammaproteobacteria bacterium
CCTTGTACCACGCTTCGATGGCAAGCAAGCCCCATGCCGGAATATTCGCGGTGTAGGCAATTTGTGCGGGATCACAATCTCCCCAGGATACCGTTATGGAATGTTTCAGGAGCCCCCTTGCTGACAGGTTTGGTGCTCCAATGTCGTGCCATTGGCCGGGTGCCTTTATACCCCTGAGATTCTGGTGATCAGTAGGTTTCGACATGATACCTGCCGCTTGCGCGCATGCTGGTTTTTAAATCCATCCAGTCTGAATGATGTTTCAGACATATTTCTGCAAAGGCTTGCTCTACGCCGGTTTCCATCCCTTTAATCCCGCAAATGTAAATATGGGTTTGTGGCTTCTGCAGCAACTCGGCAATGGTTTCGGCTTCGAGTGTCATACGGTGTTGTACATACTCTTTGGGTTGTTCAGGAAGCCGCGAATACACCAGATGCTTGACCAGCAAGCTATCCGGAAGTTTGTTGAGAGGACCGAAATAAGGCAATTCTTCCGGCGTCCGGGCGCCAAAAAACAATAACAGTTTTCCGTTTGCGCCCGGCGCTGCGCGCCTTCTTCTTTCAGTAAAGGCGCGAAATGGTGCTGATCCGGTGCCGGTGCAGATCATGATGATATTTGCATTGGGGTCGTTGGGCATCAGAAATGTACCGCCATAGGGCCCGGTCAACTGGACATTGTCGCCCCTTTTTAAATCGCACAGGTAGTTTGAGCAGCGGCCCAGTGGTTCACGTTTCACCGTCAGTGAGAAATTATTGGCGTTGCGTTTTTCCCCGTCTCTGGGACTCGAAATGGAATACAGCCGTATTGGTTGCGGACCTTCCCCAGGCCTGGCAGGTGGTGAAATCCCGACGCTCTGGCCTTCAAGAAACGGGCATGCCGCACTACCGAGCCCCAGGATTATATGGCGTACATCCGATTCCGTGTGTTCGGCAGTAATCCGGTAATTTCCCTGAACGGTGGCGACAACGGGCTTGTTTCGACTAAATAAATTGATTGTCGGCTTTGCCGCGCTATCCGGTGCCACCGAGCGACCGCCAGTCCCCGCATGAGCTTCAGAGATCAGACTGGAAATTTCGTCATCCAATGCTTCACTAAGGGTGCCGGTGTCCAGTTCACCGAAGTTTTCCTGATCGGGTAATTCTTCCCATTCAAGTTGCTGTTGTAATGAATACACTTCATTCACCAATCTCCAGTTGTCGATGGAGCCGGTGGGGCAGGGAGCTATACAGTCCATACAACTATCACACTGATCTGCGTCCACCACAACGTTGTCATCATTGTGTGTAATCGCACCAATGGGACAGGTTTCTTCGCAGGTATAACAGCGAATACAAATATCCGGGTCGATCAGATGCTGTTTGATGAGGGCATTCACCGGATGGATCAATCCAACTGGACAAATTCAAAGTCTCCGGGCTGTCGATCAACGGCGACTTTGGGCTTTGCAATCCAGCTGGCAACTTCGCCCGGTCTTACCTCAGGCTGCATCAGCGATGAAATAAATTCCCCATCGTCCTTCGACGGCAACCATTGATCTTTGTCCCGGTCAAATTCTTCGTTGGAAATGATCTTTCCGTCCGGGGTGGTGCAGATTTCGGAAAACTCTCCAATGCCCCGATGAAACGCCGGGTGCGGCAGGGTTAACTCAAACTCGACTCCCGCTTTCCGGATAATTTTATTCCAGCGACCGACGCCTTTGCTGGCATCATGGGAATAATCATCCCTGAGCCGCATATTGATCGCGGTCAATGCATTTTCATCGACGCTGACCACTTTGCCATCCATCAGCTTGAGCACCGGATAAGTGTCGTTCAATAACTGGTGATCATCATCAATTTTATCTTCCTGATAACGGCCTTTGATACCGGCGCTGTATGCGTTGGCAGCATTGGTAGAGATTTCAGAACCGAACAGATCGAGGGATAATGAATAATGAAGGCGGGCCTTTTTCTGGACCGTGGGCAAGTCTATAACGCCAAGCGCACGCACTGCCTCAATATTGCCGGGATCATCGATCCCGGCCTGATTCATCGCTTCACAGGTACGCTCAATAACACGTCCTACACCACTCTCACCGACAAACATATGATGGGCTTCTTCCATCAACATAAAACGCGTGGTTCGAGACAATGGGTCAAACCCCGACTGGGCCAGACTTTCCAGTTGCATCTTGCCATCACGATCTGTGAAGTAGGTAAACATAAAGAAGGATAACCAGTCCGGTGTCTCCTCATTGAACGCACCCAGCAATCGGGGTTTGTCAAGATTGCCGGAACGGCGTTGTAATAGCATATTGGCTTCTTCTCGCCCATCTGCGGCGAAATATTTCTGCAGTAGATAAACCATGGCCCACAGATGTCGCGCTTCCTCTACATTAACCTGAAACAGGTTGCGCATATCATAGAGTGAAGGGGCCGTTTTCCCGAGATATCGTTGTTGTTCTACCGAAGCAGGTTCGGTATCCCCCTGGATAACAATGAGACGACGCAGCATCGCCCGGTGCTCCCCCGGGATTTGTTGCCAGGCAGGCTCTCCCTTATGATCACCAAAGCCGATTTTGCGATTCTCTACCTGAGGTGCAAGCAATACTCCCCAGCGATACTCCGGCATCTTCACATAACCAAATTGTGCCCAGCCATCTTTTTCCACGCCGACGGCGGTGCGAAGATAAACCAGACTTTGCTGGAACCCTTCAGGACCCATATCGTTCCACCAATTGATAAAGTCCGGGTGCCAGCGTTCCAGCGCCTTTAGTACGCGTCGATCCTGGGTGAGGTCCACGTTGTTGGGGATCAGGCTGTCGTAGTTTACTTGTGTTGTGCTCATAATTTATTTCTCGGATAGATTACACTCTCTGGCGGGAGTAGGTCGCCTTACGACCACTGCCATATCGTTTCAGGGCACCTTCTTCACCAACCGCGTTGGGCCGCTGGAATATCCAGTTTTGCCAGGCGGTCAGGCGACCAAAAATTTTGGTTTCCATGGTCTCCGGTCCGGCGAACCGCAGGTTGGCTTCCATTCCGGTCATCGCGTCCGGTGAGAAGCTGACCCTTTCTTCGAGACATATTCTGACTTCATCGGGCCAATCTATATCATCAAAACTGTCACTGACGAGGCCGAATTTTTCTGCCTCGCTACCATCCATCAGTTCGCCTTGTACGCCTTTCAAACGCTTAATGGTTTCGGGTTCGCCGAGAAACCTGGTTTCCAGTCGGCTAAGGCCATTGGACATCAGGTGGCGGCCAAAATTTGCCCGGGATAAACCAATTTTTGCCTCGGGTCGTGGATCATCTTCAAACTCTCCTGACGCCATATAGCTGCGATCACAGGCGAATGCTATTTCTGCCAGGGTGCCAGCGAAACAACTGCCCGGCTCGATCAGGGCTATCAGTGATCGCGACGTCAGGTCGATGCGTTTCAGTACCCGGCTCCAGTTCAGCAGGGTTTCCCGAATTAACCAGTGATCTGCACTGGATTCGAGAAACTGATCCAGCACGATGATACTGTCACAATTGCCTTTTGCTTTAAAAACAATGACACCAATTTGATCTTCATTGCTACGCAGATGCAAAAGCGCATCATCCAGTTCCCGTGCGGCCCGGATGGGCCAGAATTGATCGCCTGTGTTTATCGCGTCTTCAAGGCGATATGCCTCTACGTTCTCTGGGGAATTTATCTCAATGGTAGCAATGTCCTGCTGGCGCTCGATCTTGATTGTTACGGTGGAATATTCGATCGAGTCAGCGGTAACGTTTTTGTCAAGCGAGTTGAGTGTAATACCTTCAGTTGCCAGTGGCCGCGATGATCGGGCAGCGAGTTCATCTGCACGCTGTTTCAGGGTTTCGTCGAATCGAGATCTGGGGATCGTCTCATCGACCAGTCGCCATTCTACGGCCTTGCTGCCGCCAATCCCTTCCTCGAGGCAGCAGAATATATCGGCCCGATCCCGTCTGACCTTTCGTTTGTCGGTAACCCGGGTCAGGCCTCCCGTTCCAGGCAACACTGCCAGCAATGGGACTTCAGGTAATGCAACCGAAGAGCTGCCATCATCTGCCAGGATCAGATGGTCACAGGCGAGCGCAAGTTCATATCCCCCTCCGGCGCAGGCACCACGAATTGCCGCGATAAACTGAAGTCCGGAAAATTCACTGGCCTGTTCCATGGAATTGCGGGTTTCATTGGTGAATTTGCAGAAGTTAACCTTATGTGCATGGGTGGCGCCGGCCAGCATCCGGATATTGGCACCGGCACAGAACACATTGTCTTTGCCAGATTGCAGTATCACTACCCGTACCTCCGGGTGCTCAAACCGAATTCGCTGCAATGCATCATATAGTTCTATATCAACACTGAGGTCATAGGAATTAAGTTTAAGCTGGTAGCCCTCAAACATCCCGGCGTCCGGGTTGACATCCATGATCAGGTTTGCGGTTTGGCCGTCGAATTCCAGGCGCCAGTGCTGATAGTTGTCGGGGTGGGTTTGAAATTCGATGATCATTCTATTTGGTGGAGAAAAGATTTGGTTTAATGCGTGGTGAGGAAGCCTTATAACTTGTTGTGCAACGTTAGATCAACAAAAATATGCTTTAAAGTACATTTTACAATAAAAATACTATTAATATATGCGATATATTGCATATATTTCGTTATTATCAGAGTAAGAGAGTGAAAAATGGTGAGTCAGAGAAGAATCCGAAACCCTACCTGCCAATGGAGTACCTAACCAGGGCTAACGGGAACCATTTTGGCGGTGTTGTTTCTGAGTCTTTCGCCAACGTGCCGGCGTTGTACCGCTCCAACGTCGAAATGCACGGATAAATGATCGTGTGTCGGCATAATTGAGGTTGGTTGCAACTCGGTTGATCTCCAGGTCAGTTTCGTTCAACAGTTGCCCAGCCATTGCGTAACTGACTTCGTCCCTGAGTTCCTGGTATCCAATTCCATAAGCTTTTAATCTTCGATTGAGCGTTCGGGGATGCATCGAAAATAGCGCGGCTAAGTGATCTGCGCTGGCGTCTCCTCTCAATATGGCTTCTGGCAGTACCTCGCGAACTTGCTCTGGGAAGTTGCCGTCCTGTCGGGCTTCCAGCAAGTCGATTTGTTGTTGTACCATTTTGTACAAGTCGGGATGGGCTTCTTTCACAGGAAGGTTTAACCAGGAGGCGAGGAAAAAAATTGCGTTTTGCTCGGCTTTAAACTGTAGATGAGTTTGAAAGAACCGACGATACGGCTCAGTATGGAGTGGCTGCTGGTGTAAGAACCAGATCTCCCTGGGCAGCCAGTTGGGCCCACACAACTCACGCAATATATTGAACATCACGGCAACGGCGCCGGCACCGACTTCGGCATTTGCCGGGGCTCTCATTTGGGTAATGTGGTAGCGCAGAGTGGCTATTCCGTTATCCTCCCGAAGGCTCAGCGTGGCGCCGCGGGTGTGGAGATGAAAATAACGAACCAGATTTTCAAGTGCCGTTCGTACATCCGGGGAATGCATCACTAGCAAGCCCACTAAGCCGAGGCTGCGCGAGCCGCTGTGTTGTCCGATCAAAAGCCCAAAATTCTGGCATTCAGTCGTTGCCGCGCAATGGGCAATCAGACGTCCACGTGCGGAGAATGAAATTAAATTGTCAGGATTGTCGAACAGCCCGATATCAAATCCACCATCAGCCAATACTTCTAGCGGATCGAACCCCAGGCTCTGAAGCGCTGCCGGCATACCCATGATGGGCCCGATTCGAACCATGACTTCGGGGGTGGTGTAACTTTGTGTTTGATCCG
>CAYOGN010000243.1:0-7438 GCA_964403545.1 uncultured Gammaproteobacteria bacterium
TTTGGTGGCGCGACAGCGCATCCAGACAAATAGGGGCAATGGCTTCGGTACTGCTTTCCATTGTCTGTTGATTACAGTTACCGATAAAATCGATTATCCAGGGTGCGAGCCGGGGTAGTTCCGCGTACTGCAGTAGAAACCGTGGGTCGCGATTGAACAGCAATCGCGGTAATTCCCGAATGAGTTCCGGGCTGGCCATGGGATGAATGCCCATATCGCAAATCACACCTGCATTTCCATGGCTGGTTTCTGATCCCGCCGGCAGGCGATCAATCAAAACAACTTCCAGTCCCCGTTTAACAAGGGATATGGCTGTGCAAACGCCGACAAAACCGGCACCGAGAACGATGACCCGGGATTTATCATTGCGAATTTTATTCATGAGCAGAAAAATCCTGTACAGGAGCCGGTCTGACCTGAGCCGGTCGCACCTGAGCCGGTCGCACCCTGATTCGATTCATTTGGCGGGCGCAAAATCCATCAATCTTTGTGTCCTGTATTAACATTTTATGAGCAGGAGAGTGTCGTAAACAGCGGAATATTCCTGGTCGTCAATGATAAATCAGTTTTTAATAAAAGCCATGAAACTGATACAATTATCCGCCCGTTAACCTTGATTAAACTATGAATAACCAGTGGACGCCAGATAGTTGGAGAAGCAAGCCGATTTGCCAGGTTCCTGCGTACCCGGATCCAGAGGCTTTGCGACAAGTTGAGCAGCGTGTGGCAACCTGGCCGCCATTGGTATTTGCCGGGGAGGCACGTAAACTGAAAAAATCCCTTGGTGATGTCTGTGAAGGACGAGGATTTTTATTGCAGGGAGGCGATTGTGCGGAGAGTTTTGCTGAGCATGGGGCGGATAATATTCGTGATTTTTTCCGGGTGTTGTTGCAAATGGCTATCGTCCTGACATTTGGCGCTGCCCGCCCGGTGGTCAAGGTCGGTCGTATTGCGGGGCAATTTGCGAAACCACGTTCTGCGGATTTTGAAACCCGGGGCGAAATCAGTTTACCGTCCTATCGGGGCGATATTATTAACGGAATCGAATTTGATGAAGCGTCCCGGATTCCGGATCCTCATCGTCAGGAAATGGCTTACCGGCAATCCGCGGCGACCTTGAATTTACTGCGTGCGTTCGCCCAGGGTGGATACTCAAAACTGGAAAACGTGCATCAGTGGATGCTTGGATTTGTTGCCGGTAGTCCCCAGGCAAAGCGCTATGAGCAGGTAGCATCCCGGATCTCACAAGCGATGAATTTTATGCACGCAATCGGGATCACAGAAAGCAATAATCCGCAGTTGCGAGAGACCAGTTTCTATACCAGTCATGAGGCTCTGATGCTTGGTTACGAAGAGGCGCTGACACGAACAGACTCTATCTCGGGTGACTGGTATGCGACCTCTGGTCATATGATCTGGATCGGCGATCGCACCCGTCAACCAGACCACGCCCATGTTGAATTTTGCCGTGGTGTGAAAAATCCCATTGGGCTTAAGTGTGGACCATCGCTGGCACCAGATGAGCTGATTCGTTTAGCGGAAATTTTAAATCCGGACAACGAACCTGGACGACTTACCCTGATAGCACGATTCGGTCATGACAAGGTTGATAAGCACTTGCCAGGCCTGATTCGCGCCATTGAACGTGAAGGGCAAAAAGTGGTCTGGTCCTGTGATCCCATGCATGGAAATACCATTACCGCCAATGGCTATAAAACCAGACCGTTTCAGCAGATCCTTTCCGAGGTTGAAAGTTTCTTTGCGGTGCACAAATCAGAAGGTACCCATCCGGGAGGTATCCATGTCGAAATGACAGGTAAAAATGTGACCGAGTGTACCGGTGGCGCGCGGGCGATATCGGCCGAAGATTTATCCGACCGCTACCATACCCATTGTGACCCCAGGCTCAACGCAGAACAGGCCGTGGAGCTTGCTTTTCTGGTGGCGGAATTATTGCAAAATGATCGCGATAACGTAGAGCAACCAATTGCAGCCAATGGCTGATTAATAGTCTATTTGATTACTGCGCTTGCTATCGAACGATTCCCGGGTCACCACTGTTCCAGTTAGCCTTTTTTATTTAGGAGAAATGCTTTGTTAACAATCGCATATCATAATTTTCTTGGTAACGTACCAGCGTTATTCAAGAATTCTATCCTGGTATTCCTGTTGCTGGCCTGGCCGATCAAGCTGGTTTTAGGGTCTTTTGTGGTTGGTTGGCTTTTTATGGCGATGTTTATCCTGACCCTGGCAATGGCACTTAAATGCTACCCGTTGCAAAGCGGGGGCATCCTGGGGATTGCGATACTGATCCTCGGATTAACGTCGCCAGAAACCGTTTGGCATGAAATTCAGAACAATATCGGGGTGCTTGCTCTTTTGATTTTTATGGTGAGTTTCATATACTTTATGAAACCACTGTTGGTATTCATCTTTGCCAACTTGATTATGAGAGTCGAAAGCAAAATATTGCTTTCATTTATGTTTTCATTTGCCGCGGCATTCCTGTCGGCATTTCTTGACGCACTGACCGTAACAGCGGTGTTGATCACCGTATTTATTGCCCTTTACGGTGTTTACGAAAAAGTTCACTCTTCGCTGGATAGTGATTACAACGCGGATGGGGTGGTGGATGGATCAACGTTGGGCGGCGACATGCTGGATAAATTCCGAAGTTTTATTCGCAGCCTCGTGATGCATGGCGCAGTAGGCACCGCCCTGGGGGGTGTCTGTACTTTGGTTGGTGAGCCACAGAATTTACTGATCGGTGAAGAAATGGGCTGGCATTTTATTGAATTTGCCCAGCAAATGGCCCATGTGACTATTCCCGCAGTAATTGCGGGTTTAATTACCTGTATTACCCTGGAATACACAGGAAAATTTGGATTTGGTGAAAAACTTCACCCCGACGTCAGGGGAATTCTGCGGGGATATCTGGAAGAACTCGATAACGAACGAACAGAAAGCCAAAAATATGCACTCTGGGTTCAGGGGGCTTGTGGGCTGGTGCTGATTTTTGCACTCGCCTTTCATATTATGGAAGTCGGACTGGTTGGCCTGACCTTGCTGGTGGCGGTGACGGCATTGACAGGTATCAAGAACGAAGCCCAGATTGGACATGCATTTGAAGAATCGTTGCCCTTTGTCTCACTGTTATGCGTCTTTTTCATTATCGTAGGCATGATTCATGATCAACATCTGTTCAGTCCTGTTATTAACTGGGTGTTGCAATTACCCGTGGAAGTGCAGCCGAAAGCTTTCTTCCTGGCCAACGGGATACTGTCTGCTATTTCGGATAATGTATTTGTCGCGACGGTCTATATCAATGAAGTAAAGGCGGCGTTTGAAGCGGGTACCATCAGCCGTGAACATCTTGAAGCCCTTGCAGTCGCTATTAATACAGGCACCAACCTTCCTTCAGTAGCGACCCCCAATGGGCAGGCAGCTTTTCTGTTCCTGCTGACCTCTGCCCTCGCCCCGGCTATTCGCCTGGGGTATGGGACAATGGTCTATATGGCGATACCCTATACCGTTGTGTTGACCACAGTAGGTTATATTTTTCAATAGCCTCCGCAGCCTGCCTGGGGATGACGGAGTCTGATCGCGTGTTATTGGGCTAAAACATCACCGAGCGCCGCATTGAAAGTATTACTCGGGCGCATGGCGGCTTTGATTTTTTCCGGATCGGCGTGATAATAACCGCCGATATCGACTGAAGTTCCCTGTACTGCATTCAATTCGCCGATAATTTTCTGCTCGTTGTTACTCAGGGTTTTTGCCAGCGGGGCAAATTTCGCCTGCAGGGCAGCGTCTTCAGTTTGCTCGGCGAGTGCCTGGGCCCAGTAAAGAGCCAGATAAAAATGGCTGCCCCGGTTGTCCAACTCGCCGGTTCTGCGTGACGGTGATTTACTGTTATCAAGAAATTTGCCGGTTGCCTGGTCCAGTGTATTAGCGAGTATTCTGGCTCTATCGTTGCCGTTTTTGATGCTGATATCCTCAAGGGACACAGCAATGGCAAGAAATTCACCCAGGGAATCCCAACGCAGGTGATTTTCTTCGATAAACTGCTTGACATGTTTGGGAGCAGATCCTCCTGCGCCGGTCTCGAACAGGCCACCTCCCGCCATTAGCGGAACGATGGATAACATTTTTGCGCTGGTACCCAATTCCATAATGGGAAACAGGTCGGTGAGATAATCGCGCAAGATGTTGCCGGTAACAGAAATGGTGTTTTTCCCCCGGATAATCCGTTCCAGGGAGTACCGCATTGAGCGTAAAGGAGACATGATCTGAATGTCGAGACCGGACAGGTCGTGCTCCGACAAATACTGCTTCACTTTTGTAATCAATTCGGCATCATGGGGGCGGTATTCGTCAAGCCAGAAAACGGCCGGTGTGTCAGATAGGCGTGCCCGGCTGACCGCCAGCTTTACCCAGTCTCGAACAGGTGCATCTTTGGTTTGGCACATTCGCCAGATATCACCTTTCTCTACGGATTGCTCAATAAGCACATTTCCCTGGTCGTCAACGACACGGGCGATTCCATTGGCTGGAATTTCAAAGGTTTTATCATGTGACCCATATTCTTCCGCCTTTTGTGCCATCAGACCAACGTTGGGAACCGTTCCCATTGTGGTTGGATCAAATGCGCCATTGGTTTTACAGAAATTGATTATTTCCTGATAAATTCTGGCGTAGGTGCTTTCGGGCATAATCGCCTTGGTATCCTGAAGCTTGCCGTTTGGTCCCCACATCTTGCCGCCACTGCGAATCATAGCCGGCATTGATGCATCAACAATGACGTCATTGGGGGCGTGCAGGTTGGATATGCCCCTGGTTGTATCCACCATGGCGAGTTCGGGGCGCGACTGGTAGCACGCGTGCAGATCAAGCACTATCTCCTCCTGGAAGGAACTGGGCAGGCTCTGTATTTTTTCGTAAATACTGCTCAGGCCGTTGTTTGGGTTTACCCCCAGTTTATCGAACAGGTCGCCATACTTGGTAAACAGATCCTTGTAGTAAACTTTAACCGCATGGCCAAATACGATGGGATGAGAGATTTTCATCATCGTCGCCTTGACATGCAACGAGACCATTACGCCGGTTTCTTTCGCATCATCCAGCTGTTGTTCGTAAAATTCGCAGAGTGCGTTTTTGCTCATAAACATACTGTCGATGATCTCGCCTTCGAGAAGGGATGTTTTATCTTTCAAAACGATCACCTTGCCTTCATCAGTCACCAGGTCCATTTTTACATCACAGGCTTTTTCCATGGTCATGCATTTTTCACTGGAATAGAAGTCACCGCTGTGCATATGGGCAACATGGGTGCGGGAGGCGGGGCTCCAGGCGGCCATAGAGTGAGGATTTTTTTGCGCAAAGCGTTTGACTGCGGGAGGCGCGCGGCGGTCGGAATTGCCTTCTCGCAGTACCGGGTTGACCGCACTCCCCTGGATTTTTGCGTAGCGAGCACTGATAGAACGCTGTTCTTCAGTCTGGGGATCTTCAGGGTAGTCCGGGAGATCAAAGCCCTGTTCCTGCAGTTCGGTAATAGCGGTAATTAACTGCGGTACAGAGGCGCTGATATTGGGTAGTTTGATAATGTTAGTGTCGGCTTCCTGGGTCAGGAGAGCAAGTTCCGACAGACTCGGGGAAACTTTCTGTTCATCGGTTAAAACATCTGAGAATTCTGCAAGAATTCTTGCCGCCAGTGAAATATCTCTTTCGATGATTTCGATGCCCGCGGCGGAGACGAAGGTTTTTACAATGGGCAGCAACGAGCAGGTCGCCAACAAGGGCGCTTCATCTGTCAGCGTGTAATTAATAGTTGATTTTTTTGTAGTCATTTTACCCTCTCAGTTTTACCGGGTCGGAAATCCGCGTAAATATTTAACGACAAGCACCCTGATTCCGGAGCAAATACAGCCAGTTCCGAAGCGGTGCCAACACCATACATTATAGGGCACCTCTATGAATTGTTGCGAGAAAGATTGTACCGGCTATAACAGGGAATGATGCGGTTCATTGTAAAAATAGCCAGGGTATTGCATGGAATGTCTGATTGATGCTGAAAATTTGAGATAATAGTGGTCAATATCCAAATCAGGAATTCCATTTTCAGATGAACCGGTCAATGAAGATTTCAGCCTATGTAATTGCCTTCAATGAAGAGCAAAAAATAAAGGATTGTGTGCAAACGCTGCTTTGGGCGGATGAAATTATCGTCGCAGATTCCGGCAGTACTGATGACACGGTGTCTATCGCAGAAGATCTGGGGGCAAAAGTTGTGCAGATTCCATTTGCCGGGTTTGGTGAATTGCGCAATGAGACAATCAGCCACTGTACCGGAGACTGGATTTTCAGCCTCGATTCAGATGAACGATGTACCGAACAGGTTCGAGACGAAGTGCTGGCCATTGCCAGTGACCCCGATGCAAAAGACATATATCGTGTGCCGAGGCGCAATTTCTTTCTGGGGCGCTGGATCAAACATTCAGGCTGGTATCCAAATTATCGTCAGCCGCAATTGTTCCGTCGCGGAAAAATGACCTATGGACCGGAAAAAGTTCACGAAGGGTTTGTTTCCCACAGTGACCAGGAAATTGGTGCACTCAAGGCACCAATCTGGCAGGTGCCGTTTCAAAATTTTGCGGAAGTTATCGAAAAGGGAAATCGATATTCTTCTCTCGGTGTAGCTGCGCTGGATGCCAGGGGTAAAAAGGGTTCATTCAGCAAAGCTATCGTCCACGGTTGGTGGGCGTTTGTAAAACACTATATCGTTAAACGAGGGTTCCTTGACGGTTGGCCGGGGTTTGTCATTGCCTATGTCAATTTTCACGGAACATTTTATCGCTACGCAAAGTTAACCGAATATCAGGCTGACTGGGAACTGCCGAAAAGCGAAATAGTAGAACGAATTCGGGAAAATTGACCAGTATTCTTTACCGGTCAGGTTGGCGGGGTGTTCTGGCAGGGCGTTTTGCTATAGATTGCCCAAACAGGCCGCCAAAGAGAATTTACCGCCGCCGACCACCCGGCTTGGGTGTTTCAAAGTTCACCTTGATGGAATTACCTTTAAAATCCTTACCATTCAACCCTGCAATAGCGGCCCTTGCTTCGTGGCCTTCCATCTCAATAAAGCCAAATCCCTTGCATTGGCGGGTAAAAATATCAGACACGATTTTGCAGGAACGAACCTTGCCGAATTCAGAGAAAAGTTCAAGGACATCTTTCTCTCGGGTGCTCGCCGGCAGGTTCCCGATAAATAATTTTTTCAATTCAGATCCTCTGGTGGAAGATGGAAATTAGCGGCCCTCAACGAGGATATGCACGAGTGACAATATCATCTTCAACGGACCATTGGTTAGCCGCAAATAAATAACCCCGCCGAAGCGGGGCTACTGTTTTTAGCCTGTCATAAAGACGATCAACCTATAGC
>CAYOGN010000244.1:0-6630 GCA_964403545.1 uncultured Gammaproteobacteria bacterium
ATCCAGGAGTTGCCAGCCAATTATCCGCGCGCCATCATCAAATCAGGTAGATATAAAACGGGTCCTGGACATCGGCCCCAATGGGATAATGGTGCCCAATATACGCAATATTACGGAAGCTTTAGAGGTTGTCAAACATTGCCGCTACGCGCCTGCAGGGGATCGTGGTGCTGCACCTGGATTCGTTCGGGCATCCGGGTATGAAAGCGTTGGTCAAAAAATCGAAAATTATCTGGAGTTTATGCGCACTGATTTCCTGTTGATTGCGCAAATCGAGTCGAAACAGGCGGTAGATGACCTCGAAAAAATTGTTGCAGTTGATGGCATTGATATGATTTTTATTGGTCCTGCGGATCTCTCTGCATCCCTTGGAAAGCTTGGAGACTTCACATCCAATGAGTTTAAACGGGCATTTGCCAGGATAGAGTCAATCACTTTGGAAGCAGGCAAATTTCTGGGAACAATTCCTTTCGCACAATGGAGCGCCGCACGCCTGTTTGCCGATGGACATCAACTCGTGGTTGGTGGTTCAGATGCAGTACTGTTAGCCAAAGCCGCCAGGGAAGATCAGGAAAGCCTGTCCCGGGCGGTGTCCGGATTTAGCACCTGATCCCGGGACAGTAACGATGCAGATTCGGTGACAGGATCCCAGTGCAGTTCAGCTAATCCATTGGTCAACTGATTGCGGGCCCGGGTTACTTTTTGCAGTGTGGTTTTTTCACTTCGACCATAATCTGTACCGTCCCTGGTGACAATTTCCTCCAGCAGAATATCAAGGGTATCCTTTGGTAGAGCCTCCCAGGGGATTTTCATCAGGCCTGTCAATCCACAATATTGTGCCCCGGTCCATAGGGAAAACCCGTTATATTCTCCGCACCATTTTCATTCACCAGCAAAATGTCGTGCTCTCGATATCCGCCTGCACCCGCCTGACCCCGGGGTATGGTCAGCATGGGCTCAATGGAAACCACCATTCCCGGCAGCAATACAGTATCAACGTCTTCTCTCAGTTCGAGACCTGCTTCCCTGCCATAGTAATGGGACAATATACCGAACGAATGACCATAGCCGAATGTTCTATACTGAAGTAAATCCAGTGCTTCAAAGTGTTGATTAATCTTACTGCAGACTTCACTACAGCTGATTCCGGGACGGATCAATGAAAGACCCAACTCATGGGCATCAACATTTGCCTGCCAGATACCAAGAGAGGCAGAATCTGGCTGCCCTAAAAACAAAGTCCGTTCCAGGGCAGTGTAATATCCGGAGATCATGGGAAAAGTATTCAGACTCAGAATATCTCCCGATTCAAGGCGTCGGGTTGTCACCGGATTGTGGGCACCATCCGTATTCAGCCCGGATTGAAACCAGACCCAGGTATCGCGCAACTCACTATCTGGATAGGCGTCGGCGATAGCGAGTTCCATCTTGTTTCGCCCCGCCATGGCGACATCGATTTCCCGGACCCCGGGCGTAATTGCGTCACGAATGGCAGCACCACCCAAATCTGCAATCGCGGCACCACCCTTTATCAATTCGATTTCCTCAGCTGATTTAATCATCCTTAATTGCATGATCGACTGGTGCAAATCCACCGTGGTCACGTTATCGAAAAAATCCGAGATCGCTTCTCGTGACGCCAGGGTTACATGATCACCTTCGATACCAATCCGACTCACCTTTCCTGTCAATTCTCTGACTGCTCGCCAGTAATTATTGCGTCTCCAGTCGGTGTAGACAAGATTTTCACCAAAGCTGCGTCGCCCGGGTTGGCCATAATCAATATTTGCTGAAATGGTAATGCATCGGTTAGCAGTTACAACGCAACCATAGGGTCGCCCGAAGCTGCAATACAGGAATCCACTATAGTAGGCAATGTTGTGCATAGATGTCAGCAAAACGGCTGCGACGTCGGATTGCGCCATTACTTCGCGTAGTTTACCCAGTCGGTTCTTATATTCCTGATCAGAAAAAGGAAGTGGAGCACTGTCACCATTATTGGCGACAAAAAACTCGGGGCGGGTTGTAGAATCATTCATCAAAATTGCCTCAAATAACCGGGCATTTCGATTAGGATAAACCCCCGGCATGTTCATCCGGGCGTACAGGACGTCTTAATAACTGCATTTATCGGAACTGGTTGCAGATTTCAGAATTGCTTTTAAGGGACGACGCCATCGTCCCAAGTGCAGAGGGAATATATCTTAACCTTTTATCCCGGGGCAACTGATTTTAATCATCAAAACCAACTATAAAGGTGCCCTTTGGTCAAGCAACCGATATTTGTATATTTTACCCTCTTTTTGCCCGGCGGCTATCGCAAACAATCATTCCTTATTGGGAGTCTGCGATAGCTCTATGGGAGTTTTAATAGATATCGTGCTGGGTGTTATACACGGTAAATTTCCCGGTTGGGGTAACCAGACGTGGATCCTTGATAACATGTTTCAGCTCACGGGTTTTGTCGTCAACGATAACAATGGCTGATTCCTGATCCTTGCCATTCCACACCGAAAACCAGACTTCGTCACCCGCAAAATTGTACTCTGGTTGCACTACCCGCATTGGTCCTTCGCCAATTTCTGCCCACTCGGCAATGGGAATTTGCTGGTAGCCGTTTTCCAGATCGGCGATATCAAATACAGCCACTGATTGAGAGATACTAGCATCGGGATTCAGCGGCGTATCCACCCATAGATTGCCAGATTTTGGGTGGGTTTTGAGAAACAGTGAGCCACCGCCCTGGCCGGTTAATGTACGAACAACCTGCCATGCCTTGCTATTGTTTACATCAGTACTGATCAACGAGACGGTTGCATCACCCAGGTGACTGGTTGCCCAAACCGGCCCGAACTCCGGATCAATAAAATTGGCACCCCTGCCCGGATGGGGGATTTTACCCACATCCACCAGCTTGACCAGTTTCCTCTCTTTGGAATCAATAACCGCTATCTGATTTGATTTGTTAGCCGCCGACATAAAGTACCGGCCGGTACGCTCCCATCCACCATCATGAAGAAACAATGCTGCATTGATGGTGGTAATCTTGAGGTTATCCAGGTCACTGTAGTCAACCAGTTTCACCTTACCGGTTTCCTTGACGTTAATGATAAATTCCGGGTGCTCATGGGAAGCAACGATGGCCGCCACCCGAGGCTCGGGATGATATTCTGAAGTATCTACGGTCAGACCTCTGGTAGAAACAATTTTCTTCGGCTCCAGAGTATCACCGTCCATGACCACAAACTGAGGTGGCCAATACGCCCCTGCTATAGCAAATTTATCCTCATATCCTTTGTACTTTGAAGTTTCTACCGAACGCGCTTCCAACCCGACCTTAATCTCTGCCACGGTATCCGGTTTTTCCATCCACAAATCGATAAGGTTAATTCTTGCATCCCGACCAATAACAAACAGATAACGCCCGGATGCGGACATTCGTGAGATATGAACCGCATAGCCGGTATCGAGAACAGCAATAAATTCCTTAGTATCGCCATCTATCAGTGCGATCTGGCCTGCATCTCTCAGCGTTACTGAAACAACGTTATCCAGATTGTAGTCATTCTCCTGCCTGCCGGGCCTTTGCTCAGGCGGAATTCGAACCACCCAGGTACCAAGCATTTCATTCATACCCCACTCCGGTGGAACGGGTGGTTCGGTCTGCAGATACCGCGCCATCAGATTTACATCCTGATCGTTCAATAACCCCGATGTACCCCAGTTTGGCATGCCTGCCGGCGATCCATACTTAATGAATGTCTCGAGATAGGCGGTCCCTACTTTTTGCGTTATGTCGGTCGTCAACGGTTTGCCGGTAGCACCTTTTCTAAGTACCCCGTGACAGCCCGCACAGCGCTGAAAATAGATGCCTCTGGCACGTTCCGCCTCGGCTTCTGTAAGCTGAACAGTGTCTTTGGTTTCAGCTTTTATAGTGGGAGCAGCGACTCCGGACGCCGCGCCCTGGTACATTGCCTCCATCGCAGCCATTATTTTTGTAGCAGCTGCCGTTATTTCATCCCTTTCACTCCCGGTTGCAATTGGCTCTTGTAAACCTGCACCTCTGCTGGAGAAAAAAGCGGCGACATTTTCAACGTCGACATCACTCATTGAACTGGCCATGGGGGTCATAATGGGGTCGACACGCTCGCCCGATCGAAAAGAATCGAGTTGCTTGATCAGGTACTCAGCACTTTGCCCGGCCAGGTTTGGATACTTTGGATTCAGGCTAATGCCGTCCGGGCCGTGGCAACTAAAGCAAGCAGAAGCCCTTAATTTGCCCGCCTCGATATCAGCAGCCCAGGCGGGAGAGGCAATGAAAAAAATACCAATAATTAACAGTCTTGTTCCGGATAAAATCATTAACGGCCTCTTTTTAATGGGTGACAGACCCAACGTGCACTGCCATCAGTTCGAACGTATTGATTCAGATCAAGCGAGGTTGAAATATTTGGACGGCGATCAGATTTTTTTGTAAATTCGAAAATTATTCTGCTTTTTTTTACCACTACTATTCGTTTTGTATCAATTAATTGATATGAATCAAGGAATGATTGTGCTCGCAGGAATATCTTCATTTCTCGATTTTTCATGCTATCCCATAAATTATCCAGGAGAAAATTCCTATGATTGCAAAGTATAAAACAAGGTACGGGGCGATTCTGCTCGCCTCATGTATAGGTATGGTCACAACATCTGGCATCGCATTTGCCGCCAAGGCAGAGTTGGTACCGCTCAATGATGAGGAGTTTGATCAGGCAAAAAGTATGTATTTTCAGCGCTGCGCTGGATGCCATGGTGTTTTACGAAAAGGCGCCACAGGCAAAAATCTGGAACCGCAGCCAAACGAGCAGAAAAAAAGCAAAGGCACTCTCAAACTGGGAACCAAGCGGCTCGCCAAGATTATCAAATTGGGAACCGAAGGGGGTATGAACAACTTTGATGACATCTTTTCCGATGAGGAAATCGATTTACTGGCTCGATATATTCAAATGGAACCACCGATTCCACCAGAAATGCCACTGGCCCTGATGAAGGAGCGTCACAAGGTTTACATTGCACCCGAAGACTATCCAGCTGAACCACTACATGGACGCAACTGGGAAAATTTCTTTGTTGTTATCGAACGTGATGCCGGTAAAATTGCCATCATCGACGGTGACAAGCATGAAATTGTCGACCATATTGACACCGGTTATGCGGTACACGTCGTCAAGACCACAGAGCACCATGCCACTGAAACCCCTGTTAATGGTGTCGCCGGGCGCTTTTGGTATACCCAGGGTCGTGATGGCAAGATGACCAAAATTGACCTGTGGCAAGAGCCTGGAAAAATGCTGGTGGCAGAAACCCAGATGGCATACGATGCGCGTGACGTCGCGGTATCCGGTGATGGCAAATACGTCATCGGCGGTGGTTACTGGCCTCCGCACTTCGTAATTCTGGATGCGATCACCATGGAACCACTTAAAGTCGTATCCACCCGCGGTATCAGCGTTGATGGAGAGTATATTAATGAGGCACGTGTAGCCGCCATTTACACCACACCGAATCAGTCATCTTTCTGGGTTGCAGTGAAAGAACTTGGCCAAATGTGGCAGGTGAATTACACCGATCTGGAAAATCTTGATATCAAGCAGGTCAACTCCGCCAAATACCTGCATGACGGTTTCTTCGATCCTACCGGTCGCTATTTTCAGATAGCAGCTAACGCTTCCAACAAGATGGTAATCGTTGATTCAGAGACTGGCAAACTGACTGCCATGATTGATACCGACAAGAAACCACATCCGGGACCGGGCGCGAACTGGAACGATCCGGAATGCGGACCGGTTGGTGGCACCACTCATCTCGGTGTTGGCAAAGTCACTGTCTGGGGCAACGACCCTGAAGGGCACGCCGACAACGCCTGGAAAATTTGCTATGAAGTAGATACAGATGGTGCCGGTGTTTTTATCCGAACTCATCCTACCTCCGACTATGTATGGGCAGACCAGACCAAACATCCCGAGCCCGAGATTCAGCAGAGCGTTCAGGTTATCGACAAGAAAACCCGAAAAATTGTTAAAACCATACGGGTAACCGAGGAAGAAGGTAAGGCCGCGGTACATATGGAGTTCAACAAAGATGGTACCGAGGTCTGGGTTTCTGTCTGGAATCGGGCGGATGCCGGCAACCCCACAGGTGAGATCGTGATCTATGATGCAAAAACTCTCGAAGAGATAGCCCGTATTAAAGGTCTGACAACACCCACTGGTAAATTTAATGTCCACAATCGCGTCAACCACGTAACATGATGAACCTGATGTCATCGTCAGTCATTCTGTAACGATGTAAGCGACAACATGTAAATCGTAAACCGGACGGACATAATATTAATATTATGTCCGTTCTTTTTTAAAATCCAGGCACAAACAAGTTTCGCCCGGGGACTTCAATATTTTGCGGATAACAACTCAATAAAGCATTTATCATGGCTAGTTACAAACCAAATTTCGGCCTGATGTCACGCAAGGTTCTATTCGGAACTTCGCTTGGTGTAGCCCTGTTTTTCATGCTCGTAGGTGTCATCTTCTGGGGTGGATTCAATACCGCCATGGAAGCGACCAACACACCTGAGTTCTGTATATC
>CAYOGN010000245.1:0-18313 GCA_964403545.1 uncultured Gammaproteobacteria bacterium
GGGTAAAGGTAATCCAGAGTACTGGGTAGCATTAATTAAACCCGGAACCATGTTATATGAAATCGAGGGAGTGCCAGAAGAACTTGCACGACAGGCTTTCACGCTTGCCAGTGCGAAACTGCCAATCCAAACTAATTTTGCAAAACGTCAGGTGGGTTGATGAAAGCTTCTGAACTAAGAACCAAAGATGTTGGTGACCTGAAACTGGAACTGACAAACCTTCGCCAGGAACAATTTAATTTGCGTATGCAGCGGGGAGCTGGCCAACTGGCCAATCCATCCCGATTTGGCGTCGTCCGAAAGGATATTGCGCGAATCAAGACAATTTTGACCGAAAAAGCCGGATCCTAAAATGAGTGAACAAAATTCTGAAAAATCCGCACGATCGCTGCAAGGCAGCGTGGTCAGCGCAGCGATGGATAAAACCATCACGGTAATGGTGGAGCGCCAGGTGAAACACGCGCTGTACAAAAAATATATTCGACGAACAACCAAATTTCATGCCCATGACGAAAAAAATGAGTGTGCTGCCGGCGATGTGGTTCGAATTGAAGAGTGCCGGCCGATTTCCAGACATAAAAGCTGGCGTCTGGTGGAAGTCGTAACCAGGGCAGTTTAGGAGAATATCATGATACAGATGCAATCAATGCTGTCGGTGGCTGATAACAGTGGTGCAAAGCGGGTTATGTGCATCAAGGTTCTGGGTGGGTCCAAGCGACGTTATGCCGGAATCGGAGACATCATCAAGATTTCAATCAAGGAAGCATTACCGAATAGCAGGGTAAAGAAAGGCGATGTATATAGCGCAGTCATTGTACGTACTCGAAGTGGCGTCAGACGACCAGATGGCTCGCTAATTCGCTTCGATCGCAATGCTGCCGTATTGTTGAACGCAAATAATCAACCTATAGGCACCCGCATTTTTGGCCCTGTTACGCGAGAACTGCGGTCGGAAAAATTCATGCGAATTATTTCCCTCGCACCTGAAGTACTGTAGCTGCAGTGAGTTCAGGTAGAGAAAATTTATAGAGCGTATATTTAAAAGAGATAGGCATGCATAGAATCAAGAAAGGCGACGAAGTCATTGTGATTGCCGGTCGTGACAAAGGTAAGCGCGGCAATGTGCTGCTGCTGACCGCAGATGGCCGCGCCATGGTTGACAACGTGAATCTGGTCAAGAAGCACAAACGAGGCAATCCTAACAGCGGAGAAACTGGTGGCATTATTGAACAGGAAGCCCCCATCCAGCTGTCCAATCTGGCACTGTACAACTCAGCTACCGATAAAGGTGACCGGATTGGATTCAAGGTGCTGGAAGATGGTCGCAAGGTCAGGTACTTTAAATCCAATGGCGAAGTTCTGGATCTGGCCTGAGGATTGAGAATTAAATTTAGATAGAAACATGAACCGACTAGAACAACTTTATAAGAGCGAAATTGCGCCTAAACTGAACGAGCAGTTTGAGTTTGGTAGCAGCATGCAAATACCGCGTCTTACCAAGATTACGCTTAATATGGGCCTTGGTGAGGCGGTAGCCAACAAAAACGTGTTGAAGACTGCAGCGGCAGACCTTGAGAAAATTACCGGTCAGAAGCCTGTGATTACCAGGGCCAGGAAGTCTGAAGCGGCGTTCAAAATTCGGGAAGGCTGGCCGGTCGGCGCTATGTTGACGCTTCGACGTGATCGCATGTATGAGTTTTTCGACCGACTGATTTCGGTGGCGATACCGCGGATTCGCGATTTTCGTGGATTGCCGGGAAAATCATTTGACGGCCGTGGCAATTATTCCTTCGGACTTAAAGAGCAGATTGTGTTCCCCGAAATAGATTACGATAATATTGATGCCCTGAGGGGAATGGATATTTGCATAACAACCAGTGCCCAGACCGACGAACAAGCGTTGGCTCTTCTCAGGGCATTTAACTTTCCCATTAAGGTTTAGAAATATGGCGAAGAAATCCATGATAGCCCGTGAGACAAAGCGAACCAGCCTGGTGAATAAACATGTTGAAAAGCGCAAGTTGCTTACCGCGACCATTTCAAGCCTGGAAACCAGTGCTGCCGATCAATGGGACGCCATGATGGCGCTGCAAAAACTACCCCGTGATTCCTGCAAGGCACGGCAACGGAATCGATGTGCCCTTACCGGTCGGCCTCACGGCTACTATCGAAAGTTTGGTCTGTGCCGTAATAAGCTGCGCGAAGTGATCTTGCGCGGTGAAGCCCCTGGCGTTGTTAAGTCTAGTTGGTAACCAAGAGAAATTTGATATGAGTATGTCTGATCCAATCGCTGATATGTTAACCCGTATTCGCAATGGTCTGCACGCAGAGAAACCCAGTGTTTCCATGCCTGCTTCCAAAATTAAGTCATCTATTGCCGCGGTATTGAAACAGGAAGGCTATATAACGGATTACAAAAACGCAGGAGAGGGTGCGACCAGTTCGCTGGATATTGAACTCAAGTATTTCCAGGGCGAACCGGTAATTGAGGAAATAAACCGAATCAGCACCCCTGGTTGCCGTGTTTATTCGCATAGCGGTGACATCCCTCGTGTTCGCGATGGACTGGGAGTTTCTTTGGTATCGACCTCCAAAGGTATTATGACTGACAAGGCTGCACGGGAAAGCGGTGTTGGCGGTGAAATTTTATGTACTGTGTTCTAGTGCAATTTACGATCTGAGAGAATAGAAAATGTCGCGTATTGCAAAAGCCCCCATATCGGTTCCTGCCGGGGTAGAGGTAAAAATTGATGGCAGTCTGTTTACCGCCAAAGGTCCTAAAGGAGAACTGGGTCTGACTGTTATCGATGGAATCAAACTTGAGCAAAATGGGAGCGATTTAAAGGTTTCAGTGGAATCTTCTGATCGCAAGTCTAGCCAAAAAATGGTTGCCATATCGGGAACTACCCGTGCACTGGTAAACAATATCATCACTGGTGTTTCTGCGGGGTTTGAAAAAACACTGAATATCATCGGGGTCGGCTATCGGGCACAGGCTCAGGGGAACAAGATCAATCTTACCCTGGGGTTTTCTCACCCTGTGGTTTATGAACTACCTGAAGGAGTGACTGCAGAGACTCCGAGTCAAACCGTAATTGTTCTTCGATCTGCGGATAAACAGCGACTTGGTCAGGCGGCGGCGGAAATTCGCCGGTATCGATCCCCTGAACCGTATAAAGGCAAGGGCATTCGATATTCCGATGAATATGTACTACGCAAGCAAGCGAAGAAAAAATAATCAGACACTGAATCCAGTGTCTATGACAGAGAATATTCTGAAATGAGTGACAAGAAAAAATCGAGACAGAGACGGGCTCGTAAAACCCGCGCCAGGATTGCTGGCCTGGAAGCTGTAAGGCTGTCAGTGCATCGTACACCTCGGCATTTCTATGCCCAGGTAATCGATGCCGCCAGTGAAAAAGTATTGGCCGCTGCATCAACCCTGAATATCGAGTTGAAGAAAGAATTAAAGTATACGGGGAATGTTGAGGCGGCAAGTGCGGTTGGAAAAATGCTGGCAGAGAGAGCGCTTGCTGTCGGAGTGGAATCGGTTGCGTTTGATCGGTCCGGGTTTCGTTATCACGGGCGTATCAAGGCCTTCGCGGATTCTGCCCGTGAAAACGGTTTAAAATTTTAAGAATAAACAGATTATCATGGCAAATCCACAAGATCGCGAAAATTCCCGTAAAGACAACTACCAGGAACAGTTAATTAATGTTCGTCGGGTATCCAAGGTTGTCAAAGGTGGTCGAATTTTTAGTTTCTCGGCACTGACCGTCGTTGGAGATGGTGAGGGTCGTGTTGGTATGGGTAGAGGCAAGGCTCGGGAAGTTCCTTTGGCAGTACAAAAGGCCATGGATGACGCCCGGCGTAATATGTTCAAGGTCAATCTGGCGAGAGACACCATTCCTTATCCCATGGTTGGTTATCATGGTGCTGCCAGGGTAGTGCTGCGTCCAGCTTCGGATGGTACCGGAATCGTTGCCGGAGGCACCATGCGGGCGGTGTTTGAAGTGCTTGGATTAAATAACGTATTGTCCAAGGTGATTGGAACCACCAATCCGGTGAATGTTACGCGAGCGACCATAGCAGCCTTGAAGAGTATGCGTACCGCATCCCACGTGGCGGCCAAGCGGGGCAAAAACGTTAAGGAACTTTGATTCCCGGAAGTGCAGAATATAGCGAGACAAATCGATGACAGAACATAAAAAATTACAGGTTACTTTAGTGCGTAGCATTCATGGACGCAGTAAGAAACATCAGGCGTGCGTCAAAGGCATCGGACTACGTCGTATGCATCAGACTGTTGAAGTAATCGATACGCCGGAAAACCGCGGCATGATCAACAAGGTTCAATACATGCTCGACTGTAAAGAAGTCTAATCGGAATCAATTCAATGACTATGCGATTAAATACAATTAAACCTGCCAGGGGTTCCAAATCCGTCGCAAAACGGGTCGGTAGAGGCATTGCGGCAGGATCAGGAAAAACTGCTGGCCGCGGTACCAAGGGCCAGAAGTCACGTTCGGGTGGTTACCACAAGGTAGGGTTTGAAGGTGGACAGATGCCACTGCAAAGGCGATTGCCAAAACGTGGGTTTAGCAGCCGGGTAAATATTAATTTTGCCGAAATCAGGCTTCATGAACTGGCCCTGGTCGAAGGAGATGTTGCTGATTTGAAAGCGCTGCAAAAGGCTGGTGTCATCGGGCTGCAAATTGATCGGGCAAAAGTAATTCTGTCGGGAGAGATTAATCGAGCAGTCACAGTCAAAGGTCTGGGTGCAACCAAAGGCGCGCGTGCGGCTATCGAACAGGCTGGAGGCCAGGTAGAAGACTAGTGGCAAAAAAAGGCGCATCTGCGGCGAGTAGCCTCGCCAGCATGTCTGAACTCAAGCAGCGGATTCTGTTTGTGCTGGGGGCGCTTATTGTCTATCGGGTTGGGACATACATTCCGGTGCCCGGGGTAGATTCCAATGCGGTCGCCGCTCTGTTCAATCAGACCAAGGGTTCCATCATAGACGTATTTAATATGTTTTCAGGTGGTGCCCTGAGTCGTCTGTCAATATTTGCACTGGGTGTAATGCCTTATATCTCGGCGTCCATCATCATGCAGATGATGAGCGCCATCGTTCCTACTCTGGAGCAGTTAAAAAAGGAAGGTGAATCAGGTCGTCGCAAGATAACCCAGTACACCCGATACGGTACCGTGATTCTGGCGATATTTCAGGCTGTAGGAATTGCAGTGGCAATTGAAAGTCAGCAGGTCGGAGGTGCCCCGATAATTTTGATTCCTGGTCTTGGATTTAAAATTACAACTGCGGCAAGCCTTGTCGCAGGGACAATGTTTCTGGTATGGCTGGGTGAGCAGGTCACTGAACGCGGTATTGGTAACGGGATCTCATTGATTATTTTCGCTTCCATCGTATCCGGATTACCTTCAGCAGTTACAGGCACCCTGGAACTGGCGAGAACTGGTGCCTTTAGTCCGCTTTTTGTTTTGATGTTGTTTGTCGGCGCTGTAGCGATTACTTTCGCCGTAGTATTTGTCGAACGCGGACAGCGACGTATTACGGTGAACTATGCGAAACGGCAACAGGGTAGAAAAATGCTCGCTGGGCAAAGTAGTCATTTGCCACTCAAGCTCAATATGGCTGGTGTAATTCCGCCCATATTTGCCTCGAGTCTTATTCTGTTTCCAGCCAGTATTGGCAGTTGGTTTGGCCAGGCGGAAGGCATGGGTTGGCTGAGTGATATTGCGACCAAATTGCAACCCGGAGAGCCGGTCTATACCCTGGTTTATGGCGGCATGATTATATTTTTCTGCTTTTTCTATACCGCAATGGTATTCAATCCAAATGACATTGCAGACAATCTGAAAAAATCTGGCGCATTTATTCCGGGAATTCGTCCGGGTGCCCAAAGTGCCCGCTATATTGACAGTGTGGTATCAAAATTGACCCTGGTTGGAGCGATCTATATCACTACCGTATGCCTGATACCTGAATTTCTGATCGTCAAGTACAGCGTACCTTTTTATTTTGGCGGCACCTCGTTACTGATCATCGTGGTGGTAACAATGGATCTTATATCTCAGGTTCAGTCTCATCTGATGTCGAAGCAGTATGAGAGTATATTGAAAAAATCAACGCTTACCGGTAATACCGGCCTGCGATAGGCTATCTATCTGGAGAACAGAAATGAAAGTAAGAGCATCCGTAAAAAAGATCTGCAGGAACTGCAAGATCGTTCGCCGAAACCGTACGGTTCGGGTTATTTGTACAGATCCCAGGCATAAGCAACGCCAGGGGTAAACAGGAGAAAGCGGATTGTGAAGAACGTTGTATTTTGTTAGAATCCGGCGCCTTTTGAAATCCTCTCAACCATTGACTAAATTTAAATTCAGAGACTAGAACGTGGCACGAATAGCTGGAATTAACCTGCCTAACCAAAAGCATATCGAAATTGGCCTTACTGCCATTTATGGTATAGGTCGGCAGACTGCGCAAAAAATCTGTGACGCTGCTGGCGTAACGCGATCAGTCAAGGTTCAGGACCTTGATGAGGAACAGGCAGAAAGGTTGCGGGCCGAAACCGCAAAGTACGAAATAGAAGGTGATTTACGCCGGGAGGTCTCAATGAACATCAAACGATTGATGGATTTGGGTTGCTACCGTGGTCACCGTCATCGACGTGGGCTACCAGTTCATGGCCAAAGAACGAAAACTAACGCACGGACCCGTAAAGGGCCGCGCCGTGCTGTTAAAAGATAACCCGGAATAAATTATGGCAAAGGGCACACCAAAAACTACCAAGGCTAAAGCCAAGGTTCGAAAAAATGTTTCTGAAGGAATCGCCCATATACATGCGACCTTCAATAATACCATTGTGACCATATCCGACCGCCATGGTGACACCCTTTGTTGGGCGTCAGCGGGTAATTCGGGCTTCAAGGGGTCACGTAAAAGCACTCCATTCGCGGCTCAGATGGCGGCGGAAACCTGCGGTAAAAAGGCGCAGGAGATGGGGGTCAAGCAACTGGAAGTAAAGGTGAAAGGCCCCGGTCCAGGCCGGGAGTCGGCGGTACGTGCGCTCAATGCGCTGGGACTTGAGATTCACTCGATTTCTGATATTACCCCAATGCCGCACAACGGCTGTCGGCCGCCCAAGCGACGACGCGTGTAAGCCTGCAACAAGAATGAAACTGATTGGCCGCGCACCCAGGTGACGCGACCGTACTCAAAATATTGAATTAACAGACCGATTTAACGGAAAAGAATATGGCAAGATACATTGGACCAACCTGCAAACTAGCGCGACGCGAGGGTACTGATCTGTTCCTCAAGAGCCCGGTTCGTACCATTGATTCAAAGTGTAAATTTGATCGCATACCCGGCGTGAAGGCTGGAGCACGTAGACCGCGAACAACAGTCTATGGGACTCAGCTGCGCGAAAAGCAAAAGCTCCGCAGAATTTACGGAGTCCTGGAGAAACAGTTTCGCAGTTACTACAAGGAAGCTGCGCGTTTATCAGGATCAACCGGACTGAATCTGCTGCAACTGTTGGAAAGCCGGTTGGATAATGTCGTTTATCGGATGGGTTTTGGCGTAACGCGCGCCGAGTGCCGCCAGTTGGTTAGCCATAAATCGGTAATGGTGAATGGTCATAAAGTCAATATTGCCTCATACCAGGTTGCCGCTGGTGACGTAATTGAAATCGCTGCGAAGAGCAAAAAACAATTACGTATTACGGCGGCGCTGGAGATTGCCGAGCAAATAGGTATTGTCCCCTGGGTTGAAGTCGATGTTGCTGCGGTTAAAGGTCAGTTCAAGTCCTTGCCAGAGCGCGCGGATTTGCCTCCGGATATCAATGAAGCACTGGTTGTTGCACTGTATTCAAAGTAGGTGCATTAGACAGATCAGATCAAAACGGATCAGGTCAGAGTAAACACAAGATAAAGCTGAATTGCCATATGGCGATTCTCCAGGATTGCCAGAACAGGGAATCCAAACGGTAGCCGCGATAACGGCCAGGGTACTTTTTATTTAATTTCGCCTTTTACGAGGAATACACATGCAGGATCCCACCATTGAGTTTCTGAGACCACGTTTGGTGGAAGCAAAGAATATCGATGACAAGCATTCAAGGATTACGATCGAACCTCTTGAAAGGGGGTTTGGACATACTCTAGGTAATGCACTACGTCGAATTTTACTGTCTTCCATGCCCGGTAGTGCCATCACTGATGTCAGGATCGAAGGTGCATTGCACGAATATTCTGCACTGGAGGGGGTTCAGGAAGACGTGCTTGACATCCTGATGAACCTGAAGAAACTGGCGCTCAAGATGCACACCCGTAATGAAGCAACCCTGACTTTGAAAAAGAAGGGTCCCGGTACGGTTACCGCAGCCGACATTAGCCTGATCGACGATGTAGAGGTGGTCAATCAAAATCATCATATTGCCACGCTGTCCGAGCATGGTCAGATCGAAATGGAGTTTACGGTACGTCGCGGCAGAGGTTATGAAACCGCCGAAAGCAGATTACAGGACTCAGACGAGAGTCGGGCGGTAGGCGTCATGCAGCTGGATTCTTCCTTCAGTCCCATTGACAAGATTTCCTATGCAGTCGAAGACGCACGCGTGGAGCAGCGTACTGATCTCGATCGTTTAATTCTGGATATTGAATCCAATGGTTCTATTGATCCCGAGACCGCAGTACGAAGAGCCGCTACTATCCTGCATGACCAGATTTCAGTTTTTGTAAATTTGGAAGAATCCATGATTCAAAGCAAGGTAGAGGAAGAACCGGAAATCGACCCCATTCTTATCCATCCTGTAGATGATCTTGAGTTAACTGTTCGGTCGGCCAATTGCCTGAAGGCGGAAAATATTTATTACATTGGTGATCTTGTTCAACACACCGAAACTGAACTGTTGAAGACACCGAATCTGGGCAAAAAATCGTTGACCGAAATCAAGGATGTGCTGGCCCAGCGTAGCCTTACTCTGGGTGTAAAACTTGAGAACTGGCCACCTGCTTCTCTGGTTAAAGAAGAAGAGACCACCACCAGTCCGGGGCTGGGCATGGGTATGGGACTAGGGCGAGGTGGACTGTAATGCGACATAAGATAGCAGGGCGCAAGCTCAACCGGACGTCGGCTCATCGTAAGGCCATGTTATCAAATATGGCAAATTCGCTGTTCTTGCACGAGCAGATTAAAACTACGTTACCCAAGGCGAAAGAACTGCGAAGAGTAGCTGAACCATTGATTACCCTGGCAAAGACGCCAAGTGTAGCCAATCGACGGCTGGCATTTTCGAAGCTAAGGGATCGCGGGATTATAACCAAACTGTTTGACGACCTGGGCCCGCATTTCCAGACCCGGCCGGGTGGATATCTGCGAATTCTCAAGTGCGGCTATCGACCTGGCGACAATGCGCCGATGGCCTATGTGCAGCTGGTAGATCGCGATATGCATCTGGAAGATGACGACGATGAGGATTAGGTAACTATAGATTCTGATGCTATAGAGGGCGTTTGTATAAGCGCCCTTTTTTATGGCCAGGATGGCCGGTATGTCGCGGTCGCAAGGATGCGAAAGAGCGACGCGGTTCAGGATGGCCGGTATGTTGCGGTCGCAAGGATGCGAAAGAGCGACGCGTAAATGATTTGATGTTAGTAGTCAGTAATCCAAATTTCTGATTTTCGGTGTATGGTGAGACTACTCCTGAATCTTCAGAACGCGCTCTGGCCGTCCATGGGCGCTCGGTCCCGGCCATCCATGGCCCCTCCAACGGTTCTGAAGATTCAGGAGCAATCTCGCCTCTGGTTGTTGCAGTAGGTTCTGACTTCCCTGCATTGTGAGAGAAAATATTATTGTGATCATACTGAACGCTTAAGGTTTATCTTTGAACGCCAGAATTTTGAATCCTGGTCTCCAGTGGGCATAAATATACAGACACAAATATCCTCCTTTCTACCGCAGGATTTGTCTGCCTCCTGTCGATGGATAGCGGGGTGGTGGTCGATTTTCCGTCACGTGCCTGATTCCACCTTTCTCAAGTCAGAAATCGTTTCTGAGACCGGCATATTTTGTGTATGATGAGTATCTAATCGTAAGCTAATGAATATTTATATTTTCAGAATAACAACACAATGAGTCACAACGGAAACAAGGTTCGCGTAGGTGCGGATATCGGTGGCACGTTCACCGATGTCGTGCTGGAAAACGGTGATGATTTGCACTCCATTAAAGTACTTACCAATTATCAGGAGCCGGAAACGGCGATTCTTGATGGAATTGGAATGGTTTCGGAGAAAGCGGGTATTGCGGTCAGCGATATTGATCTGGTGATTCATGGAACTACCCTGGCAACCAATGCCCTGATAGAGCGTAGAGGGGCAAAGACGGCATTTATTACCACTAAAGGATTTCGTGACGTTATTGAAATGCGAAATGAAGGGCGATTCGAGCAGTATGATCTGAATCTGATGTTACCACCACCACTGATATCCCGAGAGCATCGTTTTGCTGTTGGCGGCCGGTTAGCGGCTACCGGAAGGGAGTTATTGCCTCTGGAAGAGCAGGCGGTTGAAAAAATTGCTGATCGTCTGGTTAAGGAGCAATATCAAAGCGTAGCCATCGGGTTTATTCATGCCTATGCCAATGGTGCTCATGAGCGCAGGGCCAGGGACATTATTTCCTCAAGAGCTCCCGACATGGAAGTTTCTATTTCATCGGAAGTATCGCCTCAGGTGAGAGAATTTGAGCGCTTTAACACCGTTTGCGCAAATGCCTTCGTAAAACCTTTGATGGCTTCCTATCTTGAGCGGTTGGCAAAGCAACTCAAGGTGGCGGGGGCACAGTGCCCATTATTTATGATTCAATCGGGTGGCGGCCTGATTTCTATCCAGAGTGCTATTGAATTTCCGGTGCGCCTGCTCGAATCCGGCCCCGCAGGGGGCGCGATCTATGCCGCCGAATTCGCTGCAAGACACGGACTCGACCGGGTGTTGTCTTATGATATGGGTGGAACTACCGCAAAAATTTGCCTGATCGAAGATCGTACGCCAAAAACCGCCCGAACCTTTGAAGTAGCACGAACCTGGCGCTTTAAAAAAGGATCAGGGATGCCGATCTCAATTCCCGTTATCGAGATGGTGGAAATTGGTGCAGGAGGGGGGTCTCTTGGATGGGTTGATGAAATGCGTCAAATACGGGTGGGACCTGAAAGTGCGGGTTCAAAACCGGGGCCGGCCTGCTACAACCGGGGTGGTAAACAACCCGCTGTTACCGACGCGGATTTATTACTTGGTCGTCTGGACAGGGATAATTTCGCTGGCGGCGAAATTCCATTACTACTGGAAAACTCAGCCCGGGCGTTAAATGCTGCTATCGGTAGCCCCCTTGGTATGGATGCTGAAACGGCCGCTATTGGTATCTGTGAAGTGGTTGATGAAAATATGGCTAATGCAGCCCGGGTGCACGCAGTGGAAAGCGGTAAGGAATTAACGGATTTCATTATGATTGCTTTCGGCGGCGCAGCGCCACTGCACGCCTGTCGTCTATGTGAGAAGCTGGATATTGATGGGGTTCTGATTCCTCCCGGGGCGGGAGTAGGGTCGGCTATTGGCTTCTTGCGCGCACCCTTTGGTTTCGAGGCGGTACGTGGGGCATATATTAGGTTAAGCCAGTTTGACCCGGATAATACCAACCACCTTATCGCTGAATTATCTTCAGAAGCAGAAAAATTCGCCCGCGCCGGAGCACCGGAAGAGGCTCTGGAGTATGAAGTAAAAGCCTATATGCGTTATCACGGACAGGGCTGGGAAATCGTGGTTGTTTTGCCAAATCGACAGTATGTTCGCTCAGATCAGGAACTCTTCAGGCGCTTGTTTGAAGAGGAATACAAGCGCCTGTTTGGCCGACCGCTGGAAGGGCTGGATATCGAAATCATGAATTGGTCAGTGCAGGCAAGTTCACCCTTGCCTCAGGTGGTGCCGGTGAAATCTGTTACGGCAGGTGCAACCGTCTGCTCCACCGGGTCACGTAAAATGTATGATGCCCGTTTACAGCAATTTGTCGATGCGGGTGTATTCAACCGTAGTGAATTGAATTCTGGCGCACTCATTCAGGGGCCGGCAATTATTGTGGAGCACGAAACCACGACTATTGTCACGACCGGTTTTTCAGCGACTACGCAGAATGACCTCAGTCTGTTAGTGCAACGTAATCCGGAGAGAAACTGATGACCCAAGAAGATATTTCTAACGTGCAGATGCAGGTGATGTGGAATCGCCTGATTTCTGTGGTAGAGGAACAGGCATTGACCCTGCTTCGCACCGCATTTTCTACCTCCGTTCGTGAAGCCGGAGACCTTTCAGCCGGTGTATTCGATGAAAATGGTTTAATGCTGGCCCAGGCAGTAACCGGGACTCCCGGTCATGTCAATGCGATGGCGGAGGCTGTGGGGCATTTTATCCGTGACATCGGTGAGCAGAATATTTTCCCGGGTGATTCCTATGTCACCAATGACCCCTGGAAAGGAACCGGTCATCTGCATGATTTTACCTTCGTTAACCCATCTTTTCGTAATGGCAAACTGGTGGGCTACTTTGCCTGTACCGCCCATGTTGTCGATGTTGGTGGGCGCGGATTTGGCCCGGATGCCAACGAGATTTACGAAGAAGGAATTTTTATACCCATTATGAAGTTTGCCGAACGCGGCGAAGTAGATAAAAAACTGATCCATATTATTCGCAACAATGTGCGTGAAGCGGATCAGGTTATTGGCGACCTGTACTCACTTTCTTCCTGTAACGAAATCGGTCATCGCAGGTTGCTGGAAATGATGACCGAGTTCAATATCGACGATCTCTGTGCATTGGGGCATTTTATTTTCGAAAACAGCAGGCGTGCGACCCTTGAAAAACTGAAGCAAATTCCCTCTGGTTCTTGTGACAATGAAATGACCGTGGATGGATACGATGCCGCGGTGACCATGCGGCTGAGGCTAGATATTTCGACGCGGGGAGTACTGGCTGATTTTGCCGGTACTTCAGGGCTAAGCGCAATGGGGATAAATGTCCCGCTGGTGTATACCACCGCTTATACCTGTTACGCACTAAAGTGTGCGCTTGCACCTGCTATACCGAATAATCACGCATCGCTGGAGCCTTTCAGAGTTACCGCGCCGAAAAATTGTATTCTCAATGCGGTACATCCGGCTCCGGTAGCGATTCGTCATGTGCTTGGTCAGTTTCTGCCGGATGTTGTGCTGGGCGCTTTGCACAAAATATTGCCCGATCGGGTGCCTGCTGAAGGTGCCAGCGCGTTGTGGAACGTGCAACTTGGATTGCGCCCCATCGATGATGCTTCACCCGCCGCTGGAGAAACCCTGCAATACAGTCAGGTGCTGATGTTTAATTCAGGTGGTACAGGCGCAAGGCCATCTCTTGATGGTTTGAGTGCCACGGCATTTCCATCGGGTGTGCACTCAATGTCGGCGGAAGTAATGGAGCATGTAGGGCCGGTCACTGTGTGGCGAAAGGAGTTGCGTGAAGGATCTGGTGGTGCGGGTACGCGCCGTGGAGGCCTTGGTCAGGTTATTGAAATATCCGCCAATCAGGGGCATCACATGTATATCAACGCAATGTTTGATCGCTGCCAGCATCCGGCTCGTGGCCGAGACGGTGGCGCCGATGGAGCCGCCGGCAACGTTAGCCTGGATGATGGCAGGCAAATGCAGGGAAAGGGTAAACAATGGATACCGGCTGATCGTCATTTAATACTGGACTTGCCTGGAGGGGGTGGTTATGGCAATCCCCAGTGCAGAGATCGGGATTTGGTAGCCCTCGATTTGTTACGTGGATATACCGATGAAAAACAGGCGACTGAGATTTATCATTTTGAAGCGTTAGAATAATCGCTATATTTTTCAGTGGCGCGGAGAAATAAAGATACAATACGCGCCTGAAAAAATAACCTTCTATACCCTCTCCCAGTTGAAGCAGACTGTTAAAGATTATCTGCGCTCCCCGGAAATGCTGTTGATGCTGATGGCGTCCGCGGTACCGCTATCATTTGCCACCTGGTCAGCAATGATCAATAACTTTACTATAGAGGTTGCCGGGTTCACTGGCAAAGAGTTCGGTATGCTGCAGAGCATCAGGGAAGTCCCCGGTTTTCTTGCTTTTGCGGTGATCTTTTTTCTGCTGATTATGCGAGAGCAAACCCTGGCATATGTTTCTTTGCTTTTATTGGGTCTGGGTACCGCTATTACAGGTTATTTGCCATCGGTGATCGGCTTGTACTGTACGACTTTGTTGATGTCTTTTGGATTTCACTATTACGAAGCGATACAGACCTCGCTATCATTGCAGTGGATAGAGAAACAGCGGACACC
This sequence comes from uncultured Gammaproteobacteria bacterium, assembly GCA_964403545.1. Lineage (GTDB taxonomy): Bacteria > Pseudomonadota > Gammaproteobacteria > Arenicellales > Poriferihabitantaceae > VYFG01. The sequence continues at coordinate 14,407 of CAYOGN010000245.1, forward strand.
ACTGGTGCTCGGTCGTATGCTGGCAGTGGGTTCATTTGCATCCTTGCTTGCATTCATCTTGATTTATGGCGGCCTCACCCTTTTACACCTCGAGTATCATATTGTATTGTTGGCTGGAGGCGGGTTCAGCATGCTCATTGCACTGGTAGCCTGGTTTGGATACCCACATTTTCCTTCGAAGCATCAGCAGCACAAGACGCTCGTTCTGCGTAAACGTTATTGGTTATATTATGCCCTGGTATTTTTTTCCGGTGCCAGACGCCAGATTTTTATTGTCTTTGCCGGATTTATGATGGTGGAGAGATTTGACTATAGCGCCGCCAATTTAACGCTTTTATTTTTGGTTAACTGCGTAATCAATATTTGGTTGGCACCTGTTATTGGTCGCATGGTAGGAAAATGGGGCGAACGCAATGCGTTGATTTTTGAGTATCTTGGGCTGATTGTAATTTTCACCAGTTACGCGTTTGTCAGCCACGCCGGCCTCGCCGCTTTTTTGTATGTTATGGATCATATGTTTTTCGCCCTTGCCATAGCGATCAAGACTTATTTCCAAAAGATCGCTGATCCACGAGATTTTGCTTCTACCGCAGGAGTAGCGTTCACAATTAATCATGTGGCAGCAGTGATATTACCGGTAGCGCTTGGCCTGGTATGGCTTACCTCACCCGGGTTGGTGTTTATGTCCGGCACCCTGTTCGCCATTTGTTCGCTGGTACTGGCGCTAATGATTCCCCCTGATCCGGCGCCGGGGAAAGAGGTTTTAATGCCTGCAATATTGCAAGGATCCAGATGACCTCGAATTCAGGTTAGAGGGCCCCTCAATCAATCGGGTTAATCAATTTCTACAAATGACTGTTTCAACTTAAACTCACTTGACAGAATGAATCAATGAGCAAACAAACGATTACCGTTATTCCTGGTGATGGCATTGGCCCCGAGATCACCCGCGCTGCATTAAGGGTGCTGGATGCCGTCGGCGCCGATCTTGAATACGATCTGCAACTGGCGGGTCTCACTGCCATTGAGGCAGGCAGGGAGCTGATACCGCAAGAGACGCTGGACAGTATTCATCGCACCAGTATTGCTTTGAAAGGACCTCTTACTACGCCAATAGGCAAAGGATTTACCAGCCTGAATGTTCTGCTGCGCAAGGAGTTTGAACTTTATGCAAACGTGCGTCCGGCGATCACTCGCGAGGGGGTTCCTTCCCGGTATAAAAATATTGATTTGATTACGGTACGGGAAAATACCGAGGGTATGTATTCTCAGGATAAACAAACAGTATCCGAAGATGGTGAGCGCGCTGAATCACTCAGCGTCATAACCCGCAGTGGTGCCGAACGAATCGTAAGGTATGCGTTTGACATGGCAAAACGCCAGGGTCGGAAAAAGATTGCTGTGGTTCATAAAGCCAATATTCTCAAGGCTACGTCGGGGTTATTTCTCGATGTAGCAAGAGACATAAGCGAACAATACCCTGAAATTGAGACCAGGGAACTGATCGTGGACAATGCCTGTATGCAGTTGGTCATACGGCCCGAGCAGTTTGATGTCATCGTAACTACTAATCTGTTTGGCGATATCATTTCCGATCTTTGCGCAGGACTGGTTGGAGGGCTTGGCCTGGCACCGGGGGCCAATATTGGCGATGATGCTGCAATATTTGAAGCGGTCCACGGCTCGGCGCCGGATATAGCGGGGAAGGGAATTGCCAATCCATTTGCCCTGATTCTTGGTTCAGCAATGATGCTGGACCAGCTTGCCATGAACGATGAGGCCACTCGAATTCGAGCTGGCATTAACCAGGTCATCAAAGACGGAGATCGACTCACCGCCGACCTCGGTGGTAGCGCTACAACCGGAGAAATTACAGACGCTCTCATCGAGCGCATTGATGCTGGGTGAAGGTTACTTCGGTAGTGTGATTTTTCCTTGCTCGGCCTGCCTGAACACAACCCCGGTACGACCAATCAAAGTTATCAAGACAGCATTACATTGCTTGCAGACGGCTTCGAGCAATTGTTGTCGGTCTAATTTCTCACCAGCAGGAAGCTTGATTTTGATTAACTCATGATGCTCCATTGCCAGATGCAACTCCTCTCTAACCGAAGCAGACAGTCCCTTATTACCAATGGTTACGACAGGTTTCTTGCTGTGGGCAAGTCCTTTCAGATATTTTTTTTGGTGGTTTGTCAGCTTGGGATTCATCGCGGCGGGATTGTACACTCATTCAGAAGTTGGTGACATAAACCTTTGACAGAAACCTCAAGCGAGAACCCATGATCACGAGACGATGACAAAAAATAGAAGCCGTGGTAAATCTGGTGCCTGGGTGGCGCGGCAAAATCGCGATCAATTCGTTCAAAAGGCTCGTTCGAGTGGGTTTCGTGCCCGATCGATTTTCAAACTTGAGCAAATTGACCGGAAATATCGATTAATCAGAGCAGACACACGACTGATCGATCTCGGGAGCGCCCCGGGTAGTTGGTCCCAGTATGCGGTAAAACAAGTTAAGGGCCCGGGTCAGGTTATCGCGGTCGACCTGTTGCCCATGCAACCTGTGCAGGGGGTTAAATTTTTCCAGGGTGACTTTACTGATCAGGAAATTATCAGCCGGGTTGGGCAAAGCCTTGGTGCTCATCCATTAGATCTTGTATTGTCTGACATGGCCCCCAATATAACGGGTATACAGACAACAGATCAGGCGCGCTCTGAGTTGCTTCAGGAGTCTGTTTTAGGTTTTTGCCGGACGTCGCTGAAGCACGGAGGTAGTTTATTAACCAAGATATTCGAAGGCGAGGCGGCGGTGGTCATGAGGGCCAGGATGAAAATAAGGTTTGATCGCTTACAAGCCATTAAACCCGATGCTTCCCGAGCTGAATCCAAAGAAATCTTTCTTTTGGGACAGGGCTTTCGTGGTGAGCCTGACGGCGAATCCTGAACGATAAATTTGATCGACCCGAGAGTATACTAATTAGTGTAACATTACGGTCTTACTCGCTTGAATTTGCACAATAACCCAACGGAGATTCTGCTGTGCCCAACATGACCAAGAACATCTTGCTATGGCTGGTAATAGCCATGGTGTTAATGTCAGTATTTGAAAATTTCACCACGCCACAAAACGAAAATTCTGGTGAAATCGATTATTCCACTTTCCTCAGTGAAGTTGAGCGAGGCAGTATTGCGACCGTTGAAATTGCCGGTGATACCATTACCGGTACAACCAGCGATGGCCGAAATTTTATTACCCATGCGCCTAACGATCCAAAGCTGATCGATGATTTATATACCAACGGGGTAAAAATAAAAGCCAAGCAGGAAGAAGGCACTTCTTTGTTGATGAGTTTACTGATTAGCTCATTTCCGATTCTGCTGCTGATAGGTGTCTGGATTTTCTTTATGCGGCAAATGCAGGGCGGTGGTCGCGGGGGCGCGCTCACATTTGGTAAAAGCAAAGCCAAATTGCTCACTGAAGACAAAAACCATATTACATTCGAAGATGTGGCGGGCGTAGATGAAGCAAAGGAAGAAGTGGGGGAACTGGTAGAATTTCTTAGCGATCCATCACGATTTCAAAAACTCGGCGGACGCATTCCACGGGGCGTTTTGATGACCGGGAGTCCTGGAACCGGAAAAACGTTGTTGGCGAAGGCTATCGCGGGCGAAGCCAAGGTACCATTCTTTACCATTTCAGGTTCAGATTTTGTCGAAATGTTTGTTGGTGTAGGCGCTTCGCGGGTTCGGGACATGTTTGATCAGGCTAAAAAAAATGCCCCCTGTATCATATTTATTGACGAGATTGATGCGGTAGGACGGTCACGTGGTGCCGGAATAGGTGGTGGAAATGATGAGCGCGAACAGACTTTAAACCAGTTGTTGGTTGAGATGGATGGTTTTGAAG
>CAYOGN010000246.1:0-3924 GCA_964403545.1 uncultured Gammaproteobacteria bacterium
GCAGTATACCAAAGTCTGTATACAGTTGAAATCAATTGCTATCCATGAAACCTTTTAATTACGGGAAAAAATGGCAAAAAAAAACCCGATTTCCAATGAAATCAGGCTTTTAAATTTGGCTCCCCAGCGCGGACTCGAACCACGGACCAATTGATTAACAGTCAACTGCTCTACCAACTGAGCTACTGGGGATTTGAGGAGGCGAATACTAATTCCACAGGTTGATCAGGTCAAGTGCCAGTAGTGATATTGGGTCAAAGAATCTGCTTAATCACACAGATTTTTATCTTTTGTGCGTTCCATTCTCAGGCGACCGGTATGGATCATCACTAACCTGACCGATTCAACGTTGTTCGTCGGATCACAAATATAAAAAGAGCCGTTCTGACTAATGCGTCCAGCGGCATTAAATGACAATCTTATGCCACGATTATAGCGAATGGTAAGCCCTGAAAGGGCAGTCTGAGCCCGTATTAATGGATCCTGTTCCTGTCTTGAGGCATCGCCGGTAGCATCGGCATATATCAGCCACCCAAGTGCCCAGTTATCGTCACCGGAACACCATTGCCCATCTGCACCAGGACAAATTTTAACTTCACTTTTGCGTACAATCGCTTCACGCCTACCGAGCCGTATCGCTCGTTCAAGTTGGCTCGATACAGCGCTGATTCGTATAGACTGTATCAACCGATTTAGTGACGGCACAGCTGTTGACACGAGAATTCCGATAATTCCCAACGTGATCATCAATTCAATGAGGGTAAATCCACGATTTCGCATCTGTGTTTTCCTTTTCCATCAGATCAATCCATCATTACGTAAAAAGAAAGCAATTTCAGTGCGGAAGCGCACAAGTCGGGCTGTTTGAAGTCTGTGAGCTCAGATACAATCGCCTGTTTTGCTGCCCGTTTATCCGCCTTACTTTGTTTATGAATACGACTTCCATATACCAGCTTAAAAGTGACTTCCAGCCAGCAGGGGATCAGCCTGCAGCCATTGATAGTCTGGTAGAAGGCCTGAACAATGGAGAGGCTTATCAAACCCTGCTGGGGTAACCGGTTCCGGTAAAACATTTACCATGGCCAACATCATCGCCCGTACCGGTAGACCCGCGCTGGTGATGGCACACAATAAAACGCTGGCGGCTCCGCTTTATTCTGAAATGCGCGATTTCTTCCCCGAAAACTCCGTGGAATATTTTGTTTCCTACTATGATTATTATCAACCGGAAGCCTACGTACCGAGCTCTGACACGTTTATTGAGAAAGATGCATCGGTAAACGACCACATCGATCAAATGCGACTGTCGGCTACCAAGGCGCTTCTGGAACGCAAAGACGTTGTGATTGTTGCCACAGTGTCCGCAATTTATGGGCTTGGCGATCCCGCGTCATACCATAAAATGATTCTCCATCTAAAGAAAGGTGATCGAATTGATCAGCGAGCAGTGTTGAAACGGCTTGCCATCATGCAGTACACCCGTAATGACCTTGAACTACGGCGTGGTACTTTTCGTGTCCGTGGTGACGTCATTGATGTTTATCCGTCCGAATCTGAACGACTGGCGATACGGATAGAACTGTTTGGTGATGAAGTGGAAAATCTGTCTCGTTTTGATCCTCTGACGGGCAGTAGCGAAGGCAATCTGACCCGGGTAACGGTATATCCCAAGAGTCACTATGTCACTCCCCGTGAAACCATACTGGATGTTGTGGATGATATTGTTGTTGAGCTGAAAGACCAGCTGGAAGTACTGAACAATGCCGGCAAACTGGTCGAGGCACAGCGCCTGGAGCAACGGACACGGTACGATGTCGAGATGATGCGTGAAGTCGGGTATTGCAACGGCATCGAAAATTACTCACGCTATCTTTCCGGGAGGCAGACAGGAGAGCCGCCGCCAACACTAATTGACTACCTGGCACCAGATGCGATCGTTTTTATTGACGAAAGCCACGCAACTATCCCCCAGATTGGTGCGATGTATAACGGCGACCGGTCGCGCAAGGAAACCCTGGTGCAATACGGATTCAGATTGCCATCTGCGCTCGACAATCGTCCGCTTCGTTTTGACGAGTTTGAAGGTCTTGTCGGTCAGGTTATATTCGTTTCCGCCACCCCGGGTCCCTACGAAGAAAAATATGCTCCTGATATGATTGAGCAACTGGTAAGACCAACAGGGTTGCTGGATCCTGAAATTACCATCAAGCCAGTCACTACCCAAGTGGATGATTTGTTGTCAGAGATCAGAGAGAGAGTGAAATCCGGTGAAAGAGTATTGGTCACCACCCTGACCAAGAGAATGTCGGAAGATCTTACCGAGTATATGCATGAACATGGGGTCAAGGTACGTTATCTGCATTCAGATATCGAAACGGTTGAACGGGTTGAAATCATTCGTGATCTGCGCAAGGGTACATTTGACGTATTGATTGGTATTAACCTGTTACGTGAAGGACTGGATATACCGGAAGTATCGCTGGTAGCAATACTGGATGCAGACAAAGAGGGATTTCTGCGTTCGGCCCGGGCGCTTATTCAGACCATCGGTCGCGCTGCCCGCCATGCCAATGGCCAGGTTATTCTGTATGCGGACAGAATTACAAATTCAATTCGTTATGCCATGGATGAGACTGAACGAAGAAGAATCAAACAACACGCTTTCAACCTGGAGCAGGGTATTACACCGAAGTCCATTATCAAACCCATCAAGGATATTATTGAAGGGGTTACCGCTAACGATTCTGCATGGAACGATTTGCCCGAAGCTTCGGAAGTGGCGGAACAACCTGAAGAATACAGCAGACTTTCGCCAAAGGAACTGGGAAAATTGCTTGGTAAACTGGAGAAACAGATGTATGCCTATGCCCGAAACCTGGAATTTGAGGAAGCCGCCTCGGTAAGGGACAGGATTAACCGCATTCGGCATGGAAAATTTCTTGAAACCACCTCCTGATTGCGCAGATGCCAGTGGGTGGTTAAGGAATGGTCACACCCTCCTGTCTTAGCATCTCAAGCAATCGAATGACCGGTAGCCCGGTAATGGCATTGGGATCATCACTCTCGATTTTTTTTAATAACGTGATACCGAGGCTTTCCACCTTCAGGCTGCCACAGCAGTGGTATGGTTTATCTGCTAACAGGTATCGCTCGATTTCTTTATCGTCCAGTTCTCTGCATTCCACCTCGACCCTAACTACATCCGATCGTACCTGCCCCGTTGCTGCATTGATTAATGCGACACCGCAATAAAGGGTAGCTACTGATCCCGAAGCTGCACGTAATTGTTTTACCGCGTTGGCATGATTCCCCGGTTTGCCAACAATCATACCGTCTTGCTCGGCAACCTGATCTGAGCCAATAACAAGTGCACTGGAATAATCGGCGGCCACCGCCCGTGCCTTGGTGACTGACAATCGCTCCACCAACGCCGTTGCAGATTCCCCCGGCAATTCCGATTCGTCTACTTTCGGGGTCTGACAGATAAATTCAAATCCAAGCCGTTGCAGAATTTGACTTCGGTAAACCGAAGACGAAGCCAGAACAATAGGAGGATGTCTAATGGTTAATTCGCTCTCTCGAGTACTATATTCGTCATGGCACCGATAGAATTCTCTGCAGAGAGTTTTATTTGTCCCGAAATTACTCCATTCGAATATTGTAGCGTTCCTTTTCCCTTGCAACTAAAGCCTGAGAGGGATAGGCGAACATGATTGCTGTCTTTCCTCGACAATTTGGCCCTGGTATTTGTGCAGTCGAAAAAACCACCTTTCCCTCTTGAAACTTTAACAATACCAGCGACATCTGAGGCGTTACCCTCATCAAACTGAATCGAAACTTCCTGGTCAATCAACCCACCGTATTTGTATTCAGCCAAAACACCGGTTTCCATCACAATGCTGCCATGCCATTTTCCTCCTATTC
>CAYOGN010000247.1:0-11197 GCA_964403545.1 uncultured Gammaproteobacteria bacterium
TCCATGGCCATCGCCCCCAGGGCAAGGAATCTGCCGCAAGCCGCTGGCCGAGAGGTTCGGTCATTACCACTGCAATGAGGCCAACAATCAGCCCAAGGGTGGCGGCCTGGCGTGTTATCCAGGGAAACCAGGTGACCGCAAGCAACGATGGCCATAACTGAAAGCCAAAGGAAATGGCCAGGCTACCAAGCAATATCGTTGCATCCATGGAATAGGTGGCGAGCAACAGGGCGCCGAGAAACACCAGCCCGGTACAAAGCCGGCCCACCAGCTTTTGTCTTTCGTCATCCGCATCAGGCCGTAGATACCGCTTATATATATCCCGTGCCAGAATACTGCCGGTGGTAGACATAAATGCACCCGCTGTTGCCTGTAACGCAGCAATTGCGCAAACGGCAAATACACCGATCAACCATGGCTGTCCATCACCTATCAGCTTTATAAAGTGTGGCACCAGCGTGTTTCCCTCGTCACTGCCCAGCACCGGCAGCAACTGTGCGGTGGCACCTCCGGCAGCATTGACTTCGGCATTGGCACCCAGTAGATGGGCACTGACACCCATAATGGTCGCAAACAACAGCATAATGATGCCGACACAAAATGCTGCGCCCCAGACCTGATGAATGGCAAATCCACGGGGAGACTGACTTGCAAAGCTCCACATTGAAATTGCGGGCGATGCCTGGATACCCATAACAGACATCATAAAAGTCAGGCACATGATCGCCGTCCAGGGGCCGCCGGAAGGTGCTTCAACACCGAGTCCGGCTGTCCATTGAATTACTCCGGGAATGACAAAGTATCCCGGAAAGTCCCCGCCACCAGAACCATTGGTAGTACCCCAGAGACCCGGCAAATTCTGCGCGATATTTGCCAGGCCCATATTCAGGGTATCGAAACCACCGACTAATTTCAGTGCGAACAGGCCCAGCACAATCACTCCGAAGGCAAACAGGACAAACTGCACCACAGCAATTTTCGCCACAGCCTGCATACCGCCGGTGACTGAATAGAGCAATACAAAACCGGACAATACCCACATCGCAACGTCGCGGGAAATCGCCTGGTTGGTGAGTTCACTGATCAAGAATCCGGATGCGCCGAACAATATGGCGACAAACGGAATACCGAACAATAACGCAATGCCAACAGAGACAATACACAATGCGTTGCTGTGGAAATAATCGGCAAACATTTCACCGGAAGTCATATAGCCAAATCGCCGCCCCAGCATCCATTGTCGCTTCAGCAATACTACGCCCGCTAACGCTACTGCTATGCCATAAAACGAAGTATTAACAAACTGAAACCCATCGCGGAATACAAGGCCCGGATGCCCTATAAACGCCCATCCTGCAAGAGTGACAGCAGTAATGGCAATTGATAGTACCCATGGTGAAAGTTTGCCTCCGGCAATAAAGAAATCACTGGCAGTATGTGCCTGACGGAGTGCACGAATGCCCCAAAAGAAACAGTATGCCCAATATAGCAATAAAAATATAAGCAGCCATGTGGTGCTATCAGCCATTACACTCTTTTATCGGCTTCGAGATGTTTACTGTCAGAACACCGGATGCATTACAGAGTTTCACCAGGGAACCCCTAGGTAATGATACTCGGTGCCTGCGGCACCTGGGCCCAAAATTCGGGGTCATGACCGTAGAAAATTCGCGCTCCTGCCCTTTCCAGCTTGCGCAACAGCAATAGCGAGTCAAGCATTTGACTTCGACTATGGACCAGATGCGGTAAATGCAAATTAGTCAGGGTTTCTTTCAGATAGCAGGCATCGGCGGTTAGCACGATGTCTCCAGAATCCAGCCTAACCTTCAGCGACTGATGTCCGGGGGTGTGACCGAATGTGGGGATAGTGACAATTCTACCATCGCCGAATACATCATGTTCGCCGTTGACTTTCTTCACCAGGTGTCCGTGGTCATAGTCTGCCGGCGCATACCCGTTAGCTTTAATAAATTCGGGGGTCTGTCCTGCTTCCCACTCCCGCTGCTGAATAATTATTTTGGCATTCGGAACCAGTTCATTGCCGCCGGTATGATCAAAGTGCAGGTGTGAGTTGACCAGAACCTCAATTCTTTCCGCATCGACGTCCAGTTGCTCCAGGCGGGATTTTATGTCCTCGCCCTGACGAAATTCAACCTGAAACAGATCTGCGAGAAACCCAATTCTGCCGCGCGCATCATGCTGGCACTGTGGATGTAATCCGGTATCGAACAATACCTGGCCACGGGGGTGATCTATTAAATAGGCAGGCACCGGAAAGCGAATCCTGCCGGCTTTACCCGCAAGCATCATCGCGAGATCCGACGTCAGCCAGCCGCAGGTCATGGCGTAAATTTTTATCGCCATGGCGCCTGCTGTTTTTTACAATTGCCGTCTGGCGTGAAACACAATAACGACATCGTCGCTATCCGTCTGTGCGTTCGCGAATAATACGCAGCGCCTCTTTGAGGTACACCCGGAATACATCGTAGTTTTCGCTCATCGGAAAATGGCCTATATCCTCCATTTCGATATAGACTCCGCCCTTGATCTGGCGGGCAGTATTTTCCGTAGCTTCAGGGGGTGTCAGATAGTCATAAGTGCCGGTCATCATAATGACCGGACACTTTCGCCCCTGAATATTCCGTAGTTCATCACGCAAATCGTGATCTACTGAATAAAAATACAAATCCCCCTTAAAAGATTCCGACCCCTGGGTGTAATAGTGCCAGGTTAGCCAGCGATCCATTTCCGGCGATTGTGGTGCCATCAAATCCCATACCCCGCTGGCGCAAACCTGGGCCGCATTGGCATGAGGATGACGCCACCAGTCGAGATAAAATCCCGGCGAATGATCAGCAGCCTCAACCGGAATTACCGCTTTAAATCGATCCGGTCTTCGTAACGCAAGCTGCAAGGCAATATTGCCACCGAAAGAGGATCCCATAAAAATTGGATCCTTTAACTCCAGAGCGTCGCACAGTTTAATGATAAAGTTGCAAAAGTGCTCGGCGGTTAATTTGTATTCTTCTTTCCACCATTCGGTATTGTGGGGCGGGTCCGATTTTCCGTGTCGGGGCAAGTCGTAGGCAATAACGTTATAGTGTTTGGTAATTTCTTCATCTTCAAGCAGTCCGCGCCACTGGTGATTATGGCATCCAGCGGTGTGCTGACAGATAAGAGGCTGACCTTTGCCATTGTGCAAATAGAAAACCTTGTATTCTTTACCATCGACATCAATTGTCACATAGCGACCGGTAACCGGTGAATGTTTAACCATTATTTAACTCCTGCATATGCTGATTTAGTGCCGCTGAATTAGTGCTGTTGAAATAATGTTGCTGATTGAATGTTGAACCAGTTCTGGTTTAGGCCCGGACCAATTGCGGTTACCTGATATTGCCTGGATCACACGGGCACGCCGCATTTGCGCAGCAGTTCAAACTGGACCGTGAAATTACGCAGATTTTTCATCAACTCCAGGTGATTGCCCTCGATCTTCAGGTCTTTACGAAAACTGGCCGACCAGATGCCGTGATACATTGGCCCCGGCACAGGCTGAGAAAATTCCTGCCAGGTTTCCGCACTGGCCCGCAAAGCAAAATCGTATGCGTCCAGCGGCCCAGGGTCGGTATTGATATTCTTCACCTTGCCATCGTGCATTTCAATAATCACCTTACAATCCTCCATGTCGAACATAAACGAACAAGTGTAGTACTTTGCCATTGCGCCGATGGTTTCATCACTATTGGTCAGGCTTGCATACTTGTCTGCCCAGGTTTTAATATCTTGTTTCATGTTCAGTATTCTTCAACAACGTGATAAATCACTGGTTTCAGTATCAATTGACAATTCACAGGCCAGAAAATAATCATCAGTTTTTCTTTGATTTACTGGTGGATTTTGTCGATTCAACACTCGACGCCGTTGATGCCCCCTGATCTGTAATTTCCTTGTCATAGCCGCCCAGTATATTGCTGATGTTACTGATCTCACCCGGTGACATGCCGATTTCCTGCAACAGGTTATCCACAAATGGCATTTGTGCCCGGTAGCGCAACGCGGAGTTCACGACGTTATCGGCCAGGCTGCCGCCAGGAGTTCCATCCCCTTCCCGGGGTCTGCCACCACCATTCCCGCCTGAGCCCTGGGGCTGTCCATCACTGAATCCCGGTAAACCATTGACTTCCAGAATCTTGATGGCATCAATGTTCTGCATCGGTTTAACGGTTTCCCGAATAATGGATTCAAGATTACTCGCCAGTTGCATGCGTAAAGCGCTGCGGCGGCTGGCGTCGCTACGCATATTCTCTGCCTCGTTAAGCAGTAGTTTACCGGCAGCATCAACTTCATAGCGTAATTTGGCCGCCAGTGAAGCAAATTTTTCTGCCTGCTCGCGGTCTGAAGAAGCTTCTTTTTCCGCTCTCGCAAGGGTGGTTAACTGAATGGCTTCACGCTCTACCTGCTGCGCCGCATTAATGAGTTCAACCGCTTTTTTCCGCTCTGCCACTTCCAGTTCACGCACAGAGGTGACTTTCTCCTCGGCATCAGCGACTTTGGCTTTTGCCTGTTCTTCTTCGGTATTGGCTTCCAATACTTCCAGCGATTTTTTAATCACGGCCAAGTTGCGACTCTGCTCATCCAGTTCCAGTTTTTTGAGTTTGTCGATCTCCCTCGCCCTGGTGATCTCCTCGCTTTCGATTCGTACCAAATCAAGATTTTGTTGTTGTGCAATTTGCGCTTTCTTTACTTCTTCCTGGGCATTGATCTGGGCCTGTTCGGATTTCTGAAAATTCTCTGCCTCCTCTTTTGCCACATCCGCCTTCTGCCTGGCTCTGCGGATGGAGATTTCTTGCTGCTGTTGCAAACGCTCGTATTCGTTTTCTTTCTCGATTTCCAGCGATCGGATATCGGCCTCGAGATTCTTCTGCAAAATCTGAATTTCAGTTTCTTTTTCTACCGCGTTTCGTAGTTTGCGTCGCTCTTCAACTTCCAGAGTCAACTTGTGCTCACGCAATGAACGTTCGACTTCAATGGCTTGCTCATGGGAGATACGTGCCTTTTCGACTTCTTCGTCCGCTTTTATTTGCGCCTCTTCAGATTCACGTTCCTGGTTCGCCCGTTCAACCGCCATCTCGGTCCGTTCTTTGGCTCGCTGTTTTTCAATATCCCTTTGTTGGGCAAGACGGGAAAATTCACTTTCTTTTTCGATATCCAGTTCCCTCTTCTCAGCCTCCAGATTCTTGTTACGAATCTGAATCCGGGTATCCTGTTCGATGTCGTTGCGTTTTTTCTTGCGTAACTCGATTTGCTCGGTCAACTGGGTGAGACCTTCAGCGTCAAAGGCATTGGACGGGTTAAAGACTTCCAATGCGGCCTGATCGAGGCCGGTGAGGGAAACCGCTTCAAGTTCGAGCCCGGTTTGGCCCAGCGCATCTTTTACCAGGTTTTTAACTGATTTGATGTAGTCGCCCCGATGCTCCTGCATCTCATCCATGCTCATTTGTGCCGCAACAACACCCAATGCATCGACAAAGCGTCCCTCTACCAGTTCACGCAGGCCTTCCGGTTCCAGGGTACGTTTTCCAAGAGAACGCGCAGCGGTTGATACGGCTTCTTCGGTAGGCGATACACGCACGTAAAATTCCGCCACCAGATCAACCCGCATCCGGTTTTTTGTGATCAGGGATTTGTCGCCACCGCGTCGTACTTCGATCCGTAACGTCCGCATACCGACCGTAGTAACGTTGTGAATAATAGGCAATACAAATGCACCACCACTGATGACCACTTTCTCGCCGCCAAGGCCACTACGAACAAACGAAACCTCCTTCGAAGACCGGCGGTATAACCAGTGTAATAGATAAACCGCGATGGCAATCGCAAGTCCAATCAGGATAATTACAGCAATAATATCTGCGCCAGTCATATTTTCATGCTCCTACTTATTCTGCCTGCTTAGTTTATGTTCGATGAATTGCCCGCTATAGAGCATCAACTCGCTCTGGAATCATTCATCGCCGCCCGATAGATGACGAAACCGAAGATGATCTTGTTTAAAAAATCAGCGAGGTTATAGATAATGTTCAGGCTGTTGGTGTCGACACCACCGCCCAGGTGTTCGATAAAGTATCCAAGCGGATAAATCGCCCAGCCAATGGTGACAATCAGGCGCAAGCCATTGAACGCAAGATGAGTTGCCTCGTTGCCACTTTTAGCATTAATTCGACCGGCTTCACCCATATACAACTCGCCCAGGATGTACAGCCAGCCAATGAGGCCAATGAGAAATCCAAGGGTGGCACTCATATAACCTGCCGCGCCAAGAAATTCGCCAATAACCATTACCAGTGAACCAATGAGTAATCGCCAGAATAATGCGGTAGAGGCTTTGGTGACTGCGGTCAGTACCACATAAAACAATACGATTTGCATCGGATGGGTCAGCACCCAGTCAACATAGCGCAAGATGATCGGCGCCGTACCGGTGTCCATCCACATCTCTTTGGTATAGTGATAATGAATTGCAGAAACCAGCATCACGACCCCTGTCAGGGTCATTGTTGTATGCCATCTGGTTGCCACCTTATTTCTTTCGAGGAGGAAAAATACGGTCGCCCCGATCATGGCGATAGACAGCAGCCAGAACGAGCCACCGACAACATCTGTGGGTAATAGCGTTTCGTTCATGAGATATTAAGGATTATTTTTATTGCTGAAACTGGATTTCATAAGGTCTGCGATCACGGATAACAGGCTGGCATAAAAAGAATTTTACAGGTTTCCGTCAATATATATACCATTCGTTATCGACCCTAGTCAATAGTCTGTATATTTGGCTCAAACATACCATAAAGTTATAATTCAATAACTATTCGTTCATCGTCAGAATCAGTTGCTGGCGAAAGTTATCGGCAACAATTGCCACGATCAACAGGACACCAATGACGACCATTTGAAGGTATGAATTAATCCGCAGCAGATTCATACCATTTTGAATCAGGATGATAAATATTGCGCCCAGCACAACGTCCGATAGACGACCAATTCCTCCGAACAGGCTGACCCCGCCAATAGCGCATGCAGCAATGGAAAGCAGGGGGTAATTTGAACCGATATTGGATTCTCCACTTTCCAGTCTTGCGGTGAGCAGCAAAGCCGCAATGCCGGTAATAAAAGAGGAAATAATATAGGCGCTGAGCAAATAAAAGCGGGTATTGATGCCTGAAAGACTGGCAGCTCTAATATTGCCGCCCGGGCACCAATATCGACCCCGACGGTGGGTTCATCGAGTATAAATAGCTTGACGTCCCTGACCAAACTCTTTGCAACCAGTACTTTTTGTTGATTGCCGCCGGAAAGAAGTTCAAGGGGTTTTTCAATGTGAACCGGGTTCATGCCCAGTCGTCGCGCAACCTCGCCCACGATGTCTCTTTCGCGCTGTCGTTTTAACAGAAAGCCGCTGGAGAATTTAGCCATTCCAAGGGATGGCAGCGATACATTTTCCCGCACATTCTGCATCATGACCAGGCCTTCAACCCGACGGTCTGAAGGCAGATATAACATTCCGCGATCAAGCATTGCGCGCGGGCTGAGATCATTGATTCGCTGCCCGTTGTCAAACACCAGGTCATCCAGATAGTAAATTTGTCCCGTTCGAATTTTATTCAAACCGAAACACGCTCGACCAATGGCCGATTTTCCTGAACCTACGAGCCCGGCAATACCAACGACCTCCCCTGCATGAACCTGAATGGATACGTTATTGACCGTGGGGTTAGCAAGGTTCAGGTTTTTGATATCCAGCAACAATCTGCCGGTTTGCGTATTTATCTCGGGGAAAACCTGTTTGATGCGCCGACCAACCATCAATTTAACCAGAGGACTGACTGGCAATTTTTTTAGCCCGGTAATCGACTCGCCCTGCGGTTGCATCGCTAAATTTTCCTGTAATGACCCGCGCCCGATTTTCATGCCTCAATACTCCTTACCTTTCAGTCTACCGAAAACTCGGGCATCCATCCGCCCGGCGCCAGGGTGGTAGAGGTATCAAATTCGGCAACGGTTTTTGGCGTTACGATGATAAACGGCGGCTGGGCATGTTCAATCAAACGACCGGTGCGGTTAAATTCGGGTCGGCCACCCGTTGCCATCCCCTTGTTTTCCAACAGCCTCACGGCCTGGTCGATGGCGATCCGGGCCTGGGTGATCATTTGGTCCGATGGCGCCATTGCCACAGCACCGCGTTTCAGAAAGATATGCATGCCTGGGGTGTAATAATAAGCCACCAGTCGAATCTGTTTTTCCAGGCCCCGCTCTCTTATGGCACCCGCCTCCACCAGCGTAATTTTTTGCCGGAGGCGTTTTCCTTCGGTAATAATGCCATAGGCGACGCCGGCGAAGTAGGAGTCTTTCATATGGGGAAATGAAACACATATATGATGTTTTTTTGCCACCTCAGACAGCATCAAAGGAACATAATCCACCAGATCAAGTTTCTCCGACTGGTTTCGTGGATCAGTCCAGCAGGTTACATCGCCATCTGTACACGCCGGATTGTAAACATTGATTCGGGCTGGCCACCATTGCTCCTCCTGGGCGACGCAGGAGGATGCCATCAATAACCCCGCCACCAGCAGTAGATCAGCAGGCTTTATATTGACAATGTGCGGTAGTTTTTTCACCCTTATATTCTCTTAACAGGCTATTCCAACAATTTGGATCAGCCTGACCATTGATTCGCTGGCTTGCCTGATTTGCGAACTGAAGCAAAGAGTCTGTAAACTATGTGGTGTCCGCTCACGAGGAATAATTGGCTCAGAGGGATCGGTTGCTGGCAAGCGATTTGGGTATTGATTCATTATATGCGCTTCAAATCAAACATATTTTATAGACATGACAGGCCAAATTGGCGAAAAAGAAAGGGATCAACCCGGTTTACGAATCGTTATTGCCGATGACCACGCATTGGTACGGGGTGGTCTGGCTCTATTGATCGATATGGCTTCCCCCGGAGCGAACATTTTACAAGCCAATAGCCTGCAGCAAGTAACCGACATTCTTGCCCAAAATGATCCGGTTGATCTCTTGCTTCTGGATCTGATGATGCCGGGCATGGAGGGGGATATCGGCATCAAAACAATTTGTGCCGCCTGGCCCGACGTGCCAGTGATTATTGTCTCGGTCAAGGAGGATATCGACTCCATTCGACAATCCCTGGTAGCCGGCGCCATGGGCTATATTCCCAAGACCATGACCCCGGATTTAACCGTCAGTGCTGTTCGGTTGGTACTGGATGGTGGCATCTACATCCCGCCCCATGTTTTACGGTTGAATGAGAGCCAACAGGTTGATCCGGCGGATGAAAATAACAGCAATCAGCCCCGGACGTCAGGGGAAAAAAGCGGATTAACACGCAGGCAGCTACAGGTACTCGAGCTTATCGAATCCGGCAAGTCCAATCTGGCCATCGCGGATGAGTTAGGGTTATCAACAGGTACCATAAAAATGCATGTATCCGGAATTTTTAAAAAACTGAAGGTGGCCAACCGCACCGAAGCCGTTGCCATTTACTCCAGATTAAAGAAAAATCCATAGACGCGGTAAGTCGAAGTTCAACCTGCCCATATAAGCCAAATAAAAATTCACATTTGTCTGGTCAACTGTGAAATCAGTGCTCGTAATTTGGCTGGCTGCACGGGTTTGTACATCACCTGATAACCCTGGTTCGCGATTTCCCTGATGTGACTTTCCTGCACATCGCCGGTAATAATGACAGTGGGGATTTCATGTCCAATTATCATTTGAACATGACTGGCAATCTCCACTCCTTCTGCCCCACCGGGCAACCGGTTATCCGCAATAATAATATCCGGAGGTCGTTTCGACTGGCCTTCAACAGCAGCGACGACTTCATCCACGTTTCGCCCGCTGATCACCTCACAGCCCCAGGATTCCAGCAAATTCCGGGTTGCTTTTAATACATCCATATCATCTTCAATCAACAGGATACGAAGACCTGACAATCGATCATTCAGGTTTTCCAGTATCCTGGAATCTACTGCCTGTGCAGACTGCGCCTGACCAACTGCAACCAGTACGGCAAATCGGGATCCGCGTCCTACAACGGAATCGCACTGAATTTCATGTGACAAACACGCGGCCAGTCGTTTCGCGATGGCAAGGCCGAGACCGAGGCCCTTGCTTCTGTCTCTCTCCTCATTGTCGATCTGATGAAAATCCTCAAATATGGCCAGGGTCTGGTTATCGGGAATCCCAGGGCCCGTATCCCATACCTCAATGGCAAGTTTGTCACCGCGCCGACGCACGCCGATCAAAATTCTCCCCTGGCCGGTATATCGTATCGCGTTCGATACAAAATTGCCCAGGATACGCTCTAGTAAAACAGAATCACTTCGCACAGATAAACGGGAAGGAACAAGTTTAAACGCCAGGCCTTTTTGCTTTGCTGACGGGGCAAATTCACGAAAAACCCGGCTCAAAACGTCTTGCACCGGAAAATCCTGGATACTCGGTTCTATGGCACCGGCTTCGAGCTGAGAGACATCGAGCAGCGCGCTCAGTAGCCGCGCCGCAGAAATTGACACGGCATCAATGTCGTCGACTATGGACAGGGCTTCCTGGTTATCCATTTTTTGGCGCAATGCTGCGATATACATCTGCATCGCGTGCAATGGCTGTCGCAAGTCATGACTTGCGGCCGCTAAAAACATCGATTTGGCCCGGTTCGCTCTTTCGGCGTCTTCTTTGGCGTCGTGAAGAGCCCGGCCCTGATTCCACAAATCGTGTTTCAGCCGGTTAAAACTGCGGCTCATACGACCCAGCTCATCGTGTCTTACCATCAGACCTTTTTCAAACTCGGATTCTTCTACTTTTTGCAGCGCAGTAAACGCATTGATGGTATCAGTGAGTAATTGCAACGGTTTGGAGATATTTTTTCTGATAATCAACAACAGCATCGCAATAAAAAAAATGGCCGCCGCCAGTAAAGTCAAAACGATAAAACCAATGGCAATTCGCTTTACATAAACCGCATTTTTAACAGACTCTTCTCTGATTACTTCGAGTCTGGCGGTTAGTTCCGCGAGTTTCTCCACCAGCATCATTTCACTGTTACCAATATCACTCAAAATTTCCGAGCTTGCAGAAAGTGAATCTTTATCAATTTGCTGCAGCAGAC
>CAYOGN010000248.1:0-11147 GCA_964403545.1 uncultured Gammaproteobacteria bacterium
ATTCAATGTCAACATTAATAGCCAATTAATTTTTTTATTTAACTACACCGGGATTGTCTTTTCACACCCCTGACCAACAACCAATGGTTAAATTTTTAACTTGCAAGGCAGGTGAGTCGTCGGGGCAACGGAATCAAAACCTTTGTATATGTGGCAATCGTATATTCAAATATGGTCGTTACTATTTGCTCGGTATTTATTGAAATGGACACCCTGCCTTTTATCATTACCTGCAGGATGCGGATAATAGACGTGAACAGGATTGAAAGATTTTTGTGTCTCCACTTGACTCACCCTGTCTTAACCAGAAGCACCTTCAACTAACTTACGCTTCCAATCTGATAATCTGACATAAATTTCTACATTGGCAGATGTGACCTGTAATTGATTTTCGGTACCGGTTTTGATCCATACTGCGTTAAAATCCGTGGTTTCCTGTCAAATATGGAGTAATTTTTTGAAGCAAAATAAAAACCAGTTCAGCAAAGAAGAATTACTGGACTGTGGTCATGGCCGCTTGTTTGGTCCGGGGAATGCCCAACTACCATTGCCGAATATGTTGATGTTTGATCGGATAATTGAAATTAATGACGATGGTGGAGAGTTTTCCAAAGGGATTGTCGTGGCCGAGCTGGATATTAATCCCGAGCTTTGGTTTTTTAATTGCCATTTTGAAGGGGACCCGGTTATGCCGGGTTGCCTAGGACTGGATGCGCTATGGCAGCTGATAGGTTTCTCATTGGGCTGGCGCGGTGGCGAAGGCCATGGCAGGGCGCTAGGCGCAGGAGAGATTAAATTTACTGGCCAGATTACTCCAGCCTGTGAGAAACTGGTTTATAAAATTGTGTTCAAACGCGTTATCATGCGAAGATTTACGGTGGGCATTGCAGATGGCGAAGTTCTGGCCGACGGCAGACAAGTATATAGTTGCAAGGATTTACGTGTCGGGTTGTTCAAGAACACCAGTACATTCTAGCGGTCCAAGACGTTATGATTGATGGGCTCAGAGCTTTAAATTGGACATTGAGACCCCAACATTATACTTAAGTTTATGTATTTCAATTTGCATTCTTCGGGTGAATCATTTTATTATTATTCCAGTTAAACCCTGGATTTGAGAAGAGGCGTAAATGAAGCGAGTTGTAATAACCGGGTATGGCATCGTATCCAGCCTTGGCAACAATAAAATTGACGTTTTAAACAACCTGAGAGAAGGTCGGTCAGGTATAGAGTTTTGTCAGGAATATGCAGATCTGGGCATGCGTAGCCGGGTACATGGCTCTATTAAAATCAATGCCAAGGAATTGATTGACCGTAAGCTCTACCGATTTATGGGGGATGCGGCAGCCTATAGTTATATTGCGATGCAAGAAGCTGTGGCCCATGCAGCGTTACCGGAAACCGTTGTGAGTAGCGAACGAACCGGATTGTTGCTTGGTACCGGAGGTGCTTCCCCCGAGAATATTGTCATTGCTGCTGATACACTCAGACAAAAGGGCATTCGGCGGGTCGGGCCCTATATGGTCACCAAGACGATGGCAAGCACAATTCCCGCTTGCGTTGGCACCGCATTCAAGATCAAAGGTGTTTCATACTCTATCAGTTCAGCCTGCTCCACCAGCGCACATTGCATTGGGCATGGTTCAGAGTTGATTCAACTCGGCAAGCAGGATGTAGTATTTGCTGGTGGTGGGGAAGAATTGCACTGGAGTCTTTCCGTACTCTTTGATGGTATGGGTGCAATGTCTTCAAAATTCAATGATACGCCGGAACTCGCGTCTCGTCCTTTCGACAGAGATCGGGACGGGTTTGTTATTTCCGGCGGTGCAGGGGTCGTAGTACTTGAGAATTTGGACCATGCCCTGGCTCGCGGAGCAAATATTATCGCGGAACTGGTGGGCTATGGTGCCACCTCTGATGGTTATGACATGGTTCAACCTTCCGGTGAGGGTGCCGTGCGCTGTATGCGCCAGGCGTTGAGTGGAGTCGCAAATAAGGTACAGTATATTAATGCCCATGGTACCAGTACTCCGGTTGGGGATACCAAAGAACTTGAAGCTATATCAGAAGTTTTTCCCCAGGAAATTCCCTTGATCAGTTCAACAAAGTCTGTGAGTGGTCATGCGCTAGGCGCGGCCGGGGTCAACGAGTCTATATACACGCTGCTAATGATGGAGCACGGTTTTATTCCGGCATCCGCCAATATATTCAATATCGACGCAGCGGCTGCAGAATATCCAATTGTACGTGAGCCAGTAGAGCAAATAGATTTGCGAACCGCCATGAGCAACAGTTTTGGATTTGGTGGTACCAACTGCTCACTGGTGTTTGACCGCTGGCAAAATTGATTGCCAGCGGGTCACAGCGTAATTTTTCCGGTAAAACATTATAGTTGTGAGTGATAAGTACCGCATTCTGATGGTGTGGTGGCTTGGCCTGTGTGCAACAATGGTTTTTGCCATGGTTATTCTGGGAGGGGCGGTCAGGTTGACTGGATCAGGATTATCGATGGTGGACTGGAAACCAATAATGGGCGTGCTGCCCCCGCTGAATCAAATTGCCTGGATGGAGGCTTTTGAGAAATATCAGCAATTCCCAGAGTACAAGATAGTTAATGGTGAGTTTTCTCTATCAGACTTTCGGTTTATTTTTCTTATGGAGTACTTTCACCGTTTGTTTGGACGGCTGATTGGCCTTGTTTTTTTCGTCCCGTTTGTAATCTTTCTATCCAGGGGGGTTGTTCCAGCCAGGTTAAAAACCAGGTTGTGGCTACTGTTCATTCTCGGGGCGTGTCAGGGAATGCTGGGATGGTATATGGTAATGAGCGGACTAGTCGATAACCCCCATGTTAGCCAATACAGACTTACTGCTCACCTGCTTGTTGCGGTGGTGATCTATGCGTGGATGGTACGTCTGATTTCCGGTTTACTGGATAAAGAAAAAGAAGGTTCTGTTTTTCTAAAAATGCGGGTGCCAGATTTTGCCTGGCCTGCGATGGCATTGTTTTGCTTGTTGATGTTGATGATTGGCACCGGGGGGTTAGTGGCAGGTACCCGGGCAGGTTTTATTTACAATACGTGGCCGAAGATGGGGCAGGACTGGATGCCAGATATGTTGTGGTCATTGCTTCCATGGTGGAGAAACCTGTTTGAAAACCCAATAGCAATCCAGTTTTTTCATCGCTGGCTGGCGATCATTGTCTTATGTTCAGTGCTGGGATTTGCAATCCAGGTTTTTCGCCTGGATCCACGAGTATGGGTTCGACGGCTTGCGATAGTTGCGATTGTTTTTGTCCTGGTTCAGGTGACACTGGGAATCTGGACATTGTTACTTAAAGTTCCGGTAGCATTGGGCGTAGCCCATCAGGGTGTTGCGTTGTTATTGCTGGGTGCGGTAACCGCAATACTGTCATCCTATCTTCCGGGGAATTTGCATGGCAGGCAAGGCTGATCATTGTTAGAATTCGCCTGAGACCGACAAATGGAACAGGAAGCATGTATCACACCAGCAGCAAAATTATCGTATCTTTTGTAGCAGTCTGCCTGTTGACTTTAATCGATCCAGGCCGCAGTAGCGCTGCCGAAATGATGAGCTTTGCCAGCATAGAAAAAGAGCGTGGATTGCCGATCAGAGGGCAATCACGGGCCAGCGTGAGAGAAAATTTTGGTGAGCCAAAGGGCAGTATACCCGTAGTTGGAGATCCGCCCGTCAGTAGCTGGTCATATGCTGACTTTGTAGTATATTTCGAATATGATCTGGTCATTACTTCGGTAACCAGGGAAGATCGACTTCCCGTCAAACCAGGCAGCATTCATAATCAGTAGTTACAGAACTTCAGGATTCGCTATAATCCCCGTTTGCCGGCTGGTTCGTACAGCAATCTCATCGCAGGGAACCCTGAATCATATCTGGTGGACTAATTTCGCGTATAGTTTGCTTCATGCGCAGTCAGCATGATGCTATTCCCCGAAAATTCAGGCCCGGCTGAGTGGGCACACTGGCTGGAAAAATTTGCTTAATGAAATTTGTACTTTTGTTCTGGAGGCCCCTTATTGCAGTGTCATTACTGGTATTGACCCACCAAAATGCTGTTGCAGGTCAGGTTGGGTGGAGCACCGAATTGTTGATGGAAAAGCTGGCGGCGGTAAAAGAAGCCGAATTGACTTTTGTCGAGCACCGAACTTCTTCGTTTCTGTTGAACAAGTTAAAGTTAACCGGGCGAATGCATTATCGGGCACCGGATTTCCTTCAGAAGATTATTGAATCACCATTTATCGAGAGAATAGAAATCGATGGTGACAAACTGGTCATTGAAAAAACGCCGCCCAGGGGAGAACCAACAATCAAGCAATATTCAATCGCCTCATCTGAAGATTTGAGAACGGTGGTGGAAGGAATCAAAGCCACGTTGGCTGGAAACTTGAGGTTGTTGACGGAAAGTTACGAGGTGGAAATGACCGGGGATGGATCAGACTGGTCTGTAAGACTCATTCCAAAAACCCTGGAGGTGCTTCAACAAATTGAAAGAATTGAATTAAGCGGTAGTGACGGTCTGATAAAAGTGATCGAAATATTCAATGCTGACGGCGATGAAACCAGCCTGGTTTTGTCATATATCATGATCAAGTAGTAACGGGGTGGAAACCCGATCCCTTACAAAGGCAGTATTGGCAACTCTGATTTTGCTTGCTTCGATGTTGATTATCGGGCTAAAGATCAAAGTATCCACTGATCTGTCGCTATTCCTGCCCGAACCTTCCAGCAAGGTCGAACGATTGCTCCACTATCAGCTGGACAATGGTGCCTCAACCAATATGGTGTTTATCGCCCTCAGCGGGCTTTCGCCAGAACAACTGGTGCAATCCAATCAACAGCTGACCGATGCGCTCGGGACTTCAACAATATTTCGCAAGGTGGTGAACAGTACTTCCGAGCTTAGTGATAAAGCTTTGAATTTTGTGGTCGACAATCGCTATTTGCTGAGCCATCGGGATCTTGGGGAAATTTTCACCGTCGAGGGATTGAGGGATATGCTGTCCGAGCGATTACGGGGATTGGCATCATCCCAGGCCGGGCTGGAGAAACGGTTCTTGCGAAAAGACCCCAGTGGGGAAGTGTTGGTATTACTTGAGAACTGGCAAGGAAAGCTAAGTAAACATAAAAAACCCGAAGAATTTCAAAGGCTCTGGTTCTCCAAAGACCATCAGCGCTCATTAATTCTTGCTGAGATCGATGCCAAAGTGACTCGGTTAGAGGTGCAGATAAGGGCGATTCAGGCAATCCGGGTGGCTTTTGAAAAGATACGACGACCGGGTCTGGAACTAACCCTTACTGGTCCTGCTGCCTTTGCGGTTGAGTCTGGAGAAGATATCCGAGAGGATATTCGACTACTGACCTGGCTTGCGCTTATCTTTGTTACCCTGTTTCTTTTCCTGGTGTATCGATCGGTGCCAATGCTGGTGCTGGTATTTGCGCCGCTGGTGGCGGGAATCATCACGGCAACCGCTGGCATTTTGTTGTTCTATGGTCAAATTCACGGAATCACCCTGGCGTTCGGTATTACCCTGGCTGGCGTAGCAGTGGACTATCCGATTCATTTGTTGACCGGTTTGGTGCGCAATGGCAATAAAGACATGGCATATGTCAAAAAAATCTGGCCTACCTTGCGCCTCGGCGTGCTGTCGACGATGGCCGCTTACGCAACGTTTCTTGTTTCCGGCTTCAGCGGATTGCGCCAACTCGGCTTGTTTACCATTATTGGATTGCTCACAGCAGCCCTGTTCTCCCGTTGGGTATTGCCGCTATTGATTTGGAATCAATCTGACAGACCTCATGGACTGCAAGGGTTTCATAAATTATTATCTCGTTTAGCCAGGAAAGCCAGCCGGGTTCGCCCGTTGGTACTGGTAGTGGGGGTATCGGCTTTTGCCCTTATGTTTGTTACTGATTCACCAGTGTTGCATCTTGATGTTGATTCTCTTAGTCCGATAAATGATAGTCGACGAGCCGAAGGAAAATTATTGCGCGCTGATCTGGGGTATTGGTATGGGGGTAGCATGATGATCATTACCGCACCAGACAAAAATGCTGTTTTGCAAAAAAGTGAATTAATTGAACCGTATCTGGATCAACTTATCGCAGATCAGCATCTGACCGGATACGATATGGCCGCCCAGTTTCTGCCAAGCAAGCAACGACAACAGCAAAATCTCGGCGCACTGAAAGACATATCATCAATCGGGCAAAAGCTGACTGAAGCGTTGGTCGATACACCGTTTAAGCCTGGCGTATTTGATCCGTTTTTGAGTGATCTTGAGCTGCTGGCTCAGCGCCAGCCCATAGAGGTAGAGGAATTCCTCCAGCGGGATATCGGTAAACGCCTGGCGCCATTACTTTTTAATTTTGAGCAGGAAGCTGGTGGTGTAGTGTTGCTACACGGGGTTAAAGATGCAGGTACTTTAAATCGCTTTGCAAATGAGCATGATGGGGTGATTTATATGCATCTTAAAACATCTGCCACCGATCTGGTGGCACGTAGTGTATCCAGGATTTCGGTTATTATGCTAGGGTGTATATTGGCAATATATTTGTTGCTGGCGTATGCATTCAAATCAATATGGCGTCCATTTAAAATCATGGTACCTACCTTTTCAGCTGCTGTAGTGACTGCTGCACTGTTGGTTGCCTTCGGCAATCCACTCAGTGTGTTCCACCTGATTTCGCTGATGCTGGTGGTTGGCCTGGGGCTGGACTACGCCTTGTTCTTCAATCGATTGCCGGGTAATTCTGATGAATGGAATACCACATTCAATTCTTTGTGGGTGTGCGGGGTTACCACAATTCTGGTGTTTGGAATCCTGGTGGTATCGCAGACGCCGCCTTTGAAAGCCATTGGATTGACGGTTGGTATCGGTGCATTCCTCAGTTTCCTGTTCGCTGCGATGTGGGCTACCAGGGGTGAAAACTCATCACCTGCCGTACACCGGAATTAACCCTATGGCGCGTATCGGAATAGGTGGCTGGCAGCATGAAACAAACACATTTGCCACAATCAAAGCGGAGTATGCTGATTTTGAGCGTGCCGATGAATGGCCGGGACTATCCATTGGAGACGCACTGTTTGAGAATACTGCTGGTGTACATCTCCCTGTTACGGGTGCCATTGAACGGCTGAAATACAAGCACCACGATCTGGTGCCGCTCCTGTGGTGCGCTGCTACACCTTGCGCTCATGTGAGCGAAGATGCCTTTGAGCAGATTGCCAGCCAATTTCTCGACCTGATTGCGCAGGCGCTGCCGCTGGATGGGATCTATCTCGACCTTCATGGCGCCATGGTCTGCGAGCATCTGGAAGACGGAGAGGGAGAATTTCTCAGTCGAATCAGATCAGTGGTTGGTGATGAAATTCCGATAGTAGTGAGTCTCGACTTGCATGCCAACGTCACGCCATTAATGGTCAGGCATGCCACAGCGATGGATATTTTTCGCACCTATCCCCATATTGATATGGGTGAGACCGGCGCACGTGCGGCTGATTTACTTGATCACTTGATTGCATCCGGTACGACCCTGTTTTCAGCTTTTCGGCAGGTCGACTTCATTATTGCCCTCAATTGTGGCTGCTCACTGATCGAACCCTGCAACAGTATCTACAATTCGCTGCAGGGGTATATCGGCAGTGATGTGCAATCAGTCTCATTCGCCTGTGGATTTCATTTATCAGATATTTATGACGTAGGTCCCGCCGTACTTGCCTATGCCACGACCCAGCGAGCTGCCGATACTATTGCGGATCGGATAATTGATCTGGTTCAGGGCAAAGAAGCGACTTTTTATCAAAAAATCTGGCCAGTCAAACAAGGTGTCGCCGAGGCGATAAAACATTCTGACAAGTCTGCAGGTACTGTTGTGATTGCAGATACCCAGGACAATCCCGGAGGCGGTGGCGCCGGAGATACTACCGGTATACTACAGGCGCTCATTCAGGCCGGGGCAACCAATGCGGTATTCGGTGCATTGTCAGACCCCGAAACGGTTTCCCTGGCAACGGCGGCGGGTATTGGTGTACGGTTTGACGCGTTGTTGGGTGGCAAGTCAGGGCAGGCGGGGCAAAAGCCCTATCCTTGCCAGTGTACAGTGCTGGCGCTGGCTGATGGAAACTTTATCGCCACCGGGCCTATGTATAAGGGGGCACACATGACACTGGGGCCCTGTGCGCTGGTAGAAACCGGCGGCGTGAAAGTTGTGCTGGTATCCAAACCGGTGCAAGCTGCTGATCAGTCCATTTTTCGACATCTGGGTGTGGAGCCGGCAAATACTTCCATTATTGCACTTAAGAGTTCAGTTCATTTTCGTAATGACTTTTCCGGTCTCGGTTCAGCAATATTACTGTTGGCCGCCCCCGGAACGGTAGTTGCTGATCCCGCCGAACTGATTTATAAAAACAAGCGGAAAAGTATTCGCATACTCTAGTGCTCCAACAAATGGTTCAGACTGACGCCCACAAAAACCAGAATATCCTGATCATTATGGCGGATCAGCTAACCGCGCTGGCGTTAGGTTGTTATCATAATAGTGAAGTTGTGAGCCCTAACATTGATCGCCTTGGCTCCAATGGCATTGTGTTTGATGCCGCCTACAGTAGCAGCCCGCTATGCACGCCGGCACGCTACGCTTTTATGACCGGACAGAATGTCTCTCGCTGTGGTGGCTACGACAACGCGGCCTATATGCCTGCCACCATGCCGACTTTTGCCCATTACCTCAGGCTGATGGGTTATCGCACTTGCCTGGCCGGAAAAATGCATTTTGTCGGGCCAGATCAATTACACGGATTTGAGGACAGGGTAACTACCGATATCTACCCAGCGGACTTTGGCTGGGTGCCAGACTGGACGCATCCGGATGATCGAATTGATCTCTGGTATCACAACATGTCCAGCGTCAAGCAGGCTGGCGTGGCAGCCATTACCAATCAGCTGACCTACGACGATGAGGTGGGAGCAGAATCTATCAAGGCTATATTCAATCACGCACGTAGCGAAGATCCACGCCCCCTGTGTCTGGTTTCAAGTTTTATTCATCCCCATGATCCTTACGCCACCCGCAAAAAATACTGGGATCTGTATCGGGATATAAATATTTCCTCGCCTTCCATCCCGCGACCTTCGGCGGATCAGCAGGACGCCCATAGTAAACGCCTGGAAAAAGTGATTGCGCTGGATGCAGTGGACCTGACCGGGCAGGAAATATTAAATGCCAGACGTGCTTATTACGCCAATGTTTCTTATGTCGATGAATGGGTGGGAAAATTACAGGACACCCTGGTCGCGTGCAATATGGAGCAGGACACAACAATCATATTTACCGCTGACCATGGAGATATGCTGGGTGAATTCGGCCTCTGGTACAAAATGTCGTTTCGTGAATGGTCGTGTCGAATTCCCCTGATCATTCATCGACCATCCCGATTCAAACCGGGGCGCATCAGTTGCCCGGTTGCCCAGGTCGATATCCTGCCAACCTTGCTTGATCTGGCACAAGAAAACACCGGGGTTCAACGACCTGAAGAAATTGATCCCTTATGCGGGCGCAGCCTGTTACCACAGTGTGATGGCAAAGTAGAAGGTGATCCTGGCGTCGCTATCAGCGAATATCTTGCAGAAGGAACCGGTGCGCCAATGTTGATGATCCGCTCGGGCAAGTACAAGTATATACAGTGCCAAACAGACCCGGAGCAACTATTTGATCTTGAGCTCGATTCCAGCGAGTTGAATAATCTGGCAATGGATCCCGAGCTTCAGGATACCCTGGGGCGCTTCAGGGGTCAGGCAGCACAGCATTGGGATCCCGCTGATTTGCGCGACAAAGTGATTGCAAGCCAGAAGCGAAGAAAGGCAGTATATAAGGCGCTTCGCGTGGGACGCTACCAGGGTTGGGATTTCCAGCCGCAAAGAGATGCATCCAATGAATATACCCGTAGCCATATGGATCTGACCCACTTTGATATCACATCAAGATACCCGCGACCACCGAAATTTGACCCTGAGAAAAACTAGGTGCCCCCTAGACCCAGTAGGCTATCCGGGTCATTGCCCCCGAAGCCAGCTTCATCAATCCCTTGATCGGGCCTGGCAGATTTTCAGCTCCCGCTTTGACTGCCATTACTGCGTGTGCCTCCTCGTCCTGTTGCATTTGCGCGACCACTTCACGACTACGCAAATCCTGTTCGGGTAACGCGGCCAGATGGGATTCCAGGTGTTTAACAACCTGACGTTCGGTTTCAGCGACAAACCCCAAATTCCATTTGTCACCGGCGAGACCTGCGGCCACTCCGATGGCAAAAGCACCGCTATACCACAATGGGTTTAACAGGCTTTTACCCGCATCGAGTTCATCAAGACGTTGCTCACACCAGGCGAGATGGTCGGTTTCTTCTGCCGCGGCAGATTTCATCTGTTCCCTGATTTTCGGATTGGTCGCAGTTAACGCCTGGCTATGGTAGAGCGCCTGAGCGCAGACCTCACCCACGTGATTAACGCGCATATATCCAGCTGACTTGCGTTTCTCCTGATCAGACAGCGCTTGTTCCAAACCGGATACCGGGTAAGGGCGAGCAGCTCTTGGCGAAGCAAACAAAGTTTGCAGGGTGCCACTGATACCGCATATTAACTGATCGACAGGGCTGTATTGGCGGCGACTATTCATCAGGGAATTATTACATGGATTGGGATCTAAAGTATCCTCTCAAGATCTTAATGCCATGCGAAAATATTACCCGGAAAGGGCACCAGACGCATTCATAGGATAAAATCCATTGCAGATTCTCAGAACCCGGCGCATGGAAAAACCAGACTAATGACAGATGAATATTACCAACGGCATGCATTTTTTTGCCAGAACCAGCGAGATAATGGTCGCCGCTGTTGCGCTGACTTCAATTCCCCTCAATTTCGAGACCATGCCAAGAGGCGATTAAAGGAGATGGGGCTTTATGGCAAGGGCAAGGTGCGCATTAACGAGGCGGGATGCCTCGACCGGTGTGATGAAGGCCCGGTGTTGGTGGTTTATCCGGAACAGGTTTGGTACAGCTATGTGGACGAGGAGGATATCGATGAAATTATCGATGAACACCTGGTTAACGGGCG
>CAYOGN010000249.1:0-15306 GCA_964403545.1 uncultured Gammaproteobacteria bacterium
AATAATATTCCCCAGGAAGATGGCGGATCGCATATGGCCGGGCTGCGAGCTGCAATGACGAGAACCCTGAATGGTTATATTAACGGGTTGGGTCTGGCCAGGAAAGAGAAAGTATCCCTGAGTGGCGATGATTGCCGAGAAGGAGTAATGGCAGTACTTTCGGTAAAAGTAATTGACCCAAAGTTTTCTTCACAAACGAAAGACAAGCTGGTCTCTTCTGAAGTGAAGGGTGCGGTGGAAGCAATGGTGTCTGAAAATCTCAGTAATTTTCTCCAGGAGCACCCATCAGAAGCGAAAATTATTGCCAGTCGAATAGTGGATTCAGCGCGGGCACGGGAGGCAGCAAGAAAAGCCAGGGAACTTACACGGCGCAAAAGTGCACTTGATCTGGGTGGCTTGCCAGGCAAGCTGGCAGACTGCCAGGAAAAAGATCCGGCGTTGTGTGAAATCTATCTGGTGGAAGGGGATTCAGCAGGCGGCAGCGCCAAGCAGGCCAGGGACCGTAAATTCCAGGCAATTTTGCCACTTAAGGGTAAAATATTAAATGTGGAAAAGGCGCGTTTCGACAAAATGCTGACCTCAGACGAGGTCACTACCCTGATCACTGCGTTGGGCACCGGGATTGGCAAAGAAGATTTTAACATTAACAAACTACGCTATCATAGAATCATTATAATGACAGACGCGGATGTTGATGGCTCACATATCAGGACACTGTTGTTGACTTTCTTTTTTCGTCAAATGCCAGAGCTGCTGGAACGAGGTTACATCTATATTGCGCAACCACCACTATATAAAATGTCTGCCAAGAAGAAAGAGACCTATTTGCTGGATGACAGTGAAATGAGCAGTCATCTGTTGGGAGTGGCAACCGAGAATGCAGTTCTACGAATGCAGGACGGTGGAGAGCTGACCGGTACAGCACTTAAATCGATGATAATGGATTTGCAGTCGGTGCAATCCACCGTGACCAGATTGTCTCGTCGCTACAGCACCGTGGTATTGGGTGCCTTACTACAGATTGAACCTATTCTGGTAGAAGACCTGGAGCCTGGCAAGGTCGAAAGAATTATCCTCGCAATGGAACAGGTGTTGAATGTAAAGAAGTCTGAAACCACCCAATACAGTGTACATTTTGACTCCACTACTCGAGAAATACGAATTGACAAACAACAGTATGGGCTTATCAGCTCTGTTCGACTGGGAGAAGGTTTCTTAAAAAGCGCGGAGTATCGCAGTATGGTGGCGTTTTCGACCAGATTAAAAGACATCGAAAAAGGGCCGATAACGATTACCTGGGGCGAGTCAGCGAATGAAATAGAAGGATTTGCCGAATCAGTCGAGTGGATACTTGCACGAGCGAAAAAGGGAGTAAGTATTCAGCGATACAAAGGCCTGGGAGAAATGAATCCGGAGCAGCTATGGGATACTACGATGGATCCCACGGTGCGGCGACTGCTTAAAGTGACCATTGACGATGCCATTGGCGCTGATGAAACCTTTACTACTTTAATGGGAGATCAGGTAGAACCACGCCGGGAGTTTATTGAAAAGAACGCGTTTTCTGTAAGCAATCTAGATGTATGATCTCGGCGAGCCAAAAAAAACTGTACCCGAAAGCAGTATCGCTGGACCCCTGTTAACATAAAATTGACAGGGCGCCATGGCGCTACTGGTGGTCTCCGGAATCCACCAGGCCTGGAGTGACGATGCACTAGAAATTAAAGTTTTTTTGAACAGTAAAAACCCGTTCAACCATTGGCCGGAAGAACTCCAGTGATTTGGCCGGATATTCCGGATCAAAACAATTCTGGTCAAAATCAGCGCAGAAGTCTACACAGTCCTGATACCACTTGTGTCCTTTAAACACGTCTCGCATGTTCGGATCCTGACCGCGGTGTTGCGCGTAGTAATAGGTTTGAAACAGTCCATGGTGTTTAATGATCCAGTAAACACGTTCTGAAACATAAGGTCGCAAGATCGCGGCAGCAAATTCGCTATGCGCCGCAGGTGCCAGTGGATCACCGATGTCATGCAATAAAGCAGCCACAATCATTTCCTCATCTTCACCTGCCTCCAGTGCACGGGTCGCCGACTGGAGAGAGTGTTCCAGGCGCGAAACCCGATACCCGGAAAAAGAATTCTCCAGCTGTTGCATTGCTGTCATCAGTCGATCGGGCAACGATTCGCAGTAGGCTTTTTCAGCCTCTTCGAGGAGATCATATTCTTCTTTGGTGCCGTCGGCCATCCGGATAAAGTTTACAGTTTGCATGGATATAATAATGGAATAGTAGTTGTCTGGAGGGCCCCGGAAGGAGCTTTTGGGCCTGCGTCAGCGTGGCGTCTGATAAAGCGATCGAAGTAACAGATTTGCTTCATTAGTTATGATCTATTGAATACCCTGCACCAGGTTGGGCTGGTAAATTGGCTGCTGGTATACTGGAGGACGCCACTATTCATTGGTAGAGGCTCCTTGATGTGAATATAAAACGGTTGGCAGCCGGAGGCAATACTTTTGGAAAAGATTACCCGCACTACGAAAAACACGTTAACTGTTATTAACAGTGTCGTGAACCGGTTCTGTGAGGACAGGTGTTTCAGAGTAGCTTCAGCGCTGTCATTTACTACACTGCTTTCACTGGTGCCGCTGCTAACCGTAATATTATCCATGCTGTCCCTGTTTCCGGTGTTTGAAACATGGTCGGAAACCCTGGAAACATTTATCTACCAGAACTTTGTACCAACCGCCGGAGAATCGGTAAAGAGCTACCTACATGAGTTCTCCGATAAGGCTGGTGAGTTAACAGCAGTAGGCCTGGTATTCCTTATGATCAGCAGTTTATTGCTCCTCGCTACCATTGAGGACGCCTTCAATGATATTTGGCGAATCCGGCGGGGCAGACCATTTTTCCAGCGACTGATTGTTTACTGGGCGGTCATAACCCTTGGCCCGTTGTTGACCGCGATAAGTCTTTCCATGAGTTCGGCGATGCTTTCGGCGATGATATTTTCTGAACAGTCTTTGTTGGCTGGTGCGACCCGATTTGTATTGAGGTACATCCCTATACTGTTCGAACTGGGCGCCTATGTTCTGTTCTACAAAGCAATTCCAAATACAGAAGTCAAATTCCACCACGCTCTCGCTGGAGGCGTTGTCGCAACAATTTTGTTCGAGATTACCAAGCAGGGATTTGCATTCTATATCTCGAACTTCAAATCGTATCAATTGATCTATGGTGCGTTAGCGACCATTCCGATTTTCTTTATCTGGGTTTATTTGTGCTGGCTGGTTATGTTGGTGGGAGCAGTGATTGCGGCGGTGCTAAAAACCAGGGAGTCGAAAGTTTTAGAGGGAGAAGTTGCAACTGAAAGCCAGTACTGATCAGCGCCGGTCTTCCACCTTTTTATTCATTGGCTGAGGGCCAACCTGATCACCAATCTCAATCCCAAACCAGTTCTGGATTTTGCCCATAAAACCGGCGCAAGCGGCGTAGCGGGTGATCGGGGCGCTGGATAAAATGGGCAAAGACAGCTTTTGATCGCAACCATTCCCGGCCAGTAATCCAGAGACAGGATCGATATCCATAAACTTCACCTGGTCAGGTGGATCAAATTCAGCGGGCTCGAGTGATAGTTCCGACATAATATTCTGCCATCCACGCATTGCACCACTTGAACCGGTAAGACCAATGGATTTGTTGTCGTCTCGCCCTACCCATACGATCGTCAATAAATTCCCACTGTATCCGGCAAACCAGCTATCCCGATAATTGTCGGTGGTACCCGTTTTGCCGGCTAGTTTCATTGTCGGTGAAAAGGTTATAGATAATCGGGCTGCAGTACCGCGGCGTACCACCTGTTTGAGCGCAAAATCAATCAGGTACGCCGGACCCGGTTCAACAACCCGGGATTCGGATAGCGGGAAGCGAGCGATGGTTTTCCCGCTACGGTTGTTAATACTTCTAATAGATCGTAACGGGATACGCATGCCGTGATTTGCAATTGTTTGATAAAGCTGTGCAATTTCTAGCGGTGTATGCTCGTTCGCACCGAGCAGCAGAGAAGGATAATCGGGAATCTCTCGCTTGATGCCAAGTCGATTGATGGTTTTAATCACATTATCTACCCCTACGGATAAACCAAGCCGAACGGTGGGTACGTTATAGGATTTGGTCAGTGCTTCCAGTAAGCTGGTGTTGCCACGAAACAATTTATCGTAATTTTGTGGAGACCAGGGCTCCCCACCCACTGAGGTAAGGGTAAGTGGAGTATCTTCGATAATGCTGGCCAGAGAATAATCAGCTGGCCTTTCCAGGGCGGTAAGATAAACCAGCGGTTTAACCAGAGAACCGATAGGTCGTTGGGCATCCACCGCACGATTAAATCCTGAATACCCCGCTTTGCGATCACCAACCAGGGCCAGAATTTCACCTGTTTCGACTTCGATAACAATAGCTGCGCCCTGCAGCAGCCCATTGTCAATACCCCTTTCCATTTCCAGCTCGGA
Organism: uncultured Gammaproteobacteria bacterium; assembly: GCA_964403545.1. GTDB lineage: Bacteria > Pseudomonadota > Gammaproteobacteria > Arenicellales > Poriferihabitantaceae > VYFG01. The sequence goes on from CAYOGN010000249.1 coordinate 4,508, forward strand.
GAGCGTACGAGTCAACGCTCGTTGGGTAACATTCTGAGCCTCGGCATCAAGGGAAGTGAACAGTTTAAGGCCATCGCTACGTAGCACATCCTCTGAAAAATATTGCCTTATTTGCCGATGAAGATAATCGATATAGGCTGGAAAACGACTACTGGAAGAATTGCGGTGAGGAGCAAGTAGCAAGGGTTTGGCAACCAGCGTATCCGCTGTCAGTGTGGTTATTGCCCCGACACTGGCCAGGGTCCGCAATACCAGATTACGTCGTTCAAGCGCACGCCCGGGATGACGCCGCGGATTATAGAAAGAAGGAGCCGGGATCATTCCGACCAGTAGCGCTGTTTCGTGGAGCTTGAGTTGCTCTACTGGTCGGGCAAAATAGTATTCACTGGCCAGGGCAAAACCATGTATCGCCCGGTTGCCCGCCTGACCAAGAAAAATCTCATTGAGATAGTTTTGCAAAATTTCTGCTTTTGTGTAACGAATTTCCATGACTAAAGCCATCAAGGCTTCCATTAACTTGCGAGACAGCGCGCGTTCCGGGCTGAGAAACAGGTTTTTAACCAGTTGCTGGGTAATCGTACTGCCCCCCTGTATGGCCTCATTGAAAAGATTATTGGATAATGCGCGCAAAATTGCCAGCAGGTCGACCCCGATATGACTTTCAAAGTTTCGATCTTCCATGGCCAATAAAGCCTTGATCAGCAATTCCGGCATTTGGTGCAACTGGAGGGTAATTCGGTCTTGATAGGGCCCGAGCTGGAGGCTACCGATCAGCTCCGGCTCCAGACTTACCCCTCGAACGGCCTGTCCATCTGCATGATTCAGTATTCTGCTTAATTGACCATCGGAAAACTCGAGTCGTATACGAGTCGGTTGATTCGAAACCCCGTGAACCGGATTGATAAACAAATCCATACGATTACCAACCACAACATAGCTGCCAGCACCAGAGACTTCGTCGAGTTTGCGATACCCCAGGTGCTCAAGCGTGGTCAGTATCTTTTCCCAAGTTTGCCCGTGTTGGCTGACAAGAGTCAGTGGGCGGGCATAAATGTGAGCTGGTTGGGGGTGGATGCCGGCCCTGAAGCGCTGCTGAATTTGATAGTCTAGATAGAACAGCAGTCCACAAAAGCAAAAAAACAAGGCCAACATTAACCGTATAGTCAATGGCCACAGAAAGCGGGGTTGGCTGGCGACGGGCCTGACCGGGAGACGTTTCCGGGTACTGGTTTTACGTTTTGGCACTGACTATCCTGAAATCACTGGCACTCCGACACACAAAGACTAATAGACTGAGCGAGCCTTGTGTGTTGAAATGTCATATTCAAAATCATAATATAATCAGTCGGCTAGCGTTTCCAAAAACGCCTGACTGCTGATACCAGGTTTAAATTACGGGGAATGGACGTTGGCATTTCCAGCAGATATCGAAACCGAATGGATTAGTCTCCTGACAGCCAGTGCATACTTTATCCGTCCCGGTTTTCTGAGCCAGTATTTCGTCAATTAGCCCTTTTGACTTGCTCAAATCGGAGTCCCGCCTGATCCAGACCTCGGGTGATGTCACGGGTAATTCCCCCAGGGCACCAACAGCATTCTGATGAAATATTTCGCAGGGTATCAGATGGCTTTTTAACCAGTCAGCAATGAGCTGGGCATCAACCAGGGTATCCGCAATATATGCTCTTTTCATCTGTGGTGCGGGGATTTCGTAACCATTTTTTACCCTGGATTGGAGCTTGATCCACGGTCTTGTAGTAAAAAGACAGTCGCCCCCGTTCTGGGCGACCCCGTCTGGGCGACCCCGATCAGCTTGAGAGGTGATTCGGATCGTTGCTGGCTGGCCAGGCGACCATAATTGCCCGCACCAGGGTCGCCAGCGGAATGGCAAAAAAGACCCCCCACACGCCAAACAATCCACCAAAAAATAAAACTGCTACGATGATAGCCACTGGATGAATATTAACCACTTCGGAAAACAGCAAGGGCACCAGTAAATTGCCATCCAGGCCCTGAATGACCAGGTAGGTTATAACCAGGGTAGCGAAATCACTGGTCCAGCCCCACTGAAAATAAGCGATCACTACCACCGGAACGGTGACTACCGCGGCTCCAATATAGGGAATCAGTACCGACAACCCTACCAATACCGCCAACAACATTGAAAATTGCAGGCCTAACAGAGAAAAGGCAAAAAAACTGACAATCCAGACGACCAGTATTTCCCACACCTTGCCACGAATATAATTACCGATTTGGCCGTCTACGTCGTGCCATACTCGCATCGCTAACTGATTGTCACTCGGTAGCAAGTCTCTTAGCCACAACAGTATTCGATCCTTGTCGGTAAGAAAGAAAAAGATCAGGATGGGCAACAGAATGACGTAGATCAGAATAGTAATAATACTGGCTGCGCCAGATAAAGAACTGGTTACCAAAGCCTGGCCAAGTCCGGTCAAATCGGTGCGTAGACCACCAATAATTTCCTGCACCTGTTCCTGGGAAAACAGCTCCGGATAGCTTTCGGGTAGCGATATCAGGGCTGATTGTCCTTTACTCAACATACTGGGAATTTGCGCTACCATCTGAGAAAGCTGGGTATAAAGGATGGGCAGGAGAATAAAAACAATCAATACGAGGAATAATATAAAGGCCAAAAATACAATCCAGACGGAGAGTATTCGAGGCACCCGGAGCGAGACCATACGTTTAACAACGCTGTCCAGCAGATAGGCAAACACAATGCCAGCCAGCACCGGGGCCAACATGCCTCCGGCATATACAACAATGATAAAAAGAACCAGCAACGCGGCCGACAGAAATACAACCTGCGGGTTGGAAAGTTGCTTCTTGAGCCAGTCAGTAAATTGTGCCATAGGCAATGTTATATCAGGTTTACTAGCCACACTACTGAATTTCGGTCACGCTATAGCTATGGGTGATCTTTACGGTCGGCTCCAGCATTCGTGTGACCGAGCAATATTTTTCCATCGACAATGAAACCGCTCGGGCCACTTTAGTTGTATCCAGTCCTGCACCGGTAATGTTGTAGCTGACGTGAACACTGGTAAATACGCTGGGTATGGCGTCGGCTCGCTCGGCAACCACTTCGATCGTAATATCCGAAACCTGCTGTCGACTTTTCAGCAGAATCAAAGAGACGTCAATACCACTACAACTTCCCAATGCAACCAGCACCATTTCCATTGGGCGAGGCCCCTGATTATTGCCGCCGTGATCAGGTGAACCATCGAGCAGCAGAGTGTGACCGCTTTCAGTTGTGGCGCTAAACCCAAGTGAGCCGGTCTTTTTGAGGGTGATTTTCATGTGATCGCTGCTTGCTTACGTTTTACTGTTATATCCACTGAAACCCGATCAGGGTCTGAGATGGTCGTTGTTAAAGAACAGGCCCGAGAGTTTGCTTCCCGGGTCTGGCGCACGCATAAATGTCTCCCCAACCAGAAAAGCGTGAACATTATTTTTCCTCATCAAATCAACATCCGCTGGTGTCTGAATGCCGCTTTCGGTGACCACAATTCTATCATCCGGTATCGCGTCGAGTAACTCCAGGGTGGTCTCCAGCCGGGTTTCAAATGTTCTCAGGTTTCTATTGTTTATACCAATTAATTTGCATGGTAATGTCAGCGCTCGCTCCAGTTCTGCAAGCTCGTGGACTTCTACCAGCACATCCATTTCAAGACTATGGGCCAGAGCCGCAAGCGAGGACAAACGATGGTCGTCAAGGGCTGCGACGATCAGCAAAATAGCGTCGGCACCAATTAGCCTGGACTCATATACCTGATATGGGTCGATTATAAAATCTTTTCGAATAACAGGCAGCTCACACCAGGCCCTGGCTTCACCAAGGTAATCATCATGACCCTGAAAAAAGTGCTGGTCAGTCAACACGGAAAGGCAAGCCGCACCACTACCGGCATAACTGCTCGCAATTTTTGCCGGGTCAAAATCATTTCTGATTATGCCTTTGCTGGGAGAGGCCTTTTTGATTTCCGCAATGACCGCTGGTAGTCCCTGGTCAATTTTTGTCCACAATGCAGAAGCAAATCCTCTGGTCGGGCTCGGGCTGCGGGTGATCTTCTGTACAAGACTATCGAGCGATTCCCGGCGTATACGATTAGCCACCTCTACAGCCTTGTGCCGTAGTATTTTATCGAGAATATCGCTCATTTCCCTTGCAGAAAGTTTTTGAGCAATGCGTGTCCATGATGGGTTTCGATGGATTCGGGATGAAATTGTACGCCCTGGATTGGCAGGTCACGATGGTGTATAGCCATTATTTCGCCATCATCGGTACGAGCAGTAACTTCGAGGCAGTGGGGAAGTGAAGCCGCTTCTATTACCAATGAATGGTATCGGGTCGCCTGGAATGGGTTGGGTATATCAGCAAATACGCCCACCTCGTCATGCAGAATCATTGACGTTTTACCGTGCATTAACACCTGAGCAGGCACAATCCGGCCACCAAAGGCCTGGCCTATACTCTGATGGCCCAGGCAGACACCCAGTATTGGAATTTCCCTGCCCAGGCGCTCAATTGCAGCGACCGAAATACCCGCCTCATTTGGTGTGCATGGTCCCGGGGAAATGACCAGGAATTCCGGTGCCAGCGCCACCAGCTCATCCACGCTAATCTGGTCATTTCGAAATACTTTCACGATTTGCCCCAGTTCAGCAAAATACTGCACCAGGTTATAGGTAAACGAATCATAATGATCAATCATCGCTAACATGTCGCCTTGCCCCTGGGTATGGGCCGCTGGAGGCCGGCATTAACCATATTGACTGCGGTGAAAATTGCTCTTGCCTTACTTAATGTTTCCTCCCATTCAGTCTCCGGATCAGAGTCAGCAACAATACCTGCACCAGCCTGGATATACACTTTTTTGTTTTTAACAAGTGCGGTGCGTATAGCGATTGCCGTATCCATATTGCCATTCCAGCCAATATACCCGATGGCGCCTGAATAAATGCCGCGTTTGTCGGGCTCCAGTTCCTCTATAATCTCCATAGCCCGTACCTTTGGCGCGCCAGACAGGGTGCCGGCAGGAAAGGTTGCTTTCAAAACGTCGATAGCATCCAGCTCCGGCAAGATCTGCCCGGTTACGTTTGACACGATGTGCATAACATGGGAATAACGCTCTATGATCATTTTATCGGTCAAGGTCACACTGCCGGTTTTAGATACCCGACCGACATCGTTGCGACCAAGATCGATCAGCATCAGGTGCTCCGCCAGTTCCTTGGGGTCTGCCAACAACTCCTCCGCCAGCGCCTGATCCTGTTCCAGTGTTTCGCCGCGTCGCCGGGTTCCGGCGATGGGGCGCAGGGTGACCTCACCCTGTTCAACCCGCACCAGAATCTCCGGTGAAGAACTTGCAATCTGGAAAGTATCCAGATCGAGAAAAAACATATAGGGTGAAGGATTCAGGGTGCGCAACGCTCGATATAATTCCAGCGGAGCGGCTTCGTAGGGTATCGTCATTCGTTGGGATAACACGACCTGGAATACATCGCCATCACGTATATACTGTCTGCATCTCTCTACCCCGGCTTTATACTCATCTTTGGTCAGTGAGGATTGTAATTTTGTCTCATCAGTTTGCTGTTGGTATTCACCCTGGGATTGTTCGGATAGAGGCTGTCGTAATTGCAGAGTAAGGGCGTCCAGTCGCTTACGGGCTTGTTCATAAGCATCGGGCGATTGCGGATCTGCATGAACCACGACCAACAGACGGCCAGACAAATTATCGAATATAACCACCTCTTCTGACACCATTAACAGGATATCAGGAGCATCGACGGGGTCCTTTTTTGCTACTGCACCGAGATGGGATTCGATATGCTGGACTGTGTCATAACCAAAATAACCCACCAGACCCCCGGTAAATCGGGGCATGCCTTCGATCTCGGGAACCCGGAAGTGCTGCTGATAAGTACGAATATTTTCCAGCGGATCGTTGCTCTCGATTTCTTCAACGAGACGATTGTCCTGATAGGTTCGAATGACCTGACCACGCACTTCAAGTCTGGCCTGGCATGGTAGTCCGATGATGGAATAACGGCCCCATTTTTCGCCCCCCTGAACCGACTCAAGCAGATAGCTATAGGGATTCGTAGCGAGCTTGAGGTAGGTGCTAAGGGGTGTTTCAAGATCGGCCAACAATTCACAGGCCAGTGGAATGCGATTGTAGCCGCTTTCTGCGTAAGCGTTAAATTGATCGAGGGTCAGCATTGGTAATCATCACAGTCGTTGAACAAAAATTAAAATCAGAAATTCCGGTGGAGCCTACTGGCACCAGGGTCGCCAACACCAACGGTGCGGGATTTCAATTTTTTGAGTGATGATTGAATACATAATTTGAGATATTTAGTGGGGTGAAAACCTTAAATTCCACTAATTCTATTTAGCCGCACCTGTAGCCTGGTCGAAATCAATCAGTTGTGTTAAATCTGCAAACTGATCCACCATCGCATCAGGATTGTATGTCGATAAATCAAGCCCCTGATTGTACCCATATGTGAGGCAAAGTACAGGCATTGCAGCAGCCTGTGCTGCGAAGATGTCATTGACCGAGTCTCCTACCATAATACAATCTGATACGGCCAGGCCAAGGGCTTTGGCGGCATAGACCAGTGGCGCCGGATCGGGTTTTTGCCGTGGCAAGGCATCACCGGCTACGGTGCAGGTAAAATATTCCGCGAGCCCGGAGGCCTGTAACAGTAATTCTGTATGTCGACCGGGTTTGTTGGTTACGCAGGCCAACCCAAATCCGCATTGGCGAAATAGCGCAAGGGTGGATATTACGCCAGGATAAACCACGCTATGAACCCAGACATAGTCCGCATATAAATCAAAAAACAATGGCAGTGCCTGTTCAAACAGGTCCGGATCTGGTTCACCTTCCATTTCACCGGTCAGGGCACGTTTGACCAGCCTGGGGGCCCCGTTGCCCACCCAGGCTGTCAAATCCTGTTCCCTGGCCCTGGGCAGGCCAAGTTGTTCAAGCATCAAGTTAGCGGCATTGGCGATATCCGGGCTGGATTCAACCAACGTTCCGTCGAGATCAAACAACAGTCCCTTAGCGAAATACATGAAGTTTCCCGGACGGAAGATTTTGTTCGATCCGGTTGTGTTGGTGGTTTGGCTTCACTGCACCACCAATAGCAACGGCCGACTATCACGAACCAGTCGCACCAGCAGCACGCCATCCACACGCTCAGAAACATTGGTAAGATCCTCTATCGATGTCACTCTGGTCTTGTTTACGGTAAATATGATGTCGCCCGGCTCCAGACCGGTTTCGTCTGCCGGGCTGCCCCGGTCGATTTCAATGACCCTTACCCCTCTTTTCTGATTCGTGGCAGATGCCACTACTTCAAACCGGGCCCCGGCAAATCGGCGGCTTGCGGATGGCGACACCACGTTACTGGCAATTTGTCTGGCGTCCTTTATGATTACATCATTTACCAACAGCTTGCCGTTTCTATAGTATTTTACCTTCCCCCGGGCCCCGGCACGCAGCAGGCCTACAGCGTTGCGCAAGTCCGTGCTATTTTCTATTTGTTCCTCATCAAACTGAACAATGACATCACCAGACTGCATCCCGATATCTTCAGCAGCAGAACCCGGAATTACTTCAGATACTACCGCACCCTTCTCACCGGGGATGCCAAAGGCATCAGCCAGTTGTGGGGTCAGATCCTGCATTGTGACCCCCATCAGACCCCGGCGAATATCGCCATACTCGATGAGCTGCGACATCAGCGCCCTGATCATATCAACAGGAATAGAAAGGCCAATGCCAACGCTGCCGCCGCCGCTGGACAAGATTGCGGTATTAATGCCAATCAATTCGCCGCGCAGGTTTACCAGTGCGCCACCGGAATTGCCCGGATTGATCGATGCGTCTGTCTGTATAAAGTCTTCGTAGCCTTCGATACCGAGGCCGCTGCGGCCGAGCGCACTGACGATGCCGGAGGTGACGGTCTGACTCAACCCGAAAGGGCTACCGATAGCAACTACGAAATCGCCTACCCGAAGATCTGCGGACCGGCCCATACTGATCGCCACCAGGCCCGCCTCCTCGACCTGAATGACCGCAACATCACTGGCAGCGTCGGAGCCCACCAGGGTTGCGGCAAAAGTTCGACCGTCGTTGGTAATGACATTGATTTCATCCGCCTGATCGATGACGTGGTGATTGGTCAGTACATAACCCTGTTCAGCGTTTACAATAACCCCGGAACCAAGGCTATTGCTTTGTTGCTCCTGGCGAGGAAAAAACTGTCGAAAAAATGGATCCTGTAGTAGCGGGTTTTTATCATTGCGAATGCGGGTAGTCGTTGAAATATTAACCACTGCCGGTAATACAGTCTCCAGCATCGGAGCAAGGCTTGGTAGTGGTTCCCCATCGATGACCTGCGGTAGCATTCCATAGGCCGGCAGGCCCTGCAAACAGAGAAGCGTGATGAAGAAGCATGACCACATTCGAACTACTGTGGGGATCATAAAAAGCTCAAAATTATAACCACGTCAGCCATTTATTGTGGGCACGAAACCATGAAACCCAACGGCGCCGACACTTCAAACGGCCAGGGAAGTCGACCGCAACCAGTTTAACCCATACGGGCTGCACTTGTGTGCTCGCACTAAACAGCTACCAGCCAGCTGTCCACCGCATCGCTGGCGGAGAACACCGGCGCGCTATCAAACTCGAAACTGTTGTGAAAGAAATTTTCGCAGGCCGCCTGATGGTATTGGCTGTAGTAGAAATCCTTGTTACGAGAAATTTCGCTGAGCGCGGCTATCAGGGCGTCAACATCATCGCGGGTATTGTAGATGCCAAAACTGGCGCGAACCATACCACGGTGCAGCTCTGCCAGTGCCTCCAGTTCATCGTTTGTCAGACCGTCCATGTGTTCACTCAGATCATCGACAATCATCTCGCGGACGTAAGGGTGGGCACAGAAACAGGCATTACGCACGGCAATGTTGAAATAGTCATTGAGAACTGCAGCGGTCAATGAATGGTGCATGCTACGGATATTGAGCGAAACAGCACCGGTGCGGTGACAAGTGCTGGTATCATTCTGACCGTAAACAACGACATCCTCTATCCCTGTCAACCTGGAGACCGCATAATTAACCAACGAGGTTTCTTCCGCATCGATAAAATCCATACCAACTTTTTTCAGGGTATATAACACGGTACCGAGTGCGATCGCACCGGCAATATTAGGCGTACCGGCTTCTTCCCGATCGGGAAAATTATCTGTGGGTATGTAGCGGTCAACATGGACGTCGTCCACCATACCTCCGCCCACCTCTTCCGGCTCAATACCGCTGAAAATTTCGAGTCGCGTAACAACCACTCCGGGGGAAGACGGTGCATAGATTTTATGGCCAGACATTGCCACCATATCAAGATTACGTAACGGATTTTCATGGCCACTCATTTTAATTGGCACATGGGCAGCCATCTGGGCTGCATCTACCAGGATCAGGGTCCCATAACGATGGGCCAGCTCAGCAATCTCATAGATCGGGTTTACGATGCCGGTTACATTCGAAACGCCGGTAATGGAAACATAATTCACCCGATCGCCATATTTTTTAAGCGCCTCTTCTATTTTTTCCACATTCGCCGCGCCGAAACCCTTGTCGGTAACCACAACCGGAATATGCACCACTTTTTTGAAGTGCTTGCGATGAGGCAGGTCATTTGAATGGTGCTCCATGATGGAGGTGATAACAACATCGCGGTCGGGACGCTTACGGCTCAATGTACGGGCGATACGGTTAATACAGCCAGTGGTGCCACTGCCAACGAAGAAACAGCCATAGTTGGCTGGGTCGGCATCGACGAAGTTCAGCACCATATCATGGGCCCATTTGTATTCCGTGGTTGATAACTTGGCGTTAAAGTGCACACTGGTGTGGGTATTTGCATAATACGGCATGTACTTTTCCATAACATCTTTGACCACTCCCAGCTGCAATGTGCTGGCTGTACTGTCTAAATAAATTCGCCGCCGGGTTTCACCCGTAGCCAGCGCATACTCGATATTCAGGCCGGTAGTACTCTGGCGTAACTTTTCCAGTAAACTGTGTTGATCTTTCTGGGCGGACATTGGCGAATTATTTTCTGACATAGCTGGATTTTCCCGGGATTTAAATTAATTTATGTTGTAATTTTGGAAAATAGTAGAATTATTATCCAAACATACTGCAAAGCATAAAATTAATTAATCAATTTTTTGAATTGCAGTAGTATATTATTCTATATTTATCATAAGAATCAAGCTCTGATACTATGGCGACTCAAAACAGGATCACTGAGCGGCAACGAATATGCACAAATATGACGTAATTATCATCGGTAGCGGACCGGCAGGAAAGACGGCTGCCATACAAGCCGCGAAGCTGGGTAAAAGTGTCGCTATTATCGATGGCTTGAGCCAGGTGGGAGGTGTTTGCGTGCATACCGGAACCATCCCCAGCAAAACCTTACGGGAAACAGTGCTCAATCTGACCGGTTGGCGTGAGCGAGGATTCTATGGCCGTTCATATCGTGCCAAGGCCGACATTAAAGCAGCGGACCTGATGCAGCGACTGAACATGACGCTGCAGAGTGAGGTAGATATTCTGGAAGACCACATGGTTCGCAATAGTGTCGAGATCTATCATGGGCACGCTCGTTTTCGTAACGATAAAGTTATCGAGATTGATACCCAGACGGGAGACTTGCTGGAGCTCACTGCAGCTCGCACCATTATCG
>CAYOGN010000250.1:0-10154 GCA_964403545.1 uncultured Gammaproteobacteria bacterium
GAATAGCAGTGCCTATTCGCTCATGAACCATGGCACCATCGTCAATGACCATATAGGTGAAAAATATAGCCAGCACCAGCCAGGCCATCGAGAGAAATCTGTTCCCGGGTTGACGGGTTGCCATCAAATAAATTATCCATGCGATGATGGCGACACACACAGTTTGCACAATGGCGAACAATGATGCGAGACCATCTTCCCGGGTTATATTAAACATTCTGCGAATGGCTCTGCTTTCGCTCCATTGCAGCCAGTTGACCAGCAAATCGAGTAACACAAGCGCTACTTCCACCACCAGGCAGGATATGAAAATTACAAGTAACAGGTTACCTGAGTAATTTTCCCGGGTAGCTTCGGTACTGTGAATATTCTGTTCAACCTCAATCTGGCTGACCATGGAAACCATCTATGTCACAGATTCATTCGCTGGTTGACAATTGCGGACAACCAAACTGCTCATTAGCTTTGGGTGTCATTACTGTTGTCGTCGTCGTTCACATCATCGTTCACATCATCGTCATCAGAGGATTCGTTATCATCTTCAGAAGTTCCATCGTCCACACTCTGATCGTCATCCGAATCCTGATCATCCGTTGTGTTCTGGTCGTCGTCGCTACTGTTACCATCTTCTACTTCGCCCGAAATGCTGGCAGGATCAGTGGACCCCGGAGTATTGATAACTTGTGATTCGAGCAAATTCCCGTTCAGACTCAGTTCCAGCTTCGTATTGGTGTCGGCAGCCAGATTGACATCAACTGGCGGAGCGGTGCCGCCCATTACTTGAATTGAATACGCACCGGGGAGCAGATTTTGAAAGGAGAAATTACCAGATGCATCCGTGTCCGTCGTAGTGGTTCCCCCCGGTCCTGGTCCTGTCAAACTGACAGTGTAAATGGTGCCTGCATGGGCAGCTGGGACGGCAAAAGTAAAAATTGAAGTCAACAGCATGGCTTCAGACCGTGCTGCCTGGTTGAATGCTACCCCACTGTTAACATTACCACTAATGGATGCTTTACCCAGTGACGTTACACCGCCCCCGGATGACGAGCTGCTACCGGACCCACAGGCTGTGATCAGGAAAGCGATAAATGTTGAAATCAGAATCAGCGAAGCCGATCTGGCAATCCCGGTAGTTTTTGGTTTGACGAATTTCATGGCTCTTATCCCGTATTTGGTTGAAGTTGGAATCAATGTTTTTGTAGTATACGTGGGAAATATTCCCACTTCAACCATTAACTGAATTTACTCGCCGCCTGTTAACGATCCTCGTCGCTATAGAAATACATTCCAAAATTCATCCTTTCACTGGTGGTATGCGCTTTTTTATCCCGTTGCTGGAGTTGGCGCGCCTTTTTATTGACTAGTGCTATCAGTTCCATGCCCTTACTTTCTGATAGTCGGGCGAGTTCTTTAACAGAGTCGTCTGACAAATTGTCATAGTAAACACTCCTTTCCATAAATGGCGGATTTTCGCTTTGTACATTGCTACGTGCCGCAGCCATGTGATCATGAATATTCTTACCGAGATAATAGGCTTTTTCATCAAACCCTTTGGCAGGCACAAACGCACTGACTTCGAGACATACCTGATCCCGCGCATTGATTGATACCACGCCCAGTCGTAACCATTCATCCAGGATAGCGCGGGGTCTGATGTCTTTACTGACTAACGTTACCAACGCTTCAAAGCTGACCGAACCCTCTTCTGCCGCTGTGCTGGGATATCTTGCCAATGGTGCAGGCTCGCCAGATTGATCCAGAAAATCGGGTTCTGTTGTCCATATTGCCACCAACTGGGCACCAATAAAAATACTGGATGGAGGTTCGAATTGTTTGTCGGGTTCATTTCGGAACCGTCGTACATCCTTCCGATGTACTCCGGTAATCAAACTGATGCGGCTGTCTGTTTGTGATTTATCGCCGAGGCTAAACTCTGCTTCGGCAACATCGACGTAGATAATTTTGAGTATTTTTGTTAACCAGCTATAGGTTAATCCGTTGTCCAACAGCAATCCCACCAATGGCCGTAACAACTGTTTTACGGCACTGGTCAAGGAAGGCGTAGGCGCCCCTGACATCTTGTTGTCCTGCTTATTTTTCACCGGAATTTATTGTCTCACCTCGAGTAGGTAACAATACATTAAAGTTGACGTGGGATCAATTCCCACATATAGTATTCCGTATATCGGAACTAAATCATTTCAATCCCATGCATATCTTTCGAAGACTAACCCTGGTTTTTGTTATTCCCTTATTCTTTGCATCGTGTGGTGGTGGCGGAGATTTACTGTCAAGTGGTGCAGGCGGGTCCGGTATCGGTGGCACTGGCATAACCGTCGTCAAGGGCAATATAGCAAGCGTAAACGGACAGACTATTGTGATTTATGATTCTCCCGATGAGTCTTACCTGGCTTTTCCTGTAGTCAGGTGGGTGGTGTCACCAAGTTTCGCCCAGACAGTTGATTCGACCGGCATTACGGTTACCGGTGGTGGCCAGTCTTCAGCGGTAAACCAGTTTGGTGACTTTATTCTGACCGGGGTGAATGCCAGTACCGAATTTGTTCTCAGGTTTAATATCACTGGAAGTGCCGATGTACTACTACCTATTGGATCGGTGCCCGCAGGTTCCAGCGTTACGGTGACAAATATTACGATAAACACCGCCACCAATAGTGCCCAATCAGCTGCTATCGAAATTGAAGAATCGGTCAGTAAACCTGGCGATAGTAGTGATCAGGATGGCAGTGAAGGAAATGACGCTGAAGGTAGTGGCAGTGATGACGATTCCGAAACTGAAGATTCAGAGGATCAGGACTCTGAAAAGCCTGAAGACCCCGAAGATCCCGAAGATCCCGAAGATCCGGAAGATCCGGAAGATCCGGAAGATCCCGAAGATGATGAGGATGGATCTGACAACTGATTCAGGCCAGGGCGGCTCCATTTGAGATGATATTGGATGCTGCCGGGTTTCCCGATGGCAAAAACCTGCTGACGGTGATCGCAATGGACGCAAGCAATAATACCGGTTCAGCCAATAACAGCACAACCCATAGTGTCAATGTAATCGTCGAAAACGCCAGCGTGCCACCACCCACCTGCACGGTATATTCCTGCCCCAGCCCACCACCGCCTCCGACCGAACCGTTGCCTGATCCTGTCACCCCCAGCGGTAGTTCCCCCGATGGAGAGTTTGAGGGCGTTGTGACCAATGTTGATTTACAGGGATCGACCGTGTCGGTTGACTCTGGAGGCGCAATTATTACCCTGAACATCACCTCTGAAACTGTATTCAACGGAGTTGTCGCTGTGCATATTTCCGAAGTGCTCTCCGGTCATATAGCCCAGGGAGAGTTTTTTCGATCCACTGGTGAAACTGTCTGGATCGAAGCGGATCTACCACCGGGTCTGTAACACATATAGGTATGGTCTCTACTTTGTTTACCCCTTGTGCGCATTCAATAATTTCCAAAAGTGTGAACCAGGTCACATCTTTTTAAGGCGTATTCTGCGACTATGCTGTTACCGAAGTGATTCGGGTAATAACACCAAATTGGTGATGTTCGGTTTAAGGCGAACTGGAGGAGCGGTCGATGGGCATGGAGCCATGTGGAATTTTGCTCAGATTTCATATCGATAAGGAGCCCTGGCCTTGATGCCTGAGAACAACAGGTGCAGGCGGGTTGTTGGCCGAATTCGGATCGTTTTTAGAACATGAGGGTAACCTGGATGTGTGCCGGCCTAGGCCATTGGCCCGGGTCGGCGTTTTCCGGCAAAATCTGTGTGGGTCAATTCCGGCAGGATTTTAACGATCCAATCCTTGATCGGCTTCAGAGCCGGGCTTTGCAGATTTTTCAGAAGCAACCGGATCACTCGAGGTAAATGACCAAGGTATACATCCTTGCCATCGCGCAACCATAACCGGACAAATATACCTGCGACTTTGCAGTGACGTTGCGCTGCCCAGAATCTGTAGTGACCAAGAAATGCGTCCCGGTCGACGCCGCTCTGTTCGATCCAGTACTGCATCATCTGATTCTGTAACGATAAATCCACGTCTCTCCGTGCATCTTCCAGCAACGACATAAGATCATATGCAGGGGATCCCAGTAACGCATCCTGATAATCCAGCATAGCGCATTCATCATTCACCATCAGTAAATTGTCAACATGAAAGTCTCGATGCACCAGAACTGGATTCAATGCAGGCAGACCTTCGTACAGGTCAGCCCAAATATCCCTATATTCCACGCATTCACGGGGACCCAGCTTGTGATTCAGGCGGGCGGGCAGGTACCAGTCGAAAAAGAGTTCGGCTTCGCCAAGCATTGCTGTCAGATCGTAAGGTGGCAGTACAATTTTTGTACGTCTGGCAGTAAAAGTTCGCTGAACTGTCAACAGAGAATCCACTGCAGATTGATATAAAGATAATTCACTGATCCCTTTGTCCAGCAGATGAGTCAAGGTTTGATCTCCAAGATCCTCCAGTAAAATCCAGCCCCCGGTCGTATCGCTGGCGATAATTTTCGGTACCCTCGCTCCCAGGTGCTGAAGGTATTTCGTGACCTGGACAAACCGGGCCGGATTTTCAACGGCTGGTGGCGCATCCATTAACATCAGGGAACTGCTGCCTTGTTGAATGCGAAAATAGCGCCTGGTTGAAGCATCAGGTACCAGCGGCAATATTGTGGCGTTCTGGAGGCCGTGGGTAGTCAGAAAGTGACTTCTTTCATTCGCTCTGGACATGGTTTAGAGACTGAATACTAGCCCTGAATTAACCGAGATTCTCAATCAGGCGCTGCATCAAACACTGCCGTTGCTGATCGGTATTCACCGGGTTGCCATCTCGATCAGTGATAAAAAAGGTGTCTTCAGCGCGTTCGCCCATGGTAGATACCTTGGCCGACACCAGTTTGACTTTACATTCATATAACGCCATTGCTACCTGGTAAAGTAATCCCGGGCGATCCTGGGAAATAATTTCCATGACCGTATAGTCGTTAGCCTCAGTATAGTGAAACCCGATTCTGGTCTTGACCTGAAACTGTTTCATCGTACGCGGCACGATCCGTTTGGCAGGGACATGGGTTGCCGGCCCTTGCAGAAGTATCTGTTTCAGTGCTTCAGTAGTGGACAGAAGCCACTTTTTGTTGTTGGCAGCCTCTTCCGGATCCGATGCGACAAATACCAGTAGCGATAAACCGGTTTTTGTCGGGTGGATGCGGGCATCCAGGATATTGAGATTGAGTCGATCCAGACCACCGGTAATCCGCGGTAGTAACTCTTCTGAATCTGGCGCCAATACCAGTATCTGCTGGGCGCCGATATCTTTACGCGCTCTGGCAGTAACCAGTGGCAAGTCCAATGCGCCAGCCGCTGATATCACTTCAGCATGCCATGCACTCGAACCCGGACCGTTGCGCAAAAAGTACTCGTCACCAAGTTGCGACCACAGGGTTTCCAGGGTGGCCATCTTTACTTTGCGTGGCACCAGCTTGCGAATAGCCTGCTTCCTGGCTTCGATTCGCTCGGTTACCGCCTGGGCACCACTCAGCCCGGTTCGCAGTCGTCTCGAGGTTGCCATATAGAGATTGGAAAGCAGCTTTCCTTTCCAATCGCTCCACACTTTGGGGCTGGTACCCCGAATATCGGCAAAGGTGAGCAAGTAGAGATTGTCCAGGTGTTCCTGATCGCCGACAACTTCGGCAAATTGATCCACTACCCGCGGGTCAGTGGTATCCTCCCTTTGCGCAGTCCAGGACATGATCAGGTGATGGCGCACCAGCCAGGCGCAAAAAGCGGCATCGTATTCTGACAAACCGAGTTCGGTACATAGTTGCAGTGCAATTGTCTCTCCGACTTCGGAGTGATCGCCACCACTGCCCTTGCCAATGTCGTGACAGAGTGCGGCAAGGTACAGGCGCTCACGATTATTCTGCTGACCAAGCAGGTTGGTCAGATTAGGGAATTCCTGGCGAAATTCTGGAATTGCCAATCGGCGCAAATTGCGAACCACAAATAGTGAGTGAGCGTCCACCGTGTAGACATGAAACAGATCGTGCTGCATCTGCCCCACAACACGTCCAAAAGCCGGGAAGAAAGCGCCGAGTAATCCATAGGCACTCATCCGTCGCAGCGCATGAGTTAGTCCGCTTTGACAGCGAAAAATCTGGAGAAACAAATTTCGGTGGACGGAGTTTTGTCGATAGTTCTCATCAATCAGACGCAGGTTGGATCGCAATTGTCGTACCGTACTCGCCCGAATTCCCTTTATAGCAGGTCGTTTCTGCACTAACAGAAATATTTCCAGCATTGCCGCAGGATGGTCGCGAAACACGGTTTCATTGTTGGCTTCAATATAATTGCCTACGGTTTGAAATCGCTCATTAATTTTCCGGGTGCGCGCTTTTTTCGGGCTAAGTATCGCTTCCTGAAAATGCTGAAGCAGAATTTCATTGAGTAACTGCATTTCCTTGGCGGTGCGATAGTACTGCTTCATCATCTGTTCCACCGCCAGATGATTTTCTCCTTTTTCATAACCAAGCTGGAGCGCCAGATCAGTCTGATAGTCAAACAGCAATCGATCTTCACATCGTCCAGACAGGTAATGGAGGCCATTTCGTAACCGCCAGAGAAAATCCCGGTGGCGAATCAATGCTCGATATTCTGTTTGGGTCAGAAAGCCATGTTGCACCCGCTCGCCGAGATCACTGGTAGCAAAATAACGATTGGCAACCCAGCTGATCATATGTAAATCACGCAAGCCACCTTTGCTCTCCTTGATATTGGGTTCAAGGTTGTACGCAGTATCACCAAAATGCAGGTGGCGTGCCTGCTGTTCCTCGAGCTTGGCCTTGAAGTACTTGCTGATGGGCCAGACCTGGGGGCCGCGCAACTTTATCTGAAGTTGGTCAAGACGATCTTCGTTGCCGTCGAGCAGTCGGGTCTCCATCAGGTTGGTCGTCACCGATATGTCCTGTCTGGCGAGTTCAATGCACTGTTTCAGGGTTCGGATGCTGTGCCCTACCTGAATGCCAATATCCCAGCAGAAGCGGATAAATTTCTCGGCAAATTCTATTGATCCAGAATCGGTTTCATCAGTTTCTTTTCCTCCCTGCTCCCAGTTGTCATCCAATAGAATTAACAGGTCAATATCTGATTCCAGATTCAACTCCCGGCGGCCATAGCCTCCAGCGGCGATGAGATGCACTGATTCGCCTGCAGCCTGTCCTTTTTTAAAACATTGCCAGCAATAAACCAGAATCTGGTCCAGCAACCAGCTGTTGTGACGCGCCAGCTGTGCCGAATTGCCGCCTTCCAGATGATATTCCGCAAGCAGGTTTTTGCCGTGATGCAAGACCATCTGGCAGGATTTGAGTGCTTTTTTATAGTCGACCGCCGGATCAACCAGTTGGCTGTGGTCAATTAATTTGGCGTGGGAGAGGCGACTCATGAATGATCAAGAGGACGGATGCGTGCTGGAGTTTGAGGCATCAACATGACAGGGTGAGAATTTCGTAACCGTCGCTGGTTACCAGAATGGTGTGTTCCCACTGTGCTGACAGACTGCGATCGCGGGTTACTACCGTCCACTGATCCGGTAGTAACCTGGTTTCTTTCTTGCCCGCGTTGATCATTGGTTCAATGGTAAACGTCATTCCCTGTTCAATGATGAGGCCGGTGTCGGGTCGCCCGTAATGCAAAACCTGGGGTTCCTCGTGAAATACTCTGCCGATACCATGACCGCAATATTCTCTGACCACGGAAAAGCCATTGCTTTCCGCGTGTCGTTGAATGGCGTGGCCGATATCACCGAGCCTGGTCCCGGGGCGTACTAATTCGATTCCCCTGAACATACACTCCCGGCATATCTCTACCAGACGTTTCGCCCGAATAGAAGGCTTGCCAACGAAAAACATGCGACTGGTATCGCCATGGAACTCATCTTTGATCACGGTGATGTCTATATTGATAATATCGCCATCCTTGAGCCGCTTATTGGAAGGAATGCCGTGACAGATGACATGATTGACCGAGGTGCATATTGACTTTGGAAAGCCACGATAGTTCAGCGGCGCCGGGATTGCGTCTTGCACGTTGGTGATAAATTCGTGGCACAGCGTGTTGAGTTCGTCGGTCGTAATTCCCGCTTTTACGTGGGGTTCAATCATATCCAGCACTTCTGCAGCCAGTCGGCCAGCAACGCGCAATTTCTCGGTTTCTTCAAGGTTTTTTATAGTGACCGGCATATTTTTCAGCTAAGGGGGGAATTAAAGGCCATATGCTCCCAAATTAAGCTTTTTTCTTCAACTGTTTTTAGGTAAAATCCGCCGCCCTTAAGTACCCGGGATTATTTCCGGGTATAAATTCGCACACGGCGATTATGTTTACCTGGGTGCTTCCTGAAAAGGAGTTGGTGAACAGTAACCGTGGAGGCTTAACCCACTACATATAAATTTTCAGAATGGCAGACATTACCATGCGCCAGTTGCTAAAGGCTGGTGCCCACTTCGGTCACCAGACTCGTTACTGGTCTCCAAAGATGGCGCCTTATATATTTGGCGCCCGCAACAAGATCCACATCATTAACCTGGATAAAACATTGCCAATGCTTAAAGAGGCAATGAATTACCTTGGTGCAGTCGCGGCTCAGGGCGGTAAAGTCCTGTTTGTTGGCACCAAGCGCCAGGCAGGGAAATTGATTCGTGAACAGGCTATCCGGTGCGGCAGTCCTTATGTTGACTATCGCTGGCTTGGCGGAATGTTGACCAATTTCAAGACTGTGAAGAATTCTATTGCCCGTCTCAAAGACCTGGAGCAGCGGTTTGAATCCGGTGCAACCAATCGGCTCAGCAAGAAAGAGGCATTGACCCTGGAGCGTGAGCGAACCAAACTGGACAAGACGCTTTCGGGCATCAAGGACATGGGCGGCCTCCCCAAAGCGTTGTTTATCATAGACGTCGAGGAAGAATATATTGCAGTTGCGGAAGCCAGAAAACTCGGCATTCCGGTGGTTGCAGTAGTAGATAGCAATTGCTCTGTGGAAGGTATCGATTACATTATTCCGGGTAATGACGATTCGAGCCGCGCCATATCGCTCTATCTGGAGTCGGTGGCGAACGCTATCCTGGATGCGCGGGAAGTGATCAAACCAATTCCGATGGCTGCGGTTGAAGGCGATGATGAGTATATTGAGCTTGATGAAACAGGTGCCGTCATTACACCGGCGAAACCCCGGGCAGCAAAAACCGCAGTCAAGGTGAAGCCAAAAAGCACCAAACCTGTCGTTAAAGAAGCAACTGCAGAAGAACCAATCGCAGAAGAAGCAACCGCTGAAGAACCTGCACAAGTTGAGCCGGCGAAACTGGTTGATGAAAAGCCAGCTGATGAAACGCCTGTCGCAGCTGATGAAGATGTTGCACCATCCGGGCAGGAAGCAGAAAAATCGGCCGCAGCTGAAGCGGATAGCAAGTCTGCCGAGGGTGATGTGACGGAAGAATCTGCCGACAAGGAAGAGGTCAAGAAAAAGGTCAGTAAAAAGAAAGTCGTGCGTAAAAAGAAGGTCGCCAGCGAGGGCTAACGACCACAGATAGCAAATATTCAGAATTCAGAGGAATTTGTATATGTCAATTACAGCATCTATGGTCAAACAACTGCGGGAACGTACTGGCGCAGGGATGATGGAATGTAAGAAGGTGTTGACCCAAACCAATGGCGACATTGACGCTGCCATTGAAGAATTACGCATCAAAGGTGCTGCTGCGGCAGAGAAAAAAGCAGGCCGGATCGCGGCGGAAGGCGCAATCGTGTCTGCCAGTGATGGCGGCATCGGCACCCTGGTAGAAATCAATTGCGAAACTGATTTTGTCCCCAAAGAAGAATCGTTCAAGAATTTCTGTGCCGATGTGGCCGCAGCGGTTATTGCTGGTGCTCCTGCGGATGTGGCTGCGCTGGCGGATGTTGGTGTTGAGTCAGGTGGTACCGTGGAGTCTACCCGGCAGGCACTGATTACCAAAATTGGCGAGAATATCAGTGTTCGTCGATTTATCAGATTCAATGCCGATGGTGGCGCTATCTCCAGTTACCTGCATGGCAATCGTATCAGCGTGATGATTCTTCTCGATGGTGGTGATGATGCATTGGGTCGTGATATTGCG
>CAYOGN010000251.1:0-14498 GCA_964403545.1 uncultured Gammaproteobacteria bacterium
CCCATTACCTGGTCGTTAAAGATATCAGTGTCGCCCTGGTCGAGGGCACCCTCTTCTGACTCTGGATCAATCTGGCTGGCAGCCAGCATTTCGCTCAGAATCTGGTGAACCTCTTCACGGGTTGACTGGCCGCTGGCAGACGATTCTGCAATGGTGTTTTTGTCCTGGGCAAAATTTGGTGCGACCGCGAAAATCAGCAACAGAGCGCTCACAATGACTATACCGGCGGTTACCAATGAGCCGAATGGGTGCTTTATTTTGCTATCAGTGTTCAAACTTCTTATCCTGGCAGATGCTTGTTATCTCAAATCCAGTGTAATTGCCTTTGGCATTGAATACCACTATCACCTTGACGGACTACCAGCCTCCTTTCGCAGAGCATTGAGAAAGGATACCCGGCAGTGCTGGCTTTTATAAGAACAAAGATGGACAACGATGTCGCGAATTAATTTCGGACCCTGATAAATAAGCCCGGTATATAACTGGATTAAATCTGCCCCCGCAGCAAACTTTTCCACTGCAGACGCGACTGAATCGATGCCACCGATACCGATGATGGGGATTTCTCCCTGCAGATTCTGATACAGCTTCTTCACTACCCTGGTAGACAGGGTAGTCAATGGACCGCCGCTTAAACCGCCTTCTTCGTTGCCATGAGGATGATCATTTACCGAATGCCGTGAGATTGTGGTATTGGTAGCGGCAATACCATCAATATGATGCTTGCGCAGGAGTCGCGCGATGGTGCCAATTTCCCCATCATCCGTATCGGGAGATATTTTAAGTACCAGCGGGACAGAGCGACTGTATTGATCTACTAACTGAATCCGGCGCTGATGAACGGCGGCCAGCAGGTTGTCCAGCGCTTCATCCTGTTGCAGGGTTCGAAGATTGCTGGTATTAGGCGAAGAAATATTGATCGTGACATAGTCTGCATAGGGAAATACTGCATCCAGGCAGGTAATATAGTCATCTACCGCCCGGGCGATAGGGGTGGTGGCATTCTTGCCAATATTGATGCCTTTGATCGTGGCGGGAGAAATCTCGCATAGACTGGCGATAAAAGCGTCGAGACCAATGCTGTTGAATCCCATCCGATTGATAATTGCCTGATGGGAAGTCAGTCGAAACATCCTTGGACGCGGATTTCCAGCCTGGGGCAGGGGGGTCACCGTACCGAGTTCGACCCAACCAAAACCGAGAGCCCGCAACGCATTGGCGCAGCTGGCCTGCTTATCGAGGCCTGCACCGAGACCAACCGGATTCGGGAACTCTATTCCCATTACCGTGGTGTTCAATTGCGGCACCCGGTTGGCATAGACTTTTGTCGTTAAGGCAGTCAGAGTGGACTGTGATGAAATTGTCGCAAGACCCGACAGCACAAGATTGTGGCTGGTTTCGGCGTCCATACAAAACAGCAACGGCCTGACCAAGGAGTACATTAAAACATCTCGCCGGATTTCAACAGACGCCATTTCCCCGCTTCGAGTCTGCCCAGTTTTACCTTGCCGATACGAACCCGAATCAATCTCGAAACATGTAACTCAACCAGTTTGCACATACGCCGAATCTGTCTTTTACGGCCTTCGATCAGTACCATGCGAAGCTGCGATCCCTTCAAATGGTCCACTTTTGTCGGCTGCAATGATTTACCGTCCAGGGCCAGACCATGACGGAGCAATTCGAGCTTGTTTTGATTGATAGTGCCTTGTACCCAGACCAGGTACTCCTTTTCGATCTGGTCATTTTCTCCTGATTTTTCTCCCACCAGTTGCCGCGCCACCCGGCCGTCATTGGTAAACACGATCAGACCCATGGAATCGATGTCCAGTCTCCCCGCCGGGGCCAGGCCGTGGCGACCCGGTACCTTTTCTCCTCGAAACTGCTGATTTTGCCGCTGAATCAGCATCACCGCGGATTGATGACCATCCTCAGGTAGTCCGGAGACATAGCCCATCGGTTTATTCAGCAAAACGGTGACTTTTTCCGCCAGTTGCTGTCTGGCCTCGGGGGCCAGGGTAATGCGCTGGCTTGACAATACCTTTGTCCCCAGAGTCGAGACCGGTATCCCGTCTACTTGCACCAGGCCCTGTTCTATAAACCGATCGGCTTCGCGACGTGAACACAGCCCTTGCTGGGCCATCAGTTTGGACAGGCGGATTTCGCTCAAATGTTATCCAGGGTGGCGGCCACCGCATTGCCGATATAGCTCGCCGGTGTCAGTTGCAGCAATTGTTGCCTGGCCTGGTCTGGGATTTCCAGCGCTTCGATAAACGTTTTTAGTGATTGTTGATTAATGCCGTGGGAACCACGGGTCAGCTCTTTCAGTTTTTCATAGGGCTGTTCAATTCCATATCGCCGCATTACGGTCTGAATGGGTTCCGCCAGTACTTCCCAGTTACTATCCAGATCTTCGGACAGCCGGGTCTGGTTAAGTTCAAGTTTGCCAAGACCCTTCAGGGTGGAGTCCATTGCGATTAAACTGTATCCGACGCCGACACCGAGGTTTCTCAGCACCGTAGAGTCGGTAAGGTCTCGTTGCCAGCGACTGATGGGCAACTTTTCAGCCAGATGAGACAGCATGGCGTTGGCCATTCCCAGATTGCCTTCAGAATTTTCGAAATCAATGGGGTTGACCTTGTGGGGCATGGTGCTGGAACCTACTTCTCCAGCAACAATTTTCTGTTTGAAATAGCCGAGGCTGATGTAACCCCATAAATCGCGATCCAGATCCAGCAAAATGGTGTTGAAGCGCAACAGTCCATGACAAAATTCCGCGATGTAATCGTGCGGTTCAATCTGGGTGGTAAGTGGGGCATAGGTCAGTCCCAGTTGCTCAACGAACGCGCGTGAAATAACCGGCCATTGGCAATCCGGGTAGGCCGCAAGGTGTGCATTGAAATTGCCCACCGCTCCATTCATTTTGCCGAACATCGGTTGTTGTTTTAATTGTGCTGCAGTGCGATTCAGGCGCAGTACGACGTTGGCCAGCTCCTTGCCCATGGTGGTAGGACTGGCGGGTTGGCCATGGGTTCGTGCAAGCATGGGAATTGCTGCATACGAGCGCGCTTTTTCTGTCAACAAACCAATCAGTGTATCAATCCTGTCATTGATGACATCGTCTCGTGCACCTTTCAGCATCAACCCGTGGGACAAATTATTGATGTCTTCGGAGGTGCAGGCAAAGTGGATGAATTCACTTACCCGGGCAAGGGCAGGACGCCCCGAAACTTTCTCCTTGAGAAAGTATTCCACCGCTTTGACATCATGATTTGTGATCTGCTCAATTTGCTTGATTTCAGCAGCATCGTCGAGACTAAAGTTGGTGCTCAGTTGTCGTAAATAGCCTGCATCCTGGTCACAAATTGAGGGAATTTCCGCTATTTCCGGCTGATTTGCCAAATGAATGAGCCATTCGACTTCCACCTGGACCCGTGCCCGGATCAGGCCGAATTCGCTGAAGTAAGGTCTCAGGTATGTTGTTTTATTTCCATATCGGCCATCCAGTGGTGACAGCGCGGTCAGTGCATTAAGCGGTAATGATTCGGAGGTCACGATTTCCACAAATCAGAGGTTCTACGGGGAGTTTAAAGCGCGACAATGATATCACAACAACTATCGGCAACGTGGTCATTGAGAACGCTCCAGGTAGTCCAACACACAATTTTTGACCGGCTCAGCGCATGCCAAATAATTCAAGACAAGGTGTGGCCGGGAAGCCATCAATCTTTGTGTGTTGGACTACTAATCCAGTGCCGCACGAATAATGCCGCCTCCAATGCAAACATCCTCATTGTAGAATACGATTGATTGACCCGGAGTAACGGCCCATTGTGGTTCTTCAAATACAATCCTCGAGAAATTGGGACCAATCATAGAGATCACGCAATTTTGATCCTGTTGCCTGTATCTGATTTTGGCACTACACTGCATTGGCAGGATCGGTGGCATTCCGGTAATCCAGTGCATATTTTCAGCCAACACTACTTTGTGCATCAATGCCGGGTGGTTATGGCCCTGAACCACGTAGACAATATTGCGCTTAATATCTTTTTGTACCACATACCAGGCTTCTCCCTCGCCGCCAATTCCGAGCCCCTGACGCTGGCCGATGGTGTAGTAATAGGACCCCTGGTGATCCCCTACGACCTCACCATCAAGAGTTTTTATTTGTCCTTTATGTGCGGGCAGGAAGCGGCTCAGAAAATCGTTGAATCTGCGCTCACCGATAAAACATATCCCGGTACTGTCTTTTTTATTGTGAATGGGTAATCCCAGATCTCGTGCCATGGAGCGAACCCGCTCTTTTTGAATTTCGCCTACAGGAAAGCTCGCATATCGTAGCGCATCTTGTCCCAGTGTATGCAGGAAATAGCTCTGGTCCTTGTCAGTATCGCGGCCCTTTCGTAGCAGAAAGTGGCGGTCCCGTCGCTGTATCCGGGCATAGTGACCAGTGGCAATGTAGTCAGCACCCAAATCCAGTGCCCAGCGCAGAAACTCCTTGAATTTTATTTCCTTGTTGCATACTACATCTGGATTAGGCGTTCTGCCCGCCCGATATTCACTCAAGAATAACTGAAATACATGATTCCAGTATTCGTGGGAAAAGTTTACTGTGCGCAATTTAATATCAAGAATTTTACATACTTCCTCTGCATCGGCCAGATCCGTAGCAGCCGAACAATAATCCTCGGTATCGTCTTCTTCCCAGTTTTTCATGAACAGGCCGGTTACATGGTGACCCTGCTCTATTAGCCTGGCGGCTGCAACCGAAGAATCTACACCACCGGACATCCCAACAATGACTCTATCCAACGAACCCCCCCTCCGTGTTTATTGGTAAATGATCACTCGCCTCGTAACAGGCGGTGCCAGAATGATCGCTTGACTTTCTCGCCATCTGTATCGGGAGAATTGTCAACCACTGCGCTTAATACGGTAATGGCCTCCCACGATTCGCTGTCCTGGATCACAGGCAGATAACCGTTGGGTTGAAACCATGAGTCGACCACGTATCGAGTGCCGGTTTCAATCTCCCGAATTTGTCCGGCCCAGTGCTGGTCAAACAAGGATCTACGATAGGCTTCTTCAATCACAACATGATGGCGAAAAAATCCGTTGGCTTCGAATAATTTCATATAGGCAGTGGTATTCACTGATTCGTCGATACAATCAAGCTGGCCTGTTTCACGCTGGTCAAGATTATGGGTTCGGTCAAATTCCAGATCAATACTGGTTGGCGTGTGTCGTCCAATCAGAACTTCCAGCCAGCCGACGGCCTTCTTGATTTGCTCGCGCTCCTGTTCGGGGTTTTTTGCTGCGGGCGTAAACCATCCTGCAACAGATTGCCATTCCAGTAGTGGCAGGTTTACGGTTGCCATTGTTGCACAGCCAAAGTCATAACACACTGGAATGGCACTGAACGAAAAATTACCCGGTACAGGTACACCATGTTTCGCCTTGGCTGAAATTCCATTGGCAATGGGGGAGCCCTGGGCCACTGCAACCGCCGATAGCATCGGGCTCAGTAACAATATGGTGAGCAGTAATTTCTTCATTGGCGAATTATATCGTTTATAGAGCAGAAATCCTGATTCGTGTCAGGGACTGATCGTTGGCTCCCTGGGTCGATGAAAAAAATCGGGTGCCAGCATTTCAATAAAACGCTTGGATTGTGCCGGGATAAATTTGCCACGCCGTATGACAATACCGTAGCTACGCGCAGGGAAATACTGGTGAACCGGGATGGTGGCGAGTTTGTCTCCTTCTTCGAGGCAGATATTGGTGACAATGGAGATGCCGAGACCCATTTCCACGTATTTCTTGATAACCGCCCAACCTCCAGCTTCGAGGGTCACCTTATGGGGGATATTGTGTTGCTGGAAAACGGATTTTACCAGGCCCCAGGTGCTCAGATAACGTGGCGGAAGAATTAAATCATAGCTCGCGATCTGCTCAAGAGTGATTTCGGTCTGGCCCGCCAGAGGGTGGTCAAGGGGCATGATAAGGGTGGGCTGAAAATTGAAAACCGGGGAATAGCTTAAGTCGTCAGGCATTTCCAGCATCGACCCTACAGCGAAATCCGCTTCATCCGCTCGCAGCATGGCCATACCATCGGCGCCAGTCACATTATGTAGTCGAATGCGGACCCCCGGGTATTTGTCGGAAAACCGCTTGAGGTATTTGGGCAAGATATAAAGAATTGTTGACTCTCCCGCCGCAATATTGAGATAACCGCTGTTGAGGTCGCCGCAGCGTTCGGCAAAGGTGTCGCGAAGAGAATCCATGCTTTCTACCATGGGCAGAGCGATTTCCAGCAGTGCCTGGCCATCCGGGGTCAAACGGATTTTTGGGCCACGGCGTTCAAATAACATTGTGTTGAGCTCTCGCTCCAGTGCCTGAATCTGAAGCGACACCGAAGGCTGGCTCAAATACAATTGTTCGGCGGCCCGTGAAATACTGCCGGATTTGGCGGCAAAACAGAATGCGCGTAATTGCTTGAGGCGATTTTGCTTGTAATAAGATGCGGCCTTGGGTTTCATCCTGTTAGTTTTCTTTCAACGAGAAAAAATTACCTGGATTGGACGCTCGCCGGTTTGTAAAAGTTGGTTGAGTTTGTGATTAGATGATGATCAGTCCTTGACCGCTTGCCATTCTGCAGGCATGACAATGCCATCGCCGAAGAAATAGGCTTCCATCTGGGTAGCAAGATACTTCTTGTGATCCTGGTCCAGAGGGTTGAGTTTGTTTTCGTTAATCAGGATGGTTTGCTGGCGTAACCAGTCCTGCCATGCGTCTTTGGAGACGTTCTGCAGAATCCTCATACCCAACTCACCTGGCCAGGGTTGAAATTCGAGGCTCTCAGCCTCGCGGTCCAACTTTATGCAATGGATCATTTTTGTCATAGGAAGATCTCAAACAGGGGCGCGCTCAGGGTTATCACTTTGATAGTGCATTGAGTAACTGGCTGACTGCAGCCGGTAATCCAATGGATTGTGGAATACACGGGTTGTACCAAAGATATTGCTCCGCGTCCATGATCATGTCACTACTGGCCTCGACCGGGACCTTTTGTGGCTGGATGACGAGATCGAAATGGGTAAAACCATGACGTAATGGTGACATCTTCCGTGGCTTTCCCGGGGTCAGTCCAAGTTGGTTCTGCACATACTGGTTTATGCTGGCATTGTCCGATAGTTCCGGAAATGACCAGAGCCCACCCCAGATTCCGCTGGCGGGGCGTCTGATGAGCAGCACCTGTCCCTGAATGTCCTGCAGCAGCAACATGGTAACGTAACGTTCTGGCCGCTGCTTTTTCGGTTTGGGGTGAGGATATTCTGTGGGGTTACCGCCACTGGAAGCTACGCAACCCTGGACCAGCGGGCATTGATCACAAAGGGGATTGCTGCGGCTGCATAGTGTTGCGCCAAGATCCATGATGGCCTGGGTATACTGATCGACTGCTTTTTCGGGGGTCAGTTGGTCAGCTAATTGCCATAGCCTGGATTGGGTCTCACCGGCTCCGGGATAACCCGGTATACCGAATACACGAGTAAGAACCCTTTTAACATTTCCATCCAGAATCGGTTGCCGTTGGTGGAAGCAAAATGCCAGGATCGCGCCGGCGGTGGAGCGGCCTATGCCCGGTAATGCTACTACCTGTTCCAGGGCATCGGGGAATGTTCCATTGTGCCGCGACATGATCAAAATTGCGGATTTGTGGAGGTTGCGTGCACGAGCATAGTACCCGAGTCCGGACCAATGGTGCATTACATCGTCCAAAGTCGATTCTGCCAACGATTGAATGGTGGGAAAGCGATTCAGAAACCGTGTAAAGTAAGGGATCACTGCGCTGACCCGGGTTTGTTGTAACATTATTTCCGCGATCCAGACCCGGTAGGGGTCCTTATCTTGCTGCCAGGGCAACGTTTTGCGGCCATGGGTGTCAAACCAGGCAAGCAGGCGATCAGAAAACCCGGAGGATTGAAAATCAGGAATGTTCATCGTGGTGCATCATATCGTATCTGTTGGGTCTATGATGTTCACGTTGACAGAGCACCCGCATTGCCTTGCCTTGAGATTTACCGTGAAGGCTTCACCCCGAGAGCTTCCCTCCGAGAGATTCACCCGGAGGGTCGTCAAAGCGGTTTGACCACGGCATAATCCGGATTACCATTTATTAAAAGATACTGTGACTGAAAAAATACGATGAACAAAAGAATTTCCCGTCAACTGACACCTGGCCTGAGCAACAGGGTGATTACGGCATTGCTCAGCATCGCTGTACTATGCCCGATCACAGTGCAGGCTCAGGATGGCATTAACAAAAAATGGGCCATAGCGGAATTTGGCGAGCCATTATATGCCAATGATCTGGAGCATTTTCCCTACGTTAATCCCGAAGCACCTAAAGGTGGGAAAATTGTTCTGAGTGCATTCGGTTCCTTTGATACGCTCAATTTTTATGTGCAAAAAGGGGAGTGGCCCAGCAGCATCGGCATGGTCTACGATGATTTAATGACCGGCTCCGGTGATGAAATCGATGGTTTATATGGCCTGATCGCCGAGTCTGTTGAGTATCCTGATGATAAAAGCTGGGCGATATTTACCCTTCGGGAGGAAGCGGTTTATCATGACGGAAAACCCATCATCGCGGCAGATTTTGTCCACGCACTGGATACCATCAAGCAACACGGGAGACCGTTTTACCAGTCTTTTTTTGAAGATGTGCTGGTAGCGGAGGCGCTGAATGACAAAAAACTGAAGTTTACCTTTGCCAGCACCGGCAGTATGAAACCAATCACCATTGTGGCTGGCCTGTCACCACTACCGTTGCACTTCTGGAAAAATAAGGATGTGACTGCTTCAACCCTTGAGCCACCCCTTACCAGCGGCCCATACCGAATCAAAAAGATTGATCCCGGTCGCTCAATTACCTATGAAAGAGTTGAGAATTATTGGGGCAGGGATCTGCCGATAAATCGTGGTTCTAATAATATTAACGAAGTACGCTATGAGTATTATCGCGACTTGACCGTAGAGTTTGAAGCGTTCAAGGCGGGTGAAATCGATTTTCGCCAGGAAAACAGTGCAAAACGCTGGGTGACCGAATATGACATCAAGGAGATCGGAACCGGTGATATGATCAAGGAGGAGGTGCCAAGCAAACGGCCTCGGGGTATGGGTGGCTACTTCTTTAATCTTAAAAGGGAAAAATTTGAGGACATCAGAGTACGTCAGGCAATCATGACGTTATATGATTTTGAAGCGATCCAGCGTACCCTGTTATTCGGACAATACAAGCGGATAAACAGCTACTTTCCGAACTCCGATTATGGTGCCAGGAATGCCCCCAGTGAATCCGAGCAAGCCATATTGCAACCGTTCGCAGCGCAACTGCCGGATGGTACGCTGGACAAAGCTTTTACGCCGCCAACAACTGATGGCAGTGGGCGTGACCGGAAATCCAGAAGACTTGCACTGACCCTGTTCAAGGAAGCAGGCTGGGTGCTCAAAAAGGGCAAGCTGGTGTCTGCCAGTAGTGGAGAACAGTTTCAGTTGGAGCTGATGACGGCATTTCCAGAGTCTCAGCGGCTGGCTTTGCCATACGTAGAAAAATTAAAGAAATCCGGTATTGATGCCAGTATCCGGCTGGTTGATACTTCTCAGTGGCGGGTTCGCATTCATGATTCCGACTTTGACTTGTGGGTAGGAGGACTAAACTTTTTTCCGCCGCCGGGCACTGAATTGAGAAGTTTTTTTGGTTCCGAATCAGCCGACGTTCGTGGCGGTAATTCCGGTGGCATCAAGAACCCCGTGGTTGACGCATTGATTGAACAAATTGTGATTGCGAAAGACCTGGAGACGTTGCAAACCACTACCAGAGCCCTGGATCGTGTCCTGCTATGGAATCATTATGTGGTGCCATCCTACTATAATGATGAGGCCTGGATAGCGTACTGGAACCGCTTTGGTCATCCCGAGCGGCGGCCGGTGTACTCCATCGGGTTTCCTGGTACCTGGTGGATCGACAACGACAAAAACGCGAAACTGAATCGGTGACCGGAATGTTGATTGGTAGCGAATTTCAGTGCTCTATCAACATGACAATGATCTATTCAGCGTAATTGTCAATTTGATAATGCACCAAAAATAAAACATGCTGGCTTATATCATTCGTCGGTTGTTGCTGGTGATCCCTACCCTGATTGGGATCATGACCATCAATTTTGCCATTATCCAGTTTGCTCCGGGCGGCCCGGTGGAGCAGGCCATCGCCGAATGGCAGGGCCACGGTGTCGATGCTATCAGCCGATTCTCCGGAACCGGCTCCGATATTCAGGGTGGTGCAGGAGGGGACAACCTGTCCCAGGGCAGCAAAGGCGTCAGTAAATATCGCGGTGCCCAGGGACTGCGACCGGAGATCATTGCGAAAATAGAGAAGCAATATGGCTTTGACAAGCCAGCACATCAGCGATTTCTCAAAATGATGGGTGACTATGCCCGCTTTGATTTTGGCGAAAGTTATTTCAGCAATAAGCGCGTGATTGATCTTGTGATCGAAAAAATGCCGGTATCTATATCCCTGGGATTGTGGACAACGGTTATTGTCTATCTGATTTCCATCCCCCTGGGCATTCGTAAAGCTGTTCATGACGATTCCCGGTTTGATGCCTGGACCAGTAGCATCATCGTGGCGGGTTATGCAATTCCGAGTTTTCTGTTCTCGATTTTGTTGATCGTGTTGTTTTCCGGTGGCCGATATTTCGATGTCTTTCCATTGCGCGGGCTGACTTCCGAAGGCTGGGACACACTGCCGTGGTGGCAGCAGATTCTGGATTATTTCTGGCATATAACATTACCTGTACTGTCTATGGTGATCGGGGGGTTTGCCGGTCTCACGATGTTAACCAAGAATTCTTTTCTCGATCAGATAAAGTTGCAGTATGTACAGACGGCTCGTGCCAAGGGGCTATCGGAAAATCAGGTTTTATATGGCCACGTATTCAGAAATGCGATGCTGATAGTCATCGCCGGATTTCCCGCGATGTTTATTGGAATCCTGTTTACTGGCGCATTGCTGATCGAGGTAATTTTTTCGCTTGATGGTTTGGGTCTGCTTGGTTACGAGGCCGCGATCAATCGGGATTACCCGGTGATGTTCGCGATCCTGTTTATCTTTACTCTGGTGGGTATGTTGATGCAGATTGTTCGTGACGTGATGTACACATTAATCGATCCACGGATTGATTTTGAATCAAGACAAGCCTGAAAACAATGCAACAGCAAGGTCAGATTCAGGGGTCGGACAGGTCTTTTTTCGGGATCAAACTTTCACCACTGGAGCGTCGTCGATGGCAAAGCTTTAAAGCCAATCGCCGTGGGTACTGGTCGTTATGGATTTTCATCGCACTGTTTATCATCACCCTGTTTTCAGAATTTGTTGCCAATGACAAGCCGGTATTGGTGCGCTTCAACGGCGCATTCTATCACCCGATTCTGGTGACTTATGCGGAAACTGAATTTGGTGGAGAATTCGAATTGGAAGCGGATTATCGAGATCCCTATGTTCGGGATTTAATCAATGAAAAAGGCTGGATACTCTGGCCTCCGGTTCCCTATTCATACGACACCATAGACTATGAGCTGGAAGTCCCGGCTCCTGCACCACCCTCGAAGAGACACTGGCTCGGCACGGATGATCAGGCAAGGGATGTGCTGGCGCGGGTGCTGTATGGCTTTCGTATATCGATTCTGTTCGGATTAATTTTAACCCTGTTGAGCTCTGTCATTGGTATTGCAGCTGGCGCAGTGCAGGGCTATTTTGGTGGCCTTACAGACCTCCTGATGCAGCGATTTATTGAAATCTGGGAAGGGCTGCCAGTACTGTATCTTTTGATTATTATGGCAGCGGTCATACAGCCCGGTTTTTACAGCCTGTTGGCGCTTATGCTGCTGTTCTCCTGGACAGGCCTGGTTGCCGTGGTGCGCGCTGAATTCCTGCGGGCGAGAAACTTCGAGTATATTCGGGCCGCCAGAGCCCTCGGTGTCAGTGACGGGATGATCATGTATCGCCATATACTACCCAATGCCATGGTCGCGACCCTGACTTTTATGCCCTTTATACTGAGTGGCTCGGTGACCACCCTTACCGGTCTCGATTTTCTTGGCTTTGGACTGCCGGCGGGTTCGCCGTCGCTTGGGGAATTGCTTAACCAGGGCAAGAATAATTTGCAGGCGCCCTGGCTTGGAATTTCCGGGTTTGTTGTTATCGGAATTATGCTGTCATTGCTGGTATTTATTGGCGAAGCCGTGCGGGATGCATTTGACCCGAGAAAGGTGTTCAAATGAGTATTGTCCGACAACAACAGATACCGGGACAAAAGGTTCAGGATCAACTGGAATCAGAGCGGCCGGATTCGGGGCTGCCGGTACTGGTGGTGGATGATCTGGCGGTCAGTTTCCGCAGGCGGACAAAACAGCAGGAGATAATCTCCCATGTTGTCAAGGGTGTTGGTTTTGAATTGTATGCAGGTGAGACCCTGGCCCTGGTTGGTGAATCAGGATCAGGAAAATCCCTGACCGCACTGTCGATACTGCAATTGTTACCTTATCCACAGGCATTTCACCCCTCGGGATCTGTCCGTTACCAGAATACTGAATTGGTTAATGCCGATGAGCAGACGTTGCAACGCGTTCGTGGTAACGACATTTCGATGATATTTCAGGAGCCGATGACTGCGCTTAATCCCCTTCACGTCATTGAAAAACAGATTGCCGAATCCCTGGCCCTTCATCAAGGCATCAGCGGTGATACAGCGCACGGCAAAATAATAGAGCTACTGGAGCAGGTTGGTATACACGACCCGGAGACGCGCCTTGGTGCGTATCCCCATCAGCTATCCGGTGGCCAGCGTCAACGGGTAATGATCGCAATGGCGCTGGCCAACAAGCCGGAGGTTTTACTGGCAGATGAGCCGACCACCGCACTGGATGTCACCGTGCAGGCAAAAATCTTGCGGCTGTTGAAAGACCTGCAAAAATCTAACGATCTGGGAATATTACTCATTACCCATGATCTTAATATGGTACGCAAGGTGGCGGATCGGGTGCTGGTGATGCGCGAAGGCAGGATCGTAGAACGGGGAGCCACCAGGCAAATTTTTACCGCGCCAGAGGAAAACTATACCCGCACCTTGTTGTCTGCCGAGCCGAAACAACGTGAAACCCCGCAAGTAACTACCGAAACCATCATTGAGGTGAAAAATCTCAGGGTCTGGTTTCCGATCAAGCGCGGCATCCTCAAGCGTGTCGCGGGCTATGTCAAGGCAGTCAACGATGCTTCTTTATCACTCAAACCCGGACATACCCTGGGCATCGTTGGCGAGTCGGGATCGGGTAAAACCACCCTCGCGCTGGCATTATTGCGATTAATTCGGTCTCAGGGTCAAATCACCTTCGAGGGACAGGATATAAATTCCTTTGAAGGCAATGCGCTCAAGGCCATGCGACGTGAGATGCAGATGGTATTCCAGGATCCTTACGGTTCATTGTCGCCGCGAATGTCTGTAACCGATATTGTGAGCGAGGGGCTTGATGCCCATGGTTTAATGCCAGACGAACAGGAGCGTGATAAAAAGGTGGTGGCGATTCTGCAAGAAGTGGAAATCGATCCGGACATTCGCTTTCGCTATCCTCACGAACTCTCCGGCGGTCAACGC
This sequence comes from uncultured Gammaproteobacteria bacterium, assembly GCA_964403545.1. GTDB lineage: Bacteria > Pseudomonadota > Gammaproteobacteria > Arenicellales > Poriferihabitantaceae > VYFG01. Next base: position 13,722 of record CAYOGN010000251.1, read on the forward strand.
CAGCGCATTGCCATCGCGCGGGCATTGATTCTGGAACCAAAAGTACTATTTCTTGATGAGCCAACATCATCGCTGGATCGTACGGTGCAGGTTCAGGTGCTTGAGTTGCTGAACAAAATTCAGCGGATGCACAATTTATCTTACGTGTTCATTTCTCACGACTTGAGTGTGGTGCGCGCCATTGCCGATCAGTTGCTGGTGATGAAATCCGGCGATGTGGTGGAGCAGGGTGTTGCCGAATCGATATTTTCGAATCCACAGAATAATTACACGAAGGAATTGTTAAACGCCGCGTTTAATCTGGCGGCATAAATTTAGTTTGCGAGGGCGCTAAATTCATGGACAGCCCATTGTTGAGATTGAACCATAGCGAGTGGGAGGCTTTGTGCGATGGTTGTGGGCGTTGCTGCCTGGTTAAACTGGAAGATGAAGACACCGGTGAAATCCACTATACCAATGTCACTTGCAGCTACTTGATCGCTGATAGCTGTCGTTGCAGCGACTACCGGAACCGTGATCAGATCAACCCGCGATGTATCGTCCTCGGTCAGGATAATCTGGAAACCCTGAAATTGATGCCTTTCACCTGTGCTTATCGCCTGGTTCATGAAGGCCGTACAATAAACCAGGAGAAACAGGACCTGTCGGTGCGAGGTCGTGTGGTGTCAGAGCAATACATTCACGATGAGCAACTGCCCGACCATATTGCTGCCTGGGTTTCTACCGATCACGTCGACTGATCGCAGATAAACCCGCCGTGTTCGAGGGGCTTTTTGT
>CAYOGN010000252.1:0-4590 GCA_964403545.1 uncultured Gammaproteobacteria bacterium
AGGCCGCACCGGGTACGGCATCTGGCTACATGGAGTGCCAACAGACACCTACAGCAGGGAACCTTTTGCCAGCGAGGGTTGCCTTGCCCTGCCAAACAATAATATTGCGACCCTGATGAAAAATCTGGATGTCGAAACAACACCGGTAATTATTGTCAATGAGCTAAACACTATATCAACACATGATCGTAGCCAGAAAGAGTTCGAGATAATGACGTTTATCAATCACTGGAATTTTGATCTGAATCGACGTGAAGCAGAGAGTTATTTAAAACATTACTCCGAAGATTTTCTTGCTGGTGGCGGAAAAAAAATTGAATGGAATCAGGTCAAGAAACAGGAAGATAGCAGCGAAAAATTTGTCAATAGTGAACTGGCAGATCTCAGTATATTTCAATACCCGGAAGAAGATGATTTGCTGGTAGTTTCATTTCAGCATAGTTCCGTCTATGAAGACTCAGTGGAAAAATTCAAAGTGAGACAATATTGGCAAAAAGAGTCCGATGGTGATTGGCAAATTGTTCAGGAGAACTACGCTGAATTTTTACCTGTTCATTTCAAAGGGATACCGGATTACGCGATGCCGACAGGCGCTGGAGTTGCCAACTAAATTTTCCTTTAATCATGCCAATGCTTGCTTTATCGGAAGTAGTTCCTTCGACTGTTTTTCCGCGTTCAACAGTTGAATCGGGTTTCCGGGCAGGGTCAGAGTAAGGGAGTTCCGTTTGCGAATTGCTGCTCGTTTATCTTCATTACGACATCGGTAAAAATCAGTCTTCGTAAGTAGTTCACAATCCTTTGTCTCATTTGCTATACTGACCAGTCTTGATTGATTTAAGTTGTTAAAAATCAATTAGCTATATCAAAATTATATTCCTTTGGAGGAAATCAGATGAAGTTAAAATCCTATATTGCCGCCGTAGCCGTGGCAGCGTTCGGATGCACGGCCAGTGCCCAGGCGGCGGTACCAGAGTCTAGCGACCCCATTAAATTGGCCATCAATGAGTGGACTGGTCAGCATATTTCAACCCACGTTGCCGGCGAAATCCTGAAACGAATGGGCTATAACATAGAGTATGTTACCGCAGGTTATTACCCACAAATGCAGGCTATGGAGGACAATACAATTTCTGCGACCATGGAAATCTGGAGCTCCAATATTGGTGAGCACTACGATAAAGCACTGGCATCTGGAAATGTTGAAGAAATTGGAGATCTTGGCCTGGAGCCGGTAGAGTCCTGGTTTTTCAACAGTGCTGCAAAGGAAAAATGTCCGGGGCTTCCCGACTACAGTGCATTAAATGGTTGTGTTGAAGCGTTCGCCAATGCCGAAACATTCCCCAAGGGTCGTCTGGTTGATTATCCGGCAGATTGGGGCACAACCAATGTTGATCGCATTAAGGGTTTTGGCCTTGATTACGTATCGGTACCCGCCGGTAGCGAAGGCGCATTGATTGCAGAGATTCAGGGCGCCGAAGCACGTAACGAGCCTTTGCTGGTGATGTTCTGGGCACCTCACTGGGTTTTTGCTGTAGTCGATTTAACCAATATCAGCTTGCCTCCTTATGAAGCTGGTTGTCAGGATGATGCAGCGGTGGGTGTTAATCCCGATGCTGTCTGGGACTGCGACTGGGAGCGTGGCTACATCAAAAAACTGGCGTGGAAAGGACTGGCGGATAAATGGCCGGCTGCGCACAAGGTGCTTTCAGCCTATACCCTGAGAAATGAAGACCAGATTCCGATGATGAATGCCATCGACCAGGACGGCAAGAAACTGGAGGACGTGGTTTCTGCCTGGATCGACGCCAATGAAGCTATCTGGAAGCCATGGGTTGACGCAGCGATGTAGTGAAATCTCGCAGAGGTTTTACTCGCAGATGTTTTAAATGTGAATCGGTGACGTCTTCGACGTCACCGTTATATGGCCAGGATGGCAGCAAAGTCGCGGTCACATGCATGGTTCTGCAATCAAAAATTAACCCGGACGAGAGGTAAGAGATCGTGAATTCACCGGATAGATCTAATAGTGAGATTAAAATCTCCTGTCGAAATGTATGGAAGGTATACGGCGAAGATCCTTCTCGGTTTTTCACCAATAAAATCGGTAGTGTTGAAAATCCACAGAATCTCCGACAAAGGCTGAAAGATGGTGGTTATATCGGTGCCGCCTGTGATGTAAGTTTTGATGTTTATGCGGGAGAAATATTCATCATTATGGGGCTATCCGGTTCGGGAAAATCCACCATGGTACGCTGTATATCTCGCCTCGTAGAGCCCACTGCCGGTGAAGTGCTGATGGATGGCCAGGATTTGTTAAAGCTGAATGATGATGAACTGATTCAGTTTCGTCGCCATAAAATGGGCATGGTATTCCAGAATTTTGGTCTGCTGCCTCATCTGACAGTTCTCGAAAACATTTGTTTCCCACTCAAAGTACAGGGGATCGATTTAAAAAAACGCGAAGCGAGAGCAATGGAAGTGATTCATCTGGTTGGTCTCGAAGGCAGAGAAGACAGTTTTCCGAGGCAACTTTCCGGCGGCCAGCAACAACGTGTCGGTATTGCTCGAAGCCTTGCGGTAGAACCGGAAATATGGTTTCTCGACGAACCGTTCAGTGCGCTGGATCCGTTGATTCGTCGCCAGATGCAGGATGAATTTTTACGCCTGCAAAAAATGTTGCATAAAACCATCGTCTTTATCACCCATGATTTTCTAGAGGCACTCAGGTTGGCTGACCGCATTGCAATCATGAAAGATGGCGCTGTGATTCAAATTGGCACACCGGCCCAGCTGGTATTGCATCCGGAAGATGACTATGTCGCAGAGTTTACCAAAGACGTACCCCGGGTAAGAATTATTACCGCCGGTGAGATCGCCAATACCAGCATCAAAACGGATGGAATCAGTGAACGTATCGATGCCTCCGCTACCCTCGAACAAATTATGCCGATATTTAATAATCATCCGAATGGGGTGGTTGTGCAACGGGAGGGCGTCGACGTAGGTGTCGTTACCCCGCAGTTAGTGGTTGGTGCACTGGCGGCTACGCCGGATCAAGATTAAAGCACGGATATGGGCACCAATTCAGCGAAAGGTACATATCAGGGACTTGTGCCGTGGATTATTGTATTTTTCATTACCGCGATCACCCTGGTATTACGAGATCAAATTGCCTGGTTGAATGATTTGCCCGCAGAGCTGGTTGTTCCTGTGGCGGACTGGATCAACAGTTTTATGGACTGGTTTATCAAATCATTCAAGTGGTTGTTCCGTTCCATTAACTGGTTGTTATCGTGGCCAATGGTCGCATCCCAGGGATTACTCCAGTGGTTGCCCTGGCCCGCAACCATATCCGCCTTCTGCGTTCTTGCCCATGTGGTCTCCGGCTGGAGATTGTCTTTGTTTAGCGGCCTTTCGCTCTTTTACATGGTGGTGACGGGCCATTGGGAGCCAAGTATGAATACCCTGGGAATCGTATTTATTTCCATCCCGTTGGCCATCGGAATCGGTTTTATTCTCGCTCTGGGGGCGCACAAATCGGAGCGCATTAACAGCGTTGTTCAGCCTGCCCTGGATTTGATGCAAACCGTGCCAACATTTGCCTATTTGATTCCTATATTGCTACTGTTCGGTTTCGGTCCGGTGGTCGGTGTAGTGGCAAGTGCAATTTATGCCTGCCCACCCATGGTGCGCAATATGATTCTGGGTTTGCAAAGGGTGCCGAGTGATGTCCTTGAGTCTGGTTTGATGTCTGGTGCTACCAGGCGACAATTATTCTGGTGGGTACAGGTACCAAGCGCATTGCCAAATATTATGATCGGCGTCAATCAAACCACCATGGCTGCCTTGAGTATGGTGATTATTGCTGCAATTATCGGGGGCTCTGCCGATATCGGCTGGGAAGTACTCAGTTCCATGCGAAAAGCCCAGTTTGGGCAAAGTCTGCTGGCGGGAATTGTTATCGCATTAATCGCCATGATGCTGGACCGAATCAGCTGGGGATTTACCGACCGGACCAGGGCTGTAGAGCGGCGGCATATGGCCCGCAAGGAGCGTTTAAGGCCATGGTTCACCGCAGGTGGTCTGATGGCAGTATTTACCGTACTCGCATTATTTATTCCGGCATTGAGAATCTTCCCGGAATCGTGGATCGTGTATCCCGCCGCACCTATCAACGATGCACTAACATATATAACCGCCAATTATTCGCATGTTACCGATGCGATCAAAAAATTCATACTTTTTTACTATCTGCTGCCCATCAAAATTGGCTTTGCCAGGGTTATTGCGCCTTTCTCCTGGGGATTTTCCCTGACCCCGATTATGGTCTGGGGCTATGCAATTGCTGTCAGTGTCATTACCGGCTGGTTGTTTGTCCGTCGTAGCTGGCAATCAGCAATGGCCGCTCTGGCCACTGGCGGATTATTGTATTTCGGGATAACCGCGATACCCTGGCCATCGTTTATCCTGATTGTTACTCTGTTAGCCTGGCAGGTTGGCGGGTTTCGGGTGGCTGCGCTATCGTTACTTGGCTGGCTGTTTATGTTGTTCTCCGGTATCTGGCCTCAGGCCATGTTATCGGTTTATATG
>CAYOGN010000253.1:0-36175 GCA_964403545.1 uncultured Gammaproteobacteria bacterium
ATATCGACGAAATTTTTCGGAATGCAAAAAGCCGTATCGACTCCATCTTTGGTGGGCGCGGCGGCGGCGGCGGCTCAAGCGGTGGTGATCGCGGCAGTCAGGGGCCAAGCATGGCAATGATTGGATTGCTGGCGCTGGTAGGCGTCGGGGTTTGGGTGTTTAGTGGATTTTATACTGTTGACCAGGGTGAACAGGCAATTGAACTACAGTTTGGCGCCTATTCTCAAACCAAGGAAGCCGGCCTTAGATGGCATTTGCCGACGCCCATTGAATCGGTAGAAATTGTCAATACGCAAAACGTCAATACCGTTGAAGTGGGCTACCGACAGGGTGGTCGTGCGGTCCAATCGGTACCCCGGGAGGCGCTGATGCTGACCCAGGATGAAAATATTATTGATGTGCACTTTGCGGTTCAGTACGACGTCAAGGATCCACGCGATTTATTATTCAACGTAAGTGAGTATAACCCGCGGGATATAGCAGAAGTTGTTGTCCGGGGCGCAACGGAAAGCGCGGTACGCGAAATCGTAGGAGGCAATACCATGGACTTTGCTATTACCGACGGCCGGGCCCAACTGGCCGCAGAAGCAAAGAGCCTGGTGCAGGAGATTCTTGATCGATACGAAACCGGCATCAATATCCGCTCAGTAGAAATGCAGAACGCGCAACCGCCGGAGCAGGTAAAAGATGCATTTGACGATGTAGTCAAGGCCCGTGAGGACGAGGTAAGACTGAAGAGCCTCTCCCAGGCTTATGCCAACGATATTATTCCACGGGCGCGAGGTTTTTCAGCCCGTATCTTGCAGGAGGCGGAAGCCTATAAAGCTTCAGTTGTCGCCAAAGCCGACGGTGAGACTTCCCGCTTTAAACAGGTGCTGGATGAGTACTTAAAAGCACCAGACATTACTCGTGATCGTATCTATCTGGAATCCATGGAAGAAGTGCTGAGTCGATCCAGCAAAATTGTAATCGATCAACCCGATGGAAACAGCCTGATGTATCTGCCTCTTGACCAGATGATCAACAGGAGCGGGGCAAGTTTATCTGGCGATGGAAATTCCGCCTATGGCGGGTCCGGTAGCTCCACTACTACCCAGTTGACCAATCAGGGATCAAGATCATCCAGTCGCAATGTTGACCGTGCAGCGAGGAACTAAGACATGAAATCAAAAAGCTCATTTATCCTGATTATCGTTGGCATCATTCTGGCGGTCGGATTTTCTTTTGCCTATTACGTAGACGAACGGGAAAAAGCAATCAAATTCAAATTTGGTGAAATCGTTGATTCTGATATTAATCCGGGCCTTAACTGGAAGTTGCCGTTTGTCAATAATGTCAAGTTTTTTGATGCCCGGGTGCAAACCATGGACGCCGATCCTGAGTTATATCTGACCCGTGAGAAGAAAAACCTGGTGGTGGATTCCTTTGTAAAATGGAAAATTGAAGACGTGCATCAGTATTACACCCGTCTGCAAGGTCGGATCAGTCAGGCTCAGTCAAGATTGTCACAAAGAGTTAACGACAGCCTGCGCCAGGAATTTGGTAAAAGAGATGTGCAGGAAGTGATATCTGGTGATCGTGCTTTGATTATGGAAACCGTACGTAAGGCCATGGATGAGGAAGCGCGGGCCCTGGGAATCAAGATAATCGATGTGCGATTGAAGCGGGTAGACCTGGATCCTGCGATCAGTGAGCGGGTCTATGATCGTATGCAGGCAGAACGGCAACGGGTAGCAAAAGAGTTGCGCGCCCAGGGTGAGGAACAAGCGGAAAAAATTCGCGCTGGCGCGGATCGAGAACGTGAGATCATGCTGGCCAACGCCAGTCGTGATGCCGAGGTATTACGTGGTGAGGGCGACGCCATTGCTACCAATACCTATGCCAAAGCTTTCGGTCAGGATCGCGAGTTTTATAACTTTTATCGCAGTATGAATGCTTATCGAAGCACTTTTAGCAACAAGAATGACCTTATGGTGATCGATCCGAGTTCTGATTTCTTCAGGTTTTTCAAGCAACCGGGTGCCAATGCCACGACACCGGAGTTGACGAACTGAATCTGATTTAGTGAATTAGCAGACTTTGCGGCCGCCTCTTGAGGCGGCCTTGCTACGTTCCAATAGTCGATCAAACACACCAGGGCCAGTGCAGTGTATTCAATAGATTGTATGCATCAGAGCCCCCGCAAATGATTCAGGACAAGGTGCGGCCGGTTCAGGCGCAGTTCGCAGTGAATGGTTGTTCCCTTAACAAGAAATGCAACGCCGTAGATGGCCGTTTATCGACTCGCTGAACCATACGATCTATTGAATTCACTACACTAGAGACCGGTAAATAGATGATGAACTGGAGTGACCTGCTGGCAGCATTTGCGTTATATTTGGTCCTTGAGGGGATTATCCCCTTCGTCAATCCTGCCGGGTTTAAACAATTTATGCGTAACATGATAGAGCTTCCCGAGCAGAAACTGCGGTCTTTCGGCCTTGGTAGTATGATCGCCGGCCTGGTGTTGCTTTATTTTGTGCGTTAAACAAATTATCTGTATTCGTCCTTTGAAACTGCAATCGCAGTGATTAAATTTACTAACTGATGTCAAACAACGTCGTATTACTGGGTACCCAATGGGGTGATGAAGGCAAGGGCAAGATCGTTGACTTGCTGACCGAAAATGCCGATGCGGTTGCGCGTTTTCAGGGCGGTCACAATGCCGGCCACACGCTGGTAATCAACGGCCAGAAAACCGTCCTTCATCTTGTGCCTTCAGGTGCAATGCGCGATGGAGTGGAGTGCCTGATTGGGAACGGCGTGGTAGTAAGCGTGGGTCAGTTGCTCAAGGAAATTGGTGATCTGGAGCAGATAGGTGTCTCTGTTCGCCAACGCCTGATGATCAGTCCTGCCTGTCCGTTGATTCTGCCTCACCATACTGCTCTTGATATTGCGCGTGAAGCGGCCATGGGGAAAAAAGCCATCGGAACAACCGGGCGCGGTATCGGTCCCTGTTACGAAGATAAAGTCGCCCGTCGTGGTTTGCGGATTGGTGATTTACTACAGCCTGCGCGGTTTGCTGACAAGCTTAAAGGGGTGATGGAGTATCATAATTTTGTCCTTGTAAACTACCTTGGCGCTAAACCCGTTGACTACCAGATGAGTCTTGATCAGGCGGCTGCCCAGCGTGAGCAGGTGGAAGATCTTGTCGGTGATGTTGCAGAAAGGCTCTATACATTGCGACAACATGGAAAGTCAGTGATGTTTGAAGGCGCTCAGGGAATGTTGCTTGATATCGATCACGGAACCTATCCCTATGTCACCTCGTCAAATACTACCGCGGCGGCGGCGGCAGTGGGAACTGGGATTGGCCCACTGGAGCTTGATCATGTGTTGGGGATCGTCAAGGCTTATACCACCCGGGTTGGCTCAGGGCCGTTTCCCACTGAATTATTTGATGAGGTTGGCAAACGGCTGGGAGAGCGGGGGCACGAATTTGGTGCTACTACCGGGCGCCCTCGTCGTTGTGGCTGGCTTGATATGGTTGCGATCAGGCGCTGCGCCCAGGTTTGTGGGTTGAGTGCGTTATGCGTTACCAAGCTGGATGTGATGGACGGGCTGGAAACGGTGAAAATCTGTACTGCTTATGAATTTGATGGTAAAAAAATTACCTCACTACCCTATGGTGCTGAAGACATGGCACGTTGTATGCCTGTTTATGAAGAGTTGCCGGGATGGTCGGAGTCTACGAAAGGGGTGCGACAATATGACCAATTACCAGCAAATGCCCGCGCTTACCTTGACCGTATGTCAGCGCTGTCCGGATTGCCCATAGATATTATTTCAACCGGGGCAGAACGGGACGATACCATTATCCTCAGACATCCGTTTCATTGATCAAGCTGGAAATATTACTCTAAATGTGTAACGGCCTGAATCATTTATTTATTTCGCTATTTTTTTGGAGAACAAATCCATGCAATTAAACAATCCGGCCCTGTTTCGTCAACAATGTTATATCAATGGCCAATGGCGAGATGCCGCTAACGGCGACACTATCGCGGTCACCAATCCTGCCAATGGAGAAGTTATTGCTTCTATTCCGCGAATGGGGGCAGTGGAAACCCGTGAAGCCATTGAAGCTGCAGAATTGGCGCAGGTAAAGTGGCGCAATATGCTGGCCAAGGAGCGCTCGGTTATCTTGCGAAGATGGTTTGATCTGATGATAGAAAATCAGGAGGATCTGGCACAATTGATGACCCTGGAACAGGGAAAGCCTTTGCTGGAATCGCGCGGAGAAATTGTCTATGCGGCATCTTTTCTCGAATGGTTTGCTGAAGAGGCGAAGAGAGCCAATGGCGAAACAATTCCCCAGCATCAAGCTGACAAACGAATTGTCGTTATCAAGCAGCCGGTCGGCGTGTGCGTTGCGATTACGCCGTGGAATTTTCCGTCAGCGATGATTACCCGCAAAGTAGGCCCTGCACTGGCAGCTGGCTGTGCGGTGGTGGTGAAACCGGCTACCATGACGCCGCTTTCTGCACTGGCACTTTGCGAACTCGCAGAGCGGGCTGGTGTGCCAGCGGGAGTGATGAGCGTTGTCACTGGATCATCCGGCGAAATTGGCGGTGAGATGACGTCTAACACTATCGTCAGGCACTTGAGTTTTACCGGTTCCACAGATGTTGGGAAATTGCTGATGAAGCAGTGCGCGGATACCGTAACCAAAGTCGCACTGGAGCTGGGCGGTAATGCGCCATTTATTGTCTTTGACGATGCCGATATCGATGCGGCGGTGGAAGGTGCTGTTATGTCAAAGTATCGTAATGCCGGGCAGACTTGTGTCTGTAGCAATCGAATTTATGTGCAGGATGGTATTTATGATGAATTTGCCGCCAGACTGGCCGATGCAGTTGCCAGTATGCAAGTGGGGCCAGGTATTGAACAGGGTATCGTGCAGGGTCCATTGATCGATATGGCAGCGGTAGAAAAAATGGAAGATCATATTGCAGATGCACTGGAAAAAGGTGCAGAAATAAAATTAGGTGGCCGGCGTCATGAACTCGGCGGTTCTTTTTTTCAGCCAACCATTCTGACCAACGTATCCTCTGATATGAAAGTAGCAAGAGAAGAAACATTCGGCCCGCTGGCACCGCTGTTCCGTTTTAGCGAAGAAGAGGATGTAATCAAACAGGCCAATGATACCGAATTTGGCCTTGCTTCCTACTTCTACACCCGGGATCTTGCCCGGACCTGGCGGGTTTCGGAAGCGCTGGAATATGGCATGGTTGGCGTCAACACCGGTATTATCTCCAATGAAATTGCACCTTTTGGCGGCATTAAGGAATCGGGCATTGGGCGCGAAGGGTCACAGCATGGAATTGATGAATATCTCGAAATGAAATATATCTGCCTGGGTGGAATTTCTTAGCTTGCTATTGACACTGGGCAACGTTAAAATTCACTTACTTAAGCGGCTTTAGCGGTTATTCGTTTAGTTGTTTCTTATCAACCACAAAAATTTGGAGACGCTCTGGTATGTCCAAAGTAACTGACAATTTGACTTCAGGTTTGAAGATTTCTGCAATTCTGATGGCGGCGGCTCTGGCAACGGGCTGCATTAGTGCGAAAGCCAAACCTACAGAGGAAGCTTCAGCGGCAGAACCTGCTGTTACGCCTGCGGAACCCGCAGCTGCGGTTGCAGCTGCACCTGCTGCAAGTGCGGAACCTATGGCAGAAGAAATGCTGGCGAGTTGGACTGTTGCATCAGGCGAGCATCTTTGGGGAATTTCTGCTGAAGAAGATGTGTATAACATGGCTGAGATGTGGCCGTTGATTTATAAAAGTAATCTTGACCAGATCAAGGATCCTGATCTGATATACCCCGGCCAGGTTTTGGGGATTTCACGGGACTATTCTGAGGATGAAAAAGCCGGTTCCGTCTATCACGCCATGAATCGTGGCGCATGGACTGTTGGTGGCATTGAGGCTTCGGATGGAGTATATATCGGCAATCCCACGTGTACCGATAACTGTTGATTACAGGTTAAAAAGTAATTTAAAAAAACCGGCTTCGCGCCGGTTTTTTTATGACAAGAGTTTGTGACCAGGTTCGTAGTTATCGGTAGATAGCTACCTGTGGTACTGATCTGTTCGTCAGTACAATATCTGAGTTTTCAGTTCACTTAACTCTAGAATTTGCGTAGATAGAGCGGAGCACTAGTGCAAACCAGCGATAATTGCATCGACGCTTTCTCGAGCATCGCCAAATAGCATGCGCGAATTTTCTTTAAAGAACAGTGGATTTTCCACCCCGGCATAACCACTCGCCATACTTCTTTTCATTATGATAACAGTTTTGGCATTCCAAACTTCCAACACAGGCATACCTGCAATGGGGCTATCGGGTTCATCTATGGCTGAAGGATTAACGATGTCATTGGCGCCGATGACCATCACGACATCAGTTTGTGGAAAGTCTTCGTTGATTTCATCCATCTCCAGTACGATGTCATAGGGCAGCTTGGCCTCGGCAAGCAATACATTCATATGCCCGGGCATGCGTCCGGCAACCGGATGAATGGCAAATCTGACATTAACTCCCCGGTCTCTGAGCCTGCGTGTCAACTCCGATACCGGATGTTGGGCATGGGCAACTGCCATTCCATAACCGGGTACAATTACCAAAGAGTCAATGGCCCCCAATAATTCAGCACAATCGTCCGCAGAGATCGGTATAACCTCTCCCTGCTCCTGATCCCCGGATTCCCCTCCGGAAGCAGTGGTACCAAATCCACCCATGATGACGCTGACAAATTTGCGATTCATGGCTCGGCACATGATATAGGATAATATCGCACCGCTTGAACCAACCAATGCTCCCACTACGATCAGCAAGTCATTGGACAACATAAATCCGGTAGCCGCTGCCGCCCATCCGGAGTAACTGTTGAGCATTGATATCACTACCGGCATATCTGCACCACCGATGGCCATGACCATGTGAACCCCAAAGGCAAACGCCAACAGGGTCATTATCAGCAACGGTACTATCCCGGTCGCGGTTGAACCGGAATCCATAAAGTGACTGCCGAGATAGATACACAACACCAGAATACCAAGATTCAGCCAATGTCGGCCTGGCAACATCAACGGCTTGCTACTGATCGAGCCACGTAGCTTGCCAAATGCTACAACAGAACCGGTAAATGTCACTGCACCTATTAAAATGCCCAGATAAATTTCAATGTTATGGATAGTATGTTCAACACCGGTCAGATTGTTGCCAGTGTCGACAAATGTGGCAAATCCTACCAGTACCGCAGCCAGGCCTACAAAGCTGTGCAGAATTGCAACCAGCTCGGGCATTCCCGTCATTTCTACCTTGACCGCCAGATAGACACCGATCGCGCCGCCGACGAGCATGGGAATGATGATCAGCGCGTAGTTGCCGGTTTGGTCACTAAACAGTGTTGCCACGATGGCAATGGTCATACCGGTGATCCCGTACAAATTTCCACGCCGAGACGTTTCAGGGTGACTTAATCCACCCAGACTTAAAATGAACAGAACACTGGACAGGATGTACGCAGCGATGATGATGCCATTATTCATAGTTATTCTCTCTGGTTATCGCTGAAACATATTTAACATTCTTCGGGTAACGAAAAACCCGCCAGCAATATTAATTGAGGCGAGAGTTACCGCAGCAACGGCCAACAGAATTCCAAGCCATCCCGGGGAATCGACCTGAAGCAGGGCACCGATCACAATTATGCCGCTGATCGCGTTGGTTACACTCATCAATGGAGTGTGCAGAGCGGGAGTAACATTCCATACTACCTGCCATCCGACGAAACAGGCGAGAACAAATACAATAAAGTGATTCATAAATGAAGCGGGTGCCACCGAACCCGCAGCGAGAATTGCGAGGCCTCCAGCGATCATTCCCAGTAACGTGATCCAGCCCTTGTTTTTCGGATTTGGGTCTTCTGTTTTCTCGGCCGGTTTCGGCTTTGCCTTCGGTGTAGCAGACAGTTTTACCGGTGGTGGTGGCCAGGTGATTTCCCCGTCTTTGACGACGGTAGCACCACGGATCACCTCATCCTCCATGTTCACTACCAGTTGCCCGTCTTTCTCCGGGGTTAATTCTGATATCAGGTGACGTAAGTTGGTTGAATATAATTGACTGGCCTGGGCCGCCATACGGCTTGGAAAATCGGTATAACCAACAATCGTTACCTGGTTGTGTACCACTACTTTTTCGGGTTCGGTCAGTTCGCAATTACCGCCCTGTTCCGCCGCCAGATCAATCACCACACTTCCACGCCGCATGGATTCGACCATTTCCCGGGTAATCAGTTTTGGCGCAGGTTTGCCAGGAATTAACGCGGTGGTAATAATGATATCCACCTCTTTCGCCTGGGCGGCGAATAACGCCATTTCGGCGGCTATAAATTCTTCACTCATTACCTTGGCGTAACCTCCTTCACCACTTCCATCTTCGTCAAACTCGAGCAAAAGAAATTCGGCGCTCATACTTTCAATCTGTTCCTTGACTTCGGGTCTGGTATCAAATGCTCGTACAATTGCGCCCAGGCTAACCGCAGTACCAACGGCGGCAAGACCGGCAACACCGGCCCCAATGACCATTACTTTAGCGGGGGGAACCTTGCCAGCTGCGGTGATTTGGCCGGTGAAAAAACGGCCAAAATGCTGGCCGGCCTCAATTACTGCGCGGTATCCGGTGATATTAGCCATGGACGACAGTGCGTCCATTTTCTGAGATCTTGAAATTCGTGGAATAGCCTCCATTGCTAGTGCTGTAGCGTTGTTGGCCGCGAGGGTTTCGAGTAATTCCGGGTTTTGTGCGGGGGCCAGAAAACTGACCAATATCTTACCTTCAGTTAATAGTGCGGACTCTTCCTGGCCTATGTCCTGATGCATCTGTGGCGCACGAACCTTGCAGATTAAATCTGCATCACGCCACAAATCCAGTGTATTATTAATGATAGAAGCCCCGGCATCGACAAATTCCTGATCGATAATTCCAGCGCCTTCTCCGGCGCCGGTTTCGATCAGGACGTCGTGGCCTAGCTTGATGAGTTTTTGGGTCTGATCAGGTGTGCATGCGACTCGTCGCTCACCATCCTGGATCTCCCTCGGGATACCAATTTTCATAAGAGTTGGAAAGTTAAATTAGTTTAAATTTTTACCCATGGTACATCAGGGCAGATCCATAAATCATAATTTTCAATGGCGGCAAAAGTAGAATCTATTGCCTCCATTATTGGCAAACACCAGAGTAATTTCAACGTTTTTTAAATTGTACGAAGCGCAGGTTAACAAGGAAACAATGATCAATAAAATACCCTTTAAGGGCTATGTCAGATAATTCAGGCTACCGCCCGGCCGACGATTCCGGCGTTCCGGTGCCATCCCGGTTTTTACTCATCGAGTTTCTATCTGATCTCGGCAGGCCGGCAACAATTCAGGCTATCTGTCATCATTTTAATCTCGCGGGTAAAGAAGCCAAACGGGCACTGTCGAGTCGCATGGATCGATTGCAAAAACAGGGTGTGGTCATCATTGACCGAAAAGGCCGTATTGCGCTGCCGGACAAAATGGGGGCTTTTACCGGACGTGTTATTGGCCATGCCAACGGGTTCGGTTTTGTTCGCCCGGATCAGGGTGGCGAGGATTTATATTTACATCACCGACAAATGCGCAAGGTGTTGCACGGTGACCATGTGCTGGCGAAGCTTAAAAGTGTGGACGCCAGAGGACGCAAGGAGGGCGTAATCGTGGAGGTAATGGTGGATCTGGATCGGGAAATCGTCGGCCACTATCATTATCAAAGCGGGGTCGGTTTCGTCGAACCTGATGACAGCCGATTTGCCCGGGATATTGCAATTCCGGCTGAACATATCGGTGCTGCCCAAAGTGGCGATATCGTAGTAGTCAAGATTATCAGGCATCCGGTTCAGCATCACCACGCTGTGGGCAGGATCAGTCATATCATGGGTAGCGAACTGGCCCCGGGGATGGAAACAGATATTGCAATTCGCAAACATGAAATTCCGAATCAGTGGCCTCGGGAGGTGGATACTCAGCTTGAAAAATCCAGTGAAAAATTTCATATCGCCGAGCTTACAAAAGATCGCAGGGATATTCGTGATTTGCCTCTGGTTACCATCGATGGTGAAGACGCGCGGGATTTTGATGATGCGGTTTACTGTAAACCAAATCAGCACGGATGGAGACTGGTCGTTGCCATTGCCGATGTCAGTCACTATGTCAAAGTCAATTCTGCCCTTGACCGTGAAGCTTATAACCGTGGGAATTCGGTATACTTTCCGAATCGTGTGGTGCCGATGTTGCCGGAATTGTTATCCAACGGAATTTGTTCATTAAATCCCGCAGAAGATCGTTGCTGCCTGGTTTGTGATATCCAGATCAGTCATGCAGGATCGGTTGAGGAGTACAGTTTTTATCCCGGACTGATGCATTCCCGGGCTCGCCTGACTTATACAAATGTCAGTAAAATTGTTGATAACAAAGATATCGAAGAACGCAAAAAGTGGCATCACGTGGTGCCGCATCTGGATGACCTGTACGCCTTGTATCGAGTGCTCGAAAAACAGCGATCCAAAAGAGGCACAATTAATTTTGAATTTCCCGAGCCGTTGATCCATTTTGATGCCAATCAGCGAATCGATTCAGTCAGCATTCGGGATCGAAACATTTCTCACCGAATAATCGAAGAGTGCATGTTGGCGGCCAATGTCTGCGCAGGAAAATTTATCCAGCAACATTTTTCAGACGCAGGCATCTATCGCAATCATGGAGGCCCCGACGGAGAGGCAATTGCAGATCTTCAGGCTTTTCTCAAGGGAATTGGCTTGCACCTGGAAGGCGAAAGTAATCCCCGGGCTGGTGACTATGCCAAATTGCTGAACCAGGCAATGAAACGTCCGGAAATATACAGTGTAGTGCAGACAGTCTTGCTTCGCAGCCTGAGTCAGGCGGTGTACAGCTCCGAGCAATTGGGGCATTTTGCCCTGGCATATCCCGTCTATACTCATTTTACCTCGCCGATCAGACGTTATCCCGATCTTGTAGTGCATCGATTGATTCGCAACGTCATTGACGGGAAACAGCGCAGGGTTGCCCCGGATCAGAATTCCATAGGTGAAATAGGTGAGTATTGCTCCTTTACCGAACGACGTGCTGAGGACGCAACCCGGGATGTCATCAGCTGGTTAAAGGCAGAATTCATGCAGGATAAAGTAGGGCAGGAATATACCGGCGTAATTTCCGGGGTTAAGGAATTTGGCGTATTCATCCAACTGGACGATATATTTGTCGATGGTCTGGTTCATGTCACTGCGTTGGGAAATGATTACTATCGTTTTGACCCGCTCAATTTTCAGCTTGTGGGCGAACGTAGTGGTCGACGATTTCGCCTTGGGGACAAAATGAAGGTTAGAGTCGGCAGGGTGGATCTCGACATGGCCAGAATTGATTTCGAGTTGACCAGTGACCATGCCGGGGAAACCGGCGACATCGTAAAAAGCACCCGTAAAGCAAAATCAAGTGGACCAGTGAAACGTGGTAAAAAAAGCAAAACGCGTAAGTCAACCAGGGGCAAATAGCGAAATCGTCTGCGGTTTTCATGCCGTTTCCTCGGCACTCAGTCGAGGTAGTGATCAGGTAGTCGGCTTCTGGGTCGATCGCAACCGACACGATTCCCGCATCAGGAGTTTATTGGATCTTGCGCAGCAGGCAGGGGTCGATATCGAGCAGGTAGACCAGAAAACACTCGATCTGCATGCCAATGGAATTCGTCACCAGGGTGTTGTTGCAAAGTTAAAATTATCAAAGCAAAAGGATGAGCATGGGTTGCAGAGGATGCTGGATGATCTCATTGAGCCTCCCTTGTTACTGGTGCTGGACCAGATCCAGGACCCGCATAATCTTGGCGCTTGTCTGCGTACCGCCGACGGGGCAGGGGTTCACGGGGTAATACTACCCAGGGATGGTGCTGCACCGGTCAATGAAACCGTACGCCGGGTAGCCGCTGGAGCCGCAGAACGCCAGCAGGTATTCTACGTCACCAATCTTGCACGCTGTCTGGAGCAGCTTCAAACCAGGGGAATCTGGATTACAGGTTGCGCTGATGAAAGTGACCTCGATATGTATAGACTGGACTTCACCGACCCGGTGGCTATTGTCCTCGGTGCCGAAGGAAAGGGTTTGCGGAGGTTGACCAGGGAACACTGCGATAAAATAACCAGAATTCCTATGGCAGGTAGTGTATCCAGTCTCAATGTATCTGTAGCTACCGGGGTAATTTTGTTTGAAGCTGTGAGGCAACGGAGAAAGATTTCGACGATATCTACAGCCAATTAAATGGCGGTAAATTTAAAACCACCGCGGGCAAGAAAATTGCCTCCTATGGGTTCAGCCTGGCGACGGATTTTACGCTCTTGAATTTCCGAATTATCACATACAACATTCACCGGGCAATTGGCCTCGATCGCCGTTTTCAACCCGGCCGTATTATTAAAATCCTCCAGGATCACAATGCCGATATTGTCCTGTTGCAGGAAGTCGACGATGGTGCGCCGCGATCCGGGGAACAGGATATGGCCAGGGAAATTTCCGCGGCGCTGGAATACCCTTATTATGCAGCCGGTTACAATGTCAGCTTGCGAAAAGGTCGTTATGGTAATGCGACCCTGAGCCGCTATCCGATCGTGGCAGAGCGCAATATCGATCTGACCATCGATGATCTGAAATCGCGAGGTTGCCAGCACACGACCATTCAGCTTAATAGTGGTGATCAAAATGGATCCAGACTGGAGGTGTTTAATCTGCATCTGGGCTTGTCTCCTCTGGAACGACAAAGGCAGGCTGGCATTTTGTTGCGAACCAGAGAATTTGTTCACAGCGGAAACGCATCGGCCTGTATTGTTGGTGGTGATTTCAACGATTGGCTGTCGCGTTTACGTGCACTTTTTGTCGAAGGAATGGCACTGCGCTGTGCTACCGACCGGGAAACCAGATTGAGGACAAGGCCAATCAAGACTTATCCTTCTTTTTCACCACGAGGTGGCCTGGATCGAATTTACTACCGGGGTAATCTGCACCTTGTGAATGCAATGAGTTGCCGTCATCAGGTTGCCAGGGTTGCCAGCGACCACTTGCCAGTCATCGTGGATTTTGATTTGTCATGAATTTTTATCAGAAATGAAAACCATTGCCCGGTTGTTGTTGCTGGTTTTGATTCTGGCATCTGCCTGGTTTGCCTTACAACCCCAATACAATACTGCCCACTGGACACCGAATCAAACCATGCGCAACCTGGGGTTTCCCTACCAATGGATACTGGCCTACGAGCACAACCTGCACTGGTTTCTGCATTTGTTTGTAGGGCTGGTAGTAACTCTTCTGTTGTATCCATCCTGCATCTATTTTCCGGAGAACAATCGACATCGAATTATTGCAGGATTTCTGCTGGTAACCGTTATGGCCCTGACAACAGAATGGTTGCAATCGAGACTTGGACGAAGTGTTGAAATCGCAGATTTGGCCTTTGGCCTTGCCGGGATAATGATGGCCAGCAGCCTTTTGCTGATTTTTACGAGTGAGAAAAATGAACCAGACCAGACGCGTTCTCAATAAACACCAGAGACCACTGATCAACAATTTATCTGCTTTTAATCGCCTGTTTTTATTCATTTTAATCCATCCCTGTTCTGAATCGGTCTGTTCGCTGTAGTTGACCCTCAAAATGCATTTTAATTTCCCCGATCAGCATCACATAACATTACAATCCCGGCTCCAGAATTTATATCCGCATCCAACTACCAGTATATCTGTCCAGCTATGAAAGATTATTTGCAATTTTATATTGACGGCCAGTGGGTCGACCCGGTTACCCCGGAAACCCTGGACGTCATTAATCCAGCCACCGAACAGCCTTTTGCAAAAATCAGTGTAGGCAGCGCGGCCGATATTGATGCGGCGGTAACCGCTGCCCGTAATGCCTTTGAAAGTTACTCGCAATGGTCTGTACAGCAACGAACTGAACTGCTGGAAAACTTTCTCGATGTATACCAGCGTCGAATTAGCGAGGTGGGGGATGCGATCATGCATGAAATGGGTGCACCCCGTTACCTTGCCCACGGTGCGCAATCGGTAACGGGAATTAACCATATAAAAAGTGCCATCAAGTCCCTTAACGGCTTCGAATTTGAAAGAGAAATGGAAGGCAAACTCATTCGCCATGAAGCCATTGGTGTATGCGGGATGATTACGCCGTGGAATTGGCCGATCAACCAGATTGCGTCCAAGGTAAGTCCGGCTTTGGCTGCGGGATGCACCATGATACTGAAGCCGAGCGAGATCGCTCCTGTTAGCGGCCTGGTTTTTACCGAGATTCTGGCCGAGGCAGGGGTGCCTGCAGGAGTATTTAATCTGGTGAACGGTTATGGTGTCACCGTTGGTGAAGCCATGTCTTCCCATCCCGGCATCGACATGATGTCTTTCACGGGTTCGACCCGAGGGGGAATTGCAGTGGCAAAAGCTGCGGCTGAATCGGTTAAGCGCGTGGGCCAGGAACTCGGTGGCAAATCCGCTAACGTGATTTTACCGAATGCCAATATTGCCGCCGCGGTGAATAAGGGTGTTCACTTTATGATGAACAACAGTGGACAGTCGTGTAATGCACCAGCCCGAATGCTGGTTCCCAATTCCAATATGGATGAAGCGGTGGCAGCGGCGCGCAAAGCAGCACTGGAAGTTTCTGTTGGTGACCCTGATCAGGAAGGGATTGAGATTGGGCCCGTGATCAGCCAGCAGCAGTACGAGAAAATTCAGACTTTGATTCAGGCCGGCATTGATGAAAACGCAGAGCTGATAGCTGGTGGCACCGGCAAACCAGAGGGTATGGATGCAGGTTACTATGTCAAACCAACGGTTTTTGCCGGGGTTGACAATACAATGCAAATCGCCCGGGAAGAAATATTTGGGCCTGTACTGACCATCCTTGGTTACGATGATGAGAATGACGCCGTGACGATGGCAAATGATACGGACTATGGTCTTGCGGCTTATGTCTATTCAGAGGATATGGATAGCGCACGTCGCGTGGCAAACCGACTACGTGCGGGGCAGGTGCATATCAACTATAAAACAGGGGATACTGACACCCCTTTTGGTGGTTACAAGCAATCGGGCAACGGTCGCGAGAAAGGACTTTGGGGGCTACAGGAATTTCTCGAAGTTAAGGCCATTACCGGGTATATTAACTAACCAAAAAGCGTCACCGATTTCTTTACTTATTCACTATGGCACGACCTATTCACTGTATTGCTGACGCACGCCGCCTGGCGAAATTTCGTATGCCGAGAATTATTTTTGACTTTGTCGATGGTGCTGCGGGTAATGAGTATGCCAATGCGCTGAATAGTCGACGACTCCAGGAAATAAGACTACAGCCAAGAGTTTTGGTTAACGCCAACCAGCGAAAGCTGTCTAAATCATTTTTGGCAAAAGACTGGGGATTGCCTTTCGGTATTGCGCCTATGGGTATGTGTAACCTGACCTGGCCGCACGCTGACCGACTGCTTGCAGATGCTGCCAGGCGCTTCAATATACCCATGGCACAGTCGACAATGTCCTCGTCGACCATTGAGCAAATCGCAGCTTGGGCGGGAGCTCAAGGCTGGTTTCAGCTCTACGTCGGGCAGTCAATTGAACAGGCCTTTGAACTGGTTGGCCGGGCGGAGTCCGCAGGATTCGAAACAATGATACTTACCGTGGATGTGCCTCAGGGTGCACCCAGAGTGCGCGACCTGCGCAATGGATTCAAATCCCCTCTAAAGATTGGACCAAAGCAATTTATTGATTTCGCAATGCACCCGGAATGGTCCGTCAAGTCGCTGATTGCCGGGATACCGTCACCGGCAAATTTTGCCCCCGGTACATTTGATCGGGATGGGAAGCGTGGTCTTGCAGACTGGAGGTTTCTTGATCGGCTGCGCGACAGATGGCAAGGTAATCTCATCGTCAAAGGCGTGTTGTCTGCGGATGATGCGGTGCGGATTAAAAATGCAGGAGTTGATGCGCTCTATGTTTCGAATCATGGTGGACGACAATTGGATAGCGCTCCGGCTGCGATCGATCAACTGCCGCTCATTCGAGCATCCGTGGGTGCTGATTTCCCTTTGCTGTTTGATAGCGGAATTCGTGACGGTGAGGGTATTATCAAGGCCCTGGCCAAGGGCGCCGATTTTGTCATGCTGGGACGTTCTCTGCTCTACGGGCTAGGCGCAAATGGCGAAGCAGGATTAGCGCAAATTATCAATTTGATCAGTAATGAAATAAGTCTGGCGATGGCACAATTGGGTTGTAGCGATGTGTCGAAATTAAACCAGAGTAGTTTACTTGAATCATGAAACTACGGGGCGGTACGCATCTTGCTCGAGCGCTTCAGCGCAAAGGGGTAAAACAGGTATTTACACTGAGTGGCGGGTTCTGCAATCCGGCTCTGGAAGGTTTTATGGAATGTGGAATTCCGGTTATCAATGCGCCACATGAACAGGTAGCCGGGCATCTTGCCGATGGTTATACCCGCATCACCCGACACCCTGCCGTATGTCTGGTGGGCCCCGAAGGATTCGCTAATGCGATTCCTGCAATGATGGAAGCCTGGGGAGAGCGGTCCCCGGTTATTTTTGTGACCGGCTCAAGTACGCTGAAACGGCAAGGCGCCGGGGGCTTTAAAGAAATTGATGACGTAGCTATTGCATCACCCTTGACGAAATACAGTGCACAAATCACTGACGGGACACGGATTCCGGAGTTTGTCGATCGGGCATTCAAAATTGCCATGAATGGCTATCCCGGGCCGGTTCACCTTGCGCTCCCAGTGGACATCATGTTCAGTTCATTCGAGGAGGATATTGGTCACGACGAGCGACCCCATAACCTGGACTTCAGGGCGCCACCCAAAGCCTGGCCTGACCCCGATGACCTTGACAACGTGCTGGAACTGGTACGCAGATCCACCAGGCCAATATTGATTGGCGGACACGGGGTGTGGTGGTCAGGCGCTGAACGAAAACTCGAGCAGGTCGGGCGCGAGTTGGGTATACCGGTTTTTAATGTGCCCTATCATCAGAAACTGCTGGGTGAAGAGTCCGAACCCTACATGGGCCTTGCTGACGTGCACCAGTATGGGCCATCAAAATTTGCATTAGAGGAATCCGATCTGGTTTTGATGGTGGGGGCAAGGCTGGATAACCAGATGAATTTTGGCAATGCACCTTTTATACCGGATACGACCACTCTGGTATGTGTAAACGGATCGGACGAGGAAGTGGTGTTGAACCATGCTGCGGACGTAAACTTGCTCAGTGACCCCGGGGCTTTTTTCGACGTCATGTTGTCCCTGAAACAACAAGGGCCGCGTGACCGCGCATGGTTCGATCTGAACAAACAAAAACGATCCGAATGGGTGAGTCAAACCGTGAACGATATTCCTTCGCTGCAGGAAACCGGTGGTAAGTTACATCCATTGCAGCTGGCCCTTGGCGTACAGGCGGTGATGAAAGCAGATGACTGGCTTGTGATAGACGGAGGTAATACCCATTTCTGGTCTGAAATAGCAGTTAACATTGCCGGTCACGGAGGCCAGAAATTGGGCAATATACTTCACCCGGGAACCTTCAGCATGTTGGGGGTAGGGGTGTCTTTTGCAATCACTGCAAAAATGATTAACCCTGATTCAAGTGTCGTGTTAATTAGTGGTGATGGTGCGTTTCTGTCAGGGGGGCTGAGTATTGAGGCGGCGTTCCAGGAGAATCTGCCCATTGTTGTGGTGATTGATAACAATGGTGGCCTTGACTGTATTTCCCAGCAGCAGGAACGAATGTTCGAAAATGGTAAACACTTTGCGACGGATTTTCGTGATATTCCTTTTCATACCATGTTTGAAGGTCTGGGGGGGTATGGTGAACTGGTGGAAACACCGGAACAGTTGATGCCTGCTCTGGAACGTGCCATTGCCAGTGGCAAAACTGCCTGTCTGAATGTCAAGACAAAAGGTTATATCAGCCCCATTGTTTTAGCCACTACCAGCAAGCGGGATAAGGCTTCCATCGAGTAGTAGCGCCGTGACTGTACTTTCCTCCCACGTTCTGGATTCAATAAGCGGAAAATCGGCCATTGATTTT
The DNA here is from genome assembly GCA_964403545.1 of uncultured Gammaproteobacteria bacterium. Taxonomy (GTDB): domain Bacteria; phylum Pseudomonadota; class Gammaproteobacteria; order Arenicellales; family Poriferihabitantaceae; genus VYFG01. The sequence continues at coordinate 18,225 of CAYOGN010000253.1, forward strand.
CGAGTCCAGCTTTTTCGAATTGGTGCAAACGGGCAACAGGAGCAGGTGTTTGATGTAGTGAGTGATCAGGAAGGTCGGATTGCCGAGCAATTGCAAATTGGGGAAAAGGAACAAAAGTTTGAACTCGTTTTTCACACCAGAGATTATATTGAGCGGGAGCACGGTGTGCAGATCGCCAACCAGCCCCTGTCAACGGCTGTTATCCATCTCCATTTGTCTGATAGAGAGCAGCGTTACCACATTCCTCTGGTGCTGTCGCCCCACTCTTATACTGTCTGGTGGTCGGAATAAAAAACAATCATGTCTGCAGCAAAATTACTCAGCTCCTGCCGGATTCGTTCGACGCCCTATACACGTAAAGTGGAAGCCCTGGGGGTGTCGGGCTATTCAGTGGTTAATCATACGATTCTGCCAAAGGGTTTTGACCGAAGTGTGGAGGAAGACTATTGGCATTTACGAGAGCATGTGCAGCTGTGGGATGTAGGCTGTCAAAGACAGGTGGAACTAACCGGGCCTGACGCAGCGCGGCTGGCGCAAATGATGACGCCTCGCGATTTGTCCAGTGCTGAAAGCGGACAGTGCCTGTATGCGCCAATGGTCGATGACAAGGGCGGGATGTTAAATGACCCGGTGATTCTCAAGCTTGGTGACAGCCACTTTTGGTTTTCTATTGCTGATGCTGACATACTGTTGTGGGCCAAAGGTCTGGCGGTAGGAATTGGACTTGAGGTGCAGGTTGAAGAGCCTGATGTGTGGCCCATGGCCATACAGGGGCCCAAATCCAGCGATCTGATGGCGGCAATATTTGGTAACACGGTCAGAGAGATTGGTTTTTTTCGCTTTCGTATATTGCCATTCGATGGGCATGGAATGCTGGTGGCACGATCGGGTTACAGTAAGCAGGGTGGTTTTGAAATATACCTTGATAATCCCGATTTGGCCGAACCACTTTGGGACGCATTGTGGCAAGCTGGACAAAAGTTCAATGTTGCGCCGGGTTGTCCCAATCTGATTGAGCGTATCGAAGCCGGGTTATTGTCCTATGGCAACGAGATGACCCGTGCCAATAATCCCTTTGAATGTGGTTTAGACGCATACTGCCAGCTGGATGGTTCGATTTCGTTTATTGGCCTGGAAGCCCTTCGACGCATCGCTGAAACAGGGCCAGACCGGCTCATAAAAGGCATTTTTTTTGATGGAGATCGTTGTCCTGCCTGCTCAAAACCATGGGCTGCAAAGTCAGGCAATCGATCAATTGGTCAGATTACCAGCGCGATCTGGTCTCCCAGGTTTAACACCAATATAGCGCTCGGAATGATTGATAAAGACCACGGTACAGCAGGCACTGAAGTGCAGATCTTGTGCGAGGATGGCTCACACAGAAATGGGCAAATATCCGATCTGCCAATGAGTGTGTCGTCGGTTTAGCCCGCGATAACTTTTTCTGTTCTTCAGTGGAGTAAATGGGCGATAGAGAAAATTTTTCTCCATTCATTCTTGCTATTGCAGAGTGACATTTTTCCTGTGATATTCTGGCCTATAACATTCCGGATATCCACCATGACCAGCCTAAGTGTAAACCTCAATAAAATTGCTGTACTAAGAAATTCCCGGGGGCGGAATTATCCCGATGTACTGCACTACGCGGGCAAACTTATTGCGCTTGGTGTGGCGGGGATTACCGTACATCCGAGACAGGATGAAAGGCATATCAAGCGAGTCGATACCATTGAACTGGCTGCATTGCTCAGGAAGACACCGCAAGTGGAATTTAATGTGGAGGGATATCCCGGTGAGGATTTTCTGCAGCTTATCGAACAGACTCGCCCGGATCAGTGCACGCTGGTTCCTGACGGCACCGATCAGCTGACATCGGATCATGGTTGGCAGGTTAAAGACCATGCGGCAATACTTGGTCCGGCGCTGCAACGCATTCATGGTGCCGGGGTCCGGGCGGCGCTATTTCTCGACCCGGATCCAGCTCAGGTGCGGGCGGCCGCAGACAGTGGCTATGACCGCATTGAGTTATACACCGAAAGTTATGCTTCTACATTTGGCAGTGATCAACAGGATGCTGTACTGGAAACCTATAGACAGGCAAAGGATCAGGCGATAGCGGTAGGCCTGGGAGTAAATGCCGGGCACGACCTCGACCTGAACAATCTCTCTACGTTTCTCGCTATTGGTGACATCCTAGAGGTATCCATTGGTCACGCGCTAACCGTAGAGAGTATCGATCAGGGGATGGCGAACGTTGTTCAGCAATACCTTGAAATCTGCCGGGCAGGTTGCTAGTGCAGTGAATTCAATAGAGATCATGCCGGCTGGTTTTGAGGTTGGCGGGAAGACCCCTGGAGAATAAGTGCGGCGACAACACTGCGGCCGTCACTTACCAGTATATTGTAGGTTCTACAGGCGGCGGCGGTATCCATGACTTCGAGACCGATATTTTTTTCCAGCAAAGTCCTGGTTAATGCCATGTCCGGAAAATGCAGGGTTGATCCGGTGCCCAGTAGTACTACCTCAGCTGGCAGTTCAGCAAGGCGATCAAAATCTCTCGAACTGAGATCAGAAACCATTGATACGTTCCACAATTCAAGGGTTGTGGGTGTTAAAATTACGCTGTTCGAATAACAGGCCTCCCCGATTTTAATTTGGCATATACCAGTACCGGGATTCTGCTCAATGGTCCGGATAGTGTTGTATTCTGTCTGGTGTTGCAGGTTTAATTGCATAGATGGTTGGCGTCAATGACGGGGTTGAGTCTGGTCAAACTATTGTAACCAACTTCCATCAATAATATTTGCTCTCTGTGAAAGCTGTCAAAATCGGTCTTATTGGACTCGGAACTGTCGCCAGCGGCACTCTGGAAATTTTACAGCGAAATTGTCGGGAAATCGCCGGCCGTGCCGGCAGGGAGATTATTGTCTCGCGCATCGCAGTACGGAATCTCACCAGGAATCGTGCGGTCAATATCGACGGAATCAGTATTGGTGATGATCCACTAGCCATTGCGGACGATCCCGAAATCGATATCGTGGTTGAACTGATTGGCGGTGATACCACTGCTCGCGAGGTTGTTCTGCGTGCCATCGAAAATGGTAAGCATGTTGTGACAGCCAACAAGGCATTGATTGCCCTCCACGGTAACCACATCTTCCAGAAAGCACAGGAGAGTGGGGTTATGGTGGCATTCGAAGCCGCAGTTGCTGGCGGGATTCCAGTTATCAAGGCACTGCGGGAGGGTCTTTCCGCTAACCGGATTGAGTGGGTGGCGGGTATCATTAACGGTACCTGCAACTATATCCTGACCTGCATGGAAAGGGACGGAAGGAGTTTCGGTGAGGTGTTGAAAGATGCACAGGATCTGGGCTACGCTGAAGCGGATCCTGCGTTTGATATCGAGGGTACGGATGCGGCCCATAAGCTGACTATACTTGCATCCATCGCCTTTGGTATTCCACTTCAATTCGACAAAGCCTACATCGAAGGGATAACCAATATTACCATCGACGATATTCGTTACGCGGCTGAATTAGGCTACCGAATCAAACACCTGGGAATTACGCGGCGAAATGAAAACGGAATTGAACTTCGTGTGCATCCGGCTATGGTCCCCCAAAAACGTCTGATTGCCAACGTTAATGGTGTTATGAATGCTGTGCTGGTGCAGGCAGATGCAGTGGGGCCGACCTTATACTACGGTGCCGGTGCCGGTGCCGAACCTACCGGGTCCGCGGTGGTGGCAGATATTATCGACGTTGTTCGTGCACTGACAAGTGATCCTCACAATCGGGTTCCACACCTTGCTTTTCAACCTGGTGCACTTGCTTCGCTGCCAATCATTACCATGGGCCAGGTTACATCTGCGTATTATCTTCGCATGAGTGTCATCAATCGACCGGGCGTTCTGGCTGCCATTACGCGCATCTTCGGCGATAACAATATCAGTATTGCCACTATTATGCAGAAAGGGCATGAAGCTGAAAATGGTGAGGTATCCATTATTATGCTAACGCAGGAAACCCTTGAAAGTAACCTCAATCACTCAATTGAATTATTGGAGCAACTTGAGAGCATTACCAGCAAAGTAACCTCCATTCGTTTGGAAAATCTGGCCTGAACGGACTAAAATGAGCCAATTCAAGATCTGCTGATCATATTGATTGCTATAGTCAAAATTCAGATTGACGGACACCACCACTGGGTAGAGAAAGTAATGCCTTTAGTCCGGAAACTGAGGCTCGGATTTCTTGCTTTTTTTCTATTGACGCCAGTTGGTGCGACCGCAGCCGAGGTTGAAGACGGGTCTCTGATTAATCTGGATTTTCAAAAGGATTTGCAATTTTATGCTCGTCAGATCGTGTATCCTGGAAGCGCTGGCAAGTTTGCATTTGATCGAGTTGGTGAAGGTGAGCAAAACAACGACCAGCAAGAGCCTGATGCAAACAAGCTCGAGACTGCCATCGTCGAGCAGGGTATTGCTGAACTCACCCAATTAAACAACCAGATATTGTTGGCCCAGAATGATGCCGCCCCGGAACAGAATGCAGTTTCGATGGAAAGTTTTCAGGTCAATGAGTCCGAAGAAGAAGGCGGGGAAGATATTATCACGCTGAATTTTCAGGGCGCTGACATCAATGCGCTGATCGGTCTGGTTTCCCAGGTTACCGGAAAAAGTTTTATCGTCGATCCCAGAGTCAAGGGGAAGGTCACCCTGGTATCCGGTGCAGGACTACCATCAGAAAAACTATACGATATATTTTTATCAGTGCTGGAAGTCAGCAATTTTGCAGCCGTACCAAGTGGTGAGGTAACTAAAATTTTGCCGAAAAATCTGGTCAAGCAACATCCTACCCGAACGACAGATACACCCCTCGACAACGACGAACAGATTACCCATATCGTTGCCCTGAAGCATGCCTCGGTAAATGATTTGCTACCGATTTTACGGCCGCTACTACCGCCTACCGATCATATCGCCCCGCACGCCGGAAGTAACACTCTGATATTGACTGGAACCTCAGCCAATATTAATCGCACACTGAGTATGATCAAGCGCATGGATAAGGTGCAGAAGACTTTGGAAATCAGAGTGATTTACCTGAAGTACGCGGATGCAACCAAATTAGCCGCTGTACTCAGCCAAACCCTGAGTTCTATTAGTGCCGAAAATAACCGTAGTGGACAGGTGCCTCCCACGATCAGTGTGCAAGTGGACGAAGGACTCAATGCCTTGATTGTGCGGGCGTCCGAGAGCGCATTTCCCATGATTCAGGCGCTCATCGACCAGTTGGATATCGATCGGCCTGAAAGTGGAGATACCCATGTACTGTATTTAAAATTCGCCCAGGCCACTGATCTTGTGAGCCTGTTAAGTGGTTTGCAACAACCTGCTGCCCAGGATGAATCCGGCGCGATTCAACGAACTGAGGTAAATATTCAGGCAGATGAACAAAGCAATGCATTGGTCATCAAGGCGGATCCCAAGGATTTCGAGAACCTGCGATCGGTCATTGAGAAACTTGATATTCGCAGGGCCCAGGTATTTGTCGAAACCATTATCGCCGAAGTGTCCATCAACAAGGAGTCGGAGATCGGGGTTGACTGGACCGGCAATCGCCGTACCAATGATGGAGGAGATCTGCATTTTGATACGGGTTTTAGCGAAACAACCGGCGGATTTCAGCTAGGCTATATTGACCGTTTATTTACCAATCTTTCCGGTGTGATTGTGCCAAATCTGAATGTCGTATTGCACGCACTACGCGGGGACAGTAATACCAATATTATTTCTACACCAAATCTGTTGACACTGGATAACGAACCGGCCGAAATTATTGTGGGTCAGGAGGTGCCATTTGTGACCGGTAGTTTTACCAGTAATGCATCTCCTACTACGATCGTCGGAGGAGGTACAGGAGACGGAAATATCAATGCAGGCGTTGGTGTAGTCAATCCATTTCAGACTATCGAACGAAAGGATGTGGGTCTGACCTTGCGAATTACACCGCAAATTAATGACGGCGACACCATTCGGCTTGAAATTGAACAGGAAGTATCCAACATCAGTCCTATCACCGTACAGGGTGCTGCAGATTTGATCACCGACAATCGTTCAATAAAGGCAACCGTACAGGTTGATGACCAACAAATTATTGTACTGGGCGGCCTGATTCGGGATGATGCGGTAGATACCCAGCAATGGGTTCCTGTGCTTGGCAAGATTCCGGTTCTGGGTGCATTGTTTCGAAAGAATACCAAGAAAGCAGTAAAGACCAATCTGATGGTTTTCCTGCGACCAAAAATAATTCGAACGCCGGAAGATCTCGTTTCATTGACCGAAGATCGTTATGAGTTTATACGCAATGAAGAGGGTGAAAGTCAGGTTGATACCCGTCGCATGTTGCCGGCAGCAGCACCGCAGTTAAATCGTGTTGACTGGCTGGATAGAGATAGCAAGTAGGTATTCCAGCGAGGCAGGTTTGTTAAGACTATGGTTATTGAGCCAGCACAGGAAAATGTTACCACCGGCGATTCGGTTTTTATGAAAGATCCGACCAATCCATTGAGTTGGGTGAACCGAATCGATTCCAATGTCGTATCTTTGTTGCCCTATGCGTTTTGCAAACGTCACAGCGTGGTTGCCATTGAACGACGCGAACCGGGGATTCAGATAGTTTGTGTCGACAAGCCCGTAATTGAAGTTTTTGGTGAAATTCGCCGTCAGATAGGTGTGCCGATCCAGTTTAATCTCATTCCGAGAGCCGGATTTGAGCATTTACTTCGCCAGGCTTTCGATAAGGGACAGTCTGAGGCGACCCAGATGGTGAGTGATCTGGATGGCGATATCGACCTCGAACTGCTCGCCAGTGAGGTGCCTGAAACCACGGATTTGCTCGAAGCATCTGACAATGCGCCAGTGGTAAAACTGATCAATGCGCTGCTCACCCAGGCTATCCGCGAGAATGCATCGGATATCCATCTGGAAGTTTTTGAGAAACGATCACTGGTAAGATTCCGTATTGATGGAATCCTGCGCGATATAGTTGAACCTCAGCGCGCCATTCATAGTGCACTGATATCCAGGCTCAAGGTAATGGCCAAGCTGGATATTGCCGAGAAGAGGCTGCCTCAGGATGGTCGAATATCGCTGGTTGTGGGAGGGCGTCCGGTTGACGTTCGGATATCGTCACTCCCTACCCAATATGGTGAACGGGTTGTGCTCAGGTTGCTGGATAAAAAAGGCAGTAGCCTGACCCTTGAAAGCCTTGGCATGCCAGGTAAAATACTGGCTCAGTTTAAAAATCTGATTTCATCTCCTCATGGAATTTTACTGGTCACCGGACCAACTGGTTCCGGCAAGACAACTTCCCTTTATGCAGGACTGAGTAACCTGGATCGCCACAAAAACAATGTAATGACCATCGAAGACCCGGTGGAATATGAACTCGATGGTGTAGGTCAAATTCAGGTTCACAGCAAGATTGGCCTGACATTTGCCAATGGATTACGGTCCATCTTGCGCCAGGATCCGGATATCGTGCTGGTGGGAGAAATTCGTGATCTGGAAACGGCTGAAATTGCGGTCCAGGCGAGTCTGACTGGCCATCTGGTGATGTCAACTCTGCACACGAATACCGCTATCGGCGCTGTGACTCGACTGGTTGATATGGGGGTTGAAGATTTTCTTATAGCATCGAGTCTGATCGGAATTGTTTCTCAACGCCTGGTTCGTTTACTCTGCGACCATTGCAAGCAGCAGCGAGAACCGGAAGCAGGAGAAAAGGAGATTCTGGGAGAAAGATATGCGGGGCGCAATATTTTTGCCACGGTAGGGTGTGAGCAATGCGATTTTAGCGGCTACAAAGGCAGGATTGGGATTTACGAATTGATCAAGGTGGATGAAACACTTCGTACCCTGATTCATGATCGAAATAGTGAAGAGGTCATGCTCGTTCATGTTCGCAAGACCTCACCGAGTCTGCTTGAAAATGGTATCCTGCGGGTGATTGATGGCACCACAAGCCTCGATGAAGTAGTAAGAGTTACCCAGGTCCAGTAGGTTCAGATGCAAGCCTTCGAATACCTGGCACTGGATGAAAAAGGCCACAAGAAGAAAGGCGTCGTGTCTGGAGATAGTCCTCGTCAGGTGCGTCATCAATTACGCGAACAGGGACTTTCGCCGATTTCAGTAGAGGTTATCGTAGACAGTCCCGGTGAGCGGAAAACCACCGGTGGTGGGCGTAAGAAACTCAGTAACATGGAACTGTCGGTGGTTACACGGCAGTTTGCGACCTTGCTGGATTCCGGACTGACTATCGAGGAAACCCTGGCGGGGCTTATTGCACAGGCTGAAAGCCACAAGGTTAAAACTATTCTCAGTGGGGTTCGCTCTCAGGTCGTTGAGGGTCGATCACTGGCGGATGGTCTGCGAATGTTTTCGAGGGCGTTTCCTGAACTTTACATTGCCTCAGTCTCAGCGGGTGAACAGACCGGGCATCTGGGTGAAGTACTGGAACGTCTTGCCGAGTATACCGAGGCAAAGCAGGGGCTGCAGCAACGGTTGGGCGTGGCATTGGTTTACCCGATTTTACTGACAGTGGTGTCAGTGGCTATTATTGTTGGCCTGATGACTTATGTGGTGCCACAGGTAGTCAGGGTGTTCGAAGATAATGACCAGGCGTTACCTGCACTCACCAGGGGATTGATCAGTGTCAGCGAGTTTCTGCAGGCCTACGGGATCCTGCTACTGATCGTGTTACTGGCCAGCATGGCCGTGACCATCATTCTGCTGCGATTTTCCGGCCCTCGATATATGTTTGATCAATTGATTCTGTTACTGCCGGGGATCCGTCGGCTCTCTCGTAGCCTCAATACCTCTCGCATGGCGCGAACACTTTCGATCCTGATAAGCAGTGGTGTGCCCCTTATTTCAGCGTTAAAAAGCAGTGCTGATGTGGTGGTGAACAGCGTATTAAAGAAACATCTGCAACAAGTCACCATAGAGGTAGAGCAAGGTGCAAGCCTGAACCGGGCGCTACATCGCCGACAATCATTTCCACCACTGTTTACCCAAATGGTTGCCAGCGGAGAGTCCAGTGGCCGGCTTGGTGAGATGCTGGAGAAAGCCGCAGCTGCTTTGGAACGAGAAGCAGAAACCAGAATTTCAGTGGTTGTGAGCTTATTTGAACCCATCATGATTTTACTCATGGGAATCGTAGTTTTGATCATTGTAATGGCTATATTGCTGCCAATTTTCGATCTTAATCAATTGATAAGTTAGTTGCCTCCGCGATATGAAATATTTTTCCAATGAATTATCATTCTGAAATTCAGAATTGACAACAGGGATACAAAGTTGAGAACCAGAAATTCAGCGTTTACAAGATCGACCAATACAGGGCAGCGCGGTTTTACCCTGATTGAAATTATGGTGGTAGTGGTCATCATCGGTATGCTCGCTACCATGATCCTTCCACGGGTACTTGGCCGTCTTGATCAGTCACAGCAAATTGCTGCCAAGGCAGATATCAACCAGCTTTCCACTGCACTCAAGTTCTACAAGCTTGATCATGCAAAATACCCCAGTAGTTCAGATGGCCTCGAGGCATTATTATCGGGTGCCAGAGATGGAAAAGGATATCTTGACGGAGACTCTGTGCCCACGGATCCCTGGGGTAACAAATATCTATATCAGTATCCGGGGCAGAACATGGAATTCGATATCTGGACCCTTGGCGCCGACGGCCAGGCCGGCGGAACCGAAGTCAATACAGATTTTGGTAACTGGGATATGGATCAAATCAAATAGAATTGAGGTGCCCTGCAAGGTTTATTTTGTTTGTAAAAGTAACTGTTCACCAGGGTTTTTCCGGACGCTGAAGCAGTCAAACGCGGTGCCCTGGAGTGTCAGGGGCTTTACCCTGATTGAGATGCTCCTGACAGTTTTTTTGATCGGGTTGACGGCCAGTCTTGTGGTCATCAATGTTGGCCAGGATGCTGACGATATTGCAAAACTCGAAGCGAAACGGTTTGCTGCACTGGTCAGTCATCTACAGGATGAATCCACAATAACAGGATTTCCAATGGGTATTGAGATCAGGGAGATCGATAACCGGTATAGTTTCTGGCAACTTGAGGATATCTGGGTGCGAATAGAGAAGCAGAATGCCTTGCGTGAGCGAATTGTTCCCGAACAGGTTGCTCTTGAGTTCACTCTGCTACAGGATGATCGGCAGAAAAGCCAGTCGGCAGAGAATTCCAGATCGGAAGAATCCAGAATTCTTTTGATGGTAGACCCAACAGGCCTTGCCCGACCTTTTATTATGAGATTCATCGGAGACAAAATGATTTTTAGTATCTCTCTGGACAATGAATTTAATCCGGTGTTATCCAGTGCGCAGAAATAAAGCTGCGGATTCGGGATTTACCCTGCTGGAAGTGATGGTTGCTCTGGCTGTAGCCGCAATTGGCCTAAGTGCGGTGGCAAAGTCGATGACGACCAATGTGGATGTGTCAAGTCGACTAAAACTACGTACCCTGGGAACCTGGGTTGCCAGTAACCGGATGGCGGAGATGAGAATGTATCGCCAGTTCAATAACGCAGGTGGCGGGTCTGGTGAGGCCAAAATGGGAGGGCTTGTCTGGCGCCTTGAAGAGCAATATTCCACGACGCCGGATCCAGATATATCAAGAATTGAAATTAGAGTATTTCAGGGTCGGGAAGGCCGGGCTGTAGCCAGTTTAACCGGATATATCGGGCGCTACAAACCTGGCGACGAGGCGAATCAGTGAGTAACCTGGTGCGTCAAACAACCCGCGATTTGGCTGGTACGGTCAGGCAGTCTGGTTTTACTTTTATTGAAGTAATGGTGGCTGTGGGTATATTTGCGGTAATTGCTACAATCTGTTTCGCAACACTAAGCCAATACCTGAGGGTGACGGAAGTTGTAGCTGCCAGTGATCTTGAACTGCGTCAGTTGCAGCGAATGTTTACCCTGATTGAGCGGGATTTGCGTTTCATGGTCAATCGCCCCGTGCGTGACGAATATGGTGATACAGAAAAAGCCTATATTTCAGCGGGCGTTTCAACCGATGGTGAATTGTTTCGGATTTCCGTTTCCGAACCCGATATAGAGGCTCCGGGGCGCTCTCGAATAAAGCGGACTGCCTGGCGACTCGAGGATGGAGATTTGTATCGTGACAGTTGGGCAGTATTGGATCGGGTACAGGACACTGCTGCAAAAAGTCGGCTAATTCTGTCCGGGGTTTATCAAATCGAAGTGATCAATTATCAGTGGAGCGATGATCAGGGCGTTCAGCAGCAATTTGATCTTGATGAATTCGGTTTGCCCTATGCAACGGAGTTACTGATCAGCATGGATGACGAAAACAGCTACCGGCGATTATTTGATTTAGCCAATGGCTCTTGAACCACAGGGAATACCGATTCGAAACTTCCATATCCAGGCGCAGCATGGTGTGGCATTGATATCCATACTTTTGCTGCTGGCGGTGCTCGCGACCCTGACCATCTACGCTGTTGAAAACCAGGATCTGGCTATTCGCAGGGTGGAAAATCAAATGCTTGCGGAACAGGGATACCAGGTAAATTCAAGTGGTGAACAGTGGGTCATTAAAGTGCTGGAAAGAGATATCGAGAATGATCTTGTCAGGGCCGATAGCGAACAATCGACGATGGACCATAATGGCGAAATATGGGGTAATCTGGGGCCTCCGGTAGAAGTAGGAGACACTGGCACTACTTTGTTGATGACGGTAGAAGATTTGCAGGGAAGGTTGAATGTGAACAATTTGCTACAAGGCAAGCAACGACAGAAGGCGGCAGAAGAGGGTGATAGTGACCAGCAGGGACAACAATCACCGGACCAGGTGAATAGCGAGCAAAACAATTTAACCACTGAAGAGCAGGATGAGGCGCAACAAGAGGAGGAGAATGAGGCCGCCTACTGGTATCAGATATTCCAGAATCTGTTTTTAGCCCTCGAACTCAGTCCGGCACTGGTTGACGCGATGATTGACTGGGTTGACCCTGATCAGGATCCTGTTGGTACCACCGGTGCCGAGGATTTTTATTACAGTGGGCTTGATTTACCCTATCGAAGCGCCAACGGAATATTGACTTCAACCTCTGAAATTACCTATATCAAGGATTTTACACCCGAAATGGTGATCAAATTACTACCCTGGATCAGCGCGTTACCTGTTGCCAGCGATACGTTGCTGACAGCAGTCAATGTTAATACAGCTTCCGCTATGGTGCTGGCATCATTTTCTGCTGAGCAACCCCTTGATCCAGAAATTCTGCAACCGCTGGTTCTACGACGTGAGGCACTACCATTTGAATCGCTGCAGGAGTTTGCTGACGAATACGCTGCCCTGGTTCCTGGAGGGCTGGTTCAGGGTTATGAAAATATGCTTGATATCAGTAGTAATTTCTATGCCGGTCGTAGCTGTGCCGAGTCAGGGAGGGTAAAATTCAGCATGACCAGCCTGATGCAGAAACAGGCCCCTGGCAACAATGTAAAGGTTTTACAACGGGAACGTTTTTTTGGTTGCCCGGCGTTTGCCAAACCCGAATCTGGTTAAGAAATTTTGAAACTCTATTTGACACTGGAGACACCCTTTCAATGGGTCGTTGTAAACGGCAAGGGGGAGGTGAAGGATCAGGGGGTTGTCGCGGAGCTCGAACTAATTACCGTTCCACGTCAGGTGAATGAAATTATAGGTATCGCACCGGGACAGGCAGTCACTACACGCTCTGTAATGGTGCCTGGCAGGCGGAAGGTAAATATCGAAGCCGCGCTACCTTACGCCCTCGAAGATACCCTTGGTGAAGACGTTGAGGAATTGCATTTCACGCTGCTTCAATGGCAGTCCGGGGGACCGGCAACTACCGCCATCGTGGCGAAAGCGGATCTGAGGCGATGGCAGAATAACTGTCGACAGGCCGGTATAAATCTTGACCGCATCTTGCCCGGCTACCTGATGTTACCGTTACATGGCAAAGGCTCCATGTCCATCAGCATACTCGATGACGGAAACATTTATGTGCGCACGGGGGAGTTTACCGGCTTCGCAGCCGACATGGATTTTTTCGAATTCTGGCTGGAGTCGAAAGACCTGGAAGGTGTGGCGATTTCGGTAACCGATGTGGCGTTGGCCAGGTCGTTGACAGCTAGCCATAACGCCAATATTAGCCACTGGGATATTGGTAATCAAATTGGTGACTGGTTGCCTTTGGAAAAGCTTACCCTGAAAGAGGATTCACTTTCTCTTTTGCATGGCGAATTTATGCCACCACATCGTTCACGAAATTATCGGCCCATAAAAATCGCGGTATTTTGTGGTCTCGTTGCTGCGGTAACTTTCTATGCCGCGATGATTTGGGAAACGCACAGTCTGCGTTCTCAGGAGGAAGTCATTGACCGGAAAATAGTGAAGCTTTTCAAACAGCATTTCCCGCAAGAACCCTATCTCGGGCGGCCGGGATTCCAGGTCGAAAGTTTGCTGCAGAACAGAAGTGGCCCGACTCAAAATCATGAATTTCAACGACTATTGCGTTCGATAACCCGGGTAACCCGTCAGCATCGAGCTGAAATAGAAGAAGTAAACTATCGCAACCAGGCGATCATGGTGACCTGCAACGTTGGCAGTTTGTCGGTGCTGGACGATATCAGGCAGTCATTACAGAAGATATCCGGAGTAACCGCAGAATTACTGTCATCAGGCGCTCGAGATAACAAGGTCACGGGTCGATTCAGGATTTCGGGAACCGGAACATGACAGCCTGGCAGAATTTCAGCGCCCGGGAAAAAATGCTGGTGGGCCTGGTTTTACCATTGGTGCTTGGAGCAATGTTTTATCTTTATTTGTGGCAGCCCACCCAAATTGAACTTATTCGTTTGCGTACCCAGGTTCCCGAAAAAAATGCAACTCTTGCCTGGATGAAGTTTCGGCTTTCCAACAGCGCTGGTGGAATTGCGGCTGCAAATCAGACGAGTCAAAATACGCCTCTACTTACCATCATCGAAAAGATTGCCATTGACAACAAGATAAAAAACTCAATTCAAAGAGTGCAGCCGGGAAAAGAGGAAAGTGTTGAATTCTGGTTCCAGGAAGTGGAGGCAGACCGATTATTTGGGTGGGTTGAGCAACTCGCCGCGAGCGGTATCTCGGTACAATCGGCTACCATTACCCGGGCGGCCCGGGGACGGGTTTCTGCACGAATAAAGGTAGCCAGGCGTTAGTGTGTTGGACTACTAGTGTCATTCGCAACGCCCAGGGTCATTGTCCGCAGAAAGGCTGTTTCCGATCTTTCCGCAGTCAATGAATCGACGCCAGCATTTCTTCATCCCTTGCTCCAACGAATATTTGAAAATCGAAATATTGAAAATCTGGATGCTGTGGAAAACTCACTGTCCAGACTACTGCCTCCGGACAATCTGAAGGGGATCGAGAAAGCTTGCGAATTATTGATCGAGGCCATCGATCGCGATCAGTCCATTCTGATAGTGGGAGATTATGATACTGACGGCGCCACCGCTACCACCGTCGCCATTCTTGGCCTCCAGTTGCTGGGGGCAAAAAATGTTTCTTATCTGGTACCCAACAGATTCGATTTTGGTTATGGCCTGTCCCCCGGAATTGCCAGGGTAGCCATAGACCGACATCCGGATTTGTTGATCACTGTGGACAATGGAATTTCCAGTATCGAAGGCGTGCAGCTTTTGCGTGATGCCGGAGTGGAAGTTATCGTGACGGACCATCACCTCGCGGGAACCGGATTGCCGTTCGCCAGCGCTATTGTCAATCCTAATCAGCCTCAATGTACATTTCAGAGCAAAGCGCTGTCTGGTGTAGGAGTCATGTTTTATCTTCTGCTCGCGCTACGGGGACATATGCGATCCATTGGCTGGTTTGAGCGCCAACAGGCTGAAATTCCGAACCTTGCACAATTACTTGATCTGGTTGCGCTGGGCACGGTGGCCGATCTGGTGCCGCTGGATCAAAATAATCGAATTCTGGTGGCCCAGGGCATCGCCAGAATTCGTCGCGGTCACTGTCGTCCGGGAATCAGGGCGATCCTGTCGGTAGCAGGAAAAAATCACGCCGATATTGCCAGCACCGATATGGGCTTTGTTGTCGGACCGCGGCTTAATGCTGCCGGTCGTCTGGATGACATTTCCATGGGTATAGAGTGCCTGCTGGCAGAGGATGAGAACAGTGCGGCAGAACTGGCCCTGGTGTTGCACGATATCAACATTAAGCGGCGTAAAATCGAGCAGAAAATGCAGCAACAAGCCGTAGATATCGTTAACGGGTTGGCAGAGCAGTCCAATGCACCTTGCGGGCTATGTTTGCACAACGATGGTTGGCACCAGGGGATAACCGGTCTGGTCGCTTCCCGGGTCAAAGACCGATTCCACCAACCGGCTATCGTCTTCGCAACCAACAGTGACGGTAAACTTTCCGGTTCTGGCAGATCGGTTCCGGGGATGCATATTCGCGATGTGCTGGAATCTATCTCGAGCCGAAACCCCGGCTTGATTGAAAAATTCGGTGGTCATGCCATGGCCGCCGGATTAACCATCGGTGGCACCGACTTTGAACGGTTTGCGGTTCAATTCAAGACCGAGGTTAAATCACATTTTTGTGATCATCCACCACAAAATGTAATTTATTCTGATGGTCAACTGGAACCCGAGTTTTTTACTCCGGAAATTGCTGAACTGCTACGCCGTGCAGCACCCTGGGGACAGCAGTTTCCGGCCCCGGTTTTTGACAATGAGTTTCAGGTCCTGGGAATAAAGGTAGTAGCGGAGCAGCATCTGAAACTTCGTCTTGGTACTCCGGGCAGGGCGATGGACGCCATTGCGTTTCGTCAGTTACAGCCGGGGCAACCAGCGCCACAACTTGGCCGTATCAAAGCGGCATTTCAACTGGATATCAATGAGTTTCGCGGCGTTAAATCATTACAATTGATTATTGAACATATTGAGCCATTGGACGCGCTCCCTCGTGTTTAGCTCGGCGCCAAATACTACCCATCAATTTCGCTTTGCTGCGCTGTGGCGCCAATTCAGCCGGTTTCAAACTTTAAGGTTCTGAACACCCGATCCGGTTTCTAATACCAGGCCTCCGGTAATTGCTGTTTACGGCGGGCGACATGATCCAGCAGGGCATCATGAACAGCGTCATCCATGGTCGGCTGCTGGTAATCATGCAATAATTGGTTCCAGCGCTCGTAAGCGCGTCGGGCAGAGTCCTTGCTTCCCATTTCTTCCCATTTCTCAAAGCTTTCACTATCGGAAAGAGGCGCTTCGTAGAAAGCTGTTTCATAGTTCGCCATGGTGTGACTACAACCGAGAAAGTGTCCGGCGGGCTCCACTTCATGGTAAGCCGACTGTGCCAGCGCATTGTCGTCCAGTGGCAAACCACCCAGCATCACCTGGTAGGCACCCAGTCGATCTGCATCCTGGACCAGTTTCTCATATCCGGTGACCAGGCCGCCTTCAAGCCAGCCCGCCGCATGCAATATAAAATTTGCCCCGCCGAGAACGGTAGATAGCATTGAATCAGCACTTTCTGCGGCAGCCTGGGCATCCGGTAGTTTTGATGCCGTCAGTGAACCTCCGCATCGCAGCGGCAGATTGAGTCGCCGTGCAAGCTGGCCAATAATCAGGTTTGACATCACCGGTTCCGGCATGCCAAATGTCGGTGCGCCACTACGCAGACTCATAGAGGACAGAAAATTTCCCAGTATAAACGGTGCTCCCGGACGCACCAGTTGGGTAAAGGCACAAACCACCATCGCCTCAGCCAGCGCCTGGGCAATAGAGGCGGCAGTGGTAACCGGACCCATAGCGCCGCTCAATATAAATGGTACCGCCACCAGTCCCTGGCCTGCACCGCAATACACTCTTGCCGCTTCCGTCACGACTTTGTCGACCAGTAGTGGCGAGTTGGTATTGACATTGCCCATAATTACACAGTTTTGCTCCATGAAAGCATCGCCAAATACAATTCTGGCCATATCCACTGAATCCTGGGCCCGGGACATTTCAGTAATCGCCCCGAGAAACGGTTTGTCATTGTAACGAAGCTGGTTGTAAACCATGTCGAGATGTCGCGTTGACACCGGAACATCACAAGGCTCACAAATTACCAGGCCGGTATGATGTAAAGCTGGCAACGAATAACATAACTTCACCAGTTGCTCATGATCCCGCATAGTGCCATATCGTCTCCCTGCCTCCAGATCGCGAACAAAAGGAGGGCCGTAGACGGGGGCAAAAACCTGGTTTTGACCACCAATTTCTACACTTCGAGCGGGGTTACGCGCATGCTGGGTAAAAACACCCGGTGCGGTCTTGCAGAGTTCCCGCGCCATCCCGGCAGACAAACGCACCCGGGTGCCATCAACATCCGCACCGCCCGCCTTCCATAGTCGTAGTGCCTCATCATCCCCTCGAAACTCGAGACCAATATTTTCAATTAACCAATCAGCCTGTTGTTCGATCTTGACCAGGCCTTCTTCATCGAGAAACTCATAAAATGGAATCTTTCTCTTGATATAAGCTGGAGCAACATGGACATCACGTTTTCGGTGGGCAGATCGACCGCCCCTCTTACGGCCTGATGACGGAGTTGTATTGTCTGGCATAGTGCTTATTTTATCTGGTCGCAGCAAGTGGAGTTATCTTAGCAAGCGGAGAAGTACGAAACTGGATTATCGACTCCACCAAAAAACGATATACATAACCGGCAAAGCTGTTCAATCTCAAAGGATTATCGTTGTTATAATTCTACTATGATTAAACCAATAAAAAGACTTCTTGTCGCAAACCGCAGTGAAATTGCCATTCGGGTATTTCGTAGTACACGTGAACTGGGTATTACGCCGGTTGCAATCTATAGCTATGAGG
>CAYOGN010000254.1:0-6130 GCA_964403545.1 uncultured Gammaproteobacteria bacterium
GATTCAGCGGTTCTGTGACTTTTCGCATCAAGGTACTGCTCGCAGCCAATGGTTGCTCCCTACGTAAGAGCGGTAACGCCGAAGCGGGAAACCACACAATTGCCCAAAGGGTTGGTCCTGTTATCAGGAAGCTTATCGATATAAAATTGGTGATCAGATGAAAATTGCAAGATTACAGTTAGCCGACAACACAACAACTTACGCGATCGCACACCATAGTGGCGAATACTCGCGGGCGGGTGGTGATCTATACCAGGGGCTAACGGATACCGGCGAAATTATTCAGGGGAAATTACTGGCCCCCATGCAGCCAACAGATATCCTGTGTATTGGATTAAATTATCGTAAACACGCTGAAGAAACGGGCGCTGACTTACCCGAGCATCCGATCCTGTTTATGAAGACATCGTCGACCGTGCAACACCCGGGTGAACCCATTGAATTGCCGCGTAAACTGGCCAGTACCAAAGTCGACTTTGAAGCCGAGCTCGCGGTTGTCATTGGCAAGCGCTGCCATAACGTCAGCAGGGACAATGCGCTTGATCATGTGCTTGGATACACCTGTGCCAACGACGTCAGTGCGCGGGACTGGCAGCGTCATGGTGGAGGTAGACAGTGGTGCCGTGGCAAAACCTTTGCTACATTTTGCCCGCTGGGCCCGGTTTTGGTCACCACTGACGAAATAGCAGATCCCAACCAGTTAGCCATTGGCAGTGTACTGAACGGTGAAACCATGCAGGACTGGAACACGAACGACATGATATTTGACGTGCCAACGCTTATCGAGTTCTTAAGCGGCAGTACGGTATTGTTGCCAGGAACAGTCATCCTTACGGGCACACCCCATGGCGTCGGATTTGCCCGCACCCCGCCAGTATATATGGCTGAAGGCGATGAAATTACCATTACAATTCAGGAAATCGGATCCCTGACAAATCCGGTAGTAGCAGAAAGCTGGTAGCATTCCCCTCGCACCATCTTGTGAGTAGCGGTTATTGATGCGCCAACCACGCTTCCAGCTTTTTGGCCAGTTCGGGACCTCCATGTAGCCCGGCCCGGGTACGCCGCCAGATAATATCGTCTACGTCCACAGCCCATTCATTTTCCATCAGATACCTGGCTTCCGCCTGGTATAGCAAGCCACCAAAGTGGACGCCGAGATCTTCCATTGACTGTGCGCTCTGCAATACATTGTCTATCCGCGTACCATAGTTGGTGGCAAGGTAGTTCACCAGCCTGGTGTCACACCAGGCATACCGATTACGACAGGAGGTGGCGAACCGGTCGAAATCACAATCAGGGATATCTCCTCCGGGTAAAGAACTGCCCGCCGTCCAGCCGCCACTTTCGAAACCCAGTGGGTCGGCCAGCATATCGACTACCTGTTCTGACAATTTTCGGTAGGTGGTGATCTTGCCGCCATAAACAGACACCACTGGCGGGCCTTTCTGATCCATATGCAGAACGTAGTCACGAGTTGCCTCACTGGCATTTTCCGCCGCGTCATCAAACAGGGGTCTGACCCCGGTATAGCTATGCACCACATCCTGGGGCGAAACAGAAGTGGAAAAATACTGATTGGCGTTGTTACATATATACTTAATCTCCAGATCAGAAACAGATGCTCGTTCAGGCTCTGCGGAGAACTCTACATCGGTGGTTCCGAGCAAGGTGTAATCTCTTTCAAAGGGTATTGCAAACATTATTCTGTCATCGGCGTTCTGGAATATGTATGCGTAGTCGTGATCAAACAATGCAGGCACTATAATATGGCTGCCTTTTACCAGACGCACCCCATTGGCCGACTGACTCCCACGATCCAGGCTGGCGACCTGTTCCACCCATGGTCCGGCGGCATTGACAATAGCCCTCGCGCGCAACCTGAATTCATCACCACTATCCTTGTTCTTTAAACTTGCGATCCAGTGTGGCTCATCAGTATCCGTAAACCGTTCCAGGGCGACACAGCGGGTTCGAGTCAGGATTTTTGCACCCCTGGCACTCGCGTCCAGCGCGTTGAGCACAACCAGTCGGGCATCCTGCACCCAGCAATCGGAATACTCAAATCCATGGGTAAATTTCGGCTTTAGTGCCTTACCAGCTGAATGGTCTCGTAAATTAATCCCCCGGGAAGCTGGCAAGATATCTCTTTTTCCAAGATGGTCGTATAAAAACAAACCCAGCCGAATCAACCAGCGAGGTCGCAATGCACGATGATGTGGCAGAACAAATCTCAGGGGCCAGATAATATGTGGCGCACTGCGCAGTAGTACCTCGCGCTCCTGCAGCGAATGTCGCACCAGTTTAAAATCATAGTGTTCCAGATAGCGCAAGCCGCCATGAATCAATTTAGTGCTGGACGAAGAGGTATAGCGAGCGAGATCATCCTGTTCACATAGCAAAACAGACAAACCACGACCGGCCGCGTCTCGTGCAATTCCGCTTCCATTGATGCCTCCTCCGATAACCAGCAAATCAATTCCACCGGATTGCTCTTTTTCATTCCTTGCTTGCATCCGGCGCGGGTTGGTTTAAACCAGTCTAAAAACTGCGATAGAAAACACGATAGATACCGCCAGCGCTCCCCACAGGGGAGTGCCCAATATTCCCAGCCAGGCCAGATGAATAAATCCCCCCCCCAGAAAACTGATAAATAATCGATCACCCCGCGTAGTGTCGATACCCAGAATACCGTGGCGCGGTGCACCCCCGGGACTGAAGTGCTCCCAAATCGCCATGGCGGCAATACTGCATGCAATAAATCCAAAAAATAACGCAGTAGGCCAGGTCCATGCCATCCAGGAAAGATCAAATATCGAGTTCATTTAGCACCCTGTCCAGATAAAATTGCCATTTATACACGCCCCAAAGCAAAGCCTTTTGCGATGTGGTTACGGACAAAGTAGATAACAAAGGCTCCGGGGATAATCGTCAGACTACCTGCAGCGGCCAGCAGCCCCAACTCATACCCTGCAGTACTGGCGGTTCGGGTCATGGTGGCAGCAATGGGCTTGGCTTCTACCGCGGTTAAGGTCTTTGCCAACAACAACTCCACCCATGAATACATAAAACAGAAAAACATGGCGACGCCTATCCCGGCCGCAATTGTCGGGATAAAAATTCGGATAAAAAACCGCCAGAAGGAATAGCCATCGAGAAATGCCGTTTCATCAAGCTCCTTGGGTACCCCGGACATAAACCCTTCAAGAATCCACACCGCCAGCGGTATGTTGAACAGACAATGGGCCAACGCCACCGCAATATGGGTGTCAAATAACCCGGCGGCGGAGTAAAGCTGAAAAAATGGCAAGGCAAAAATAGCGGGCGGTGCCATCCGGTTGGTCAATAGCCAGAAGAACAGGTGCTTGTCACCAAGAAAGCGATATCTTGAAAATGCATAGGCGGCTGGCAGCGCTACCGATACCGAAATCACGGTATTGATCACGACGTAAGTTATCGAATTTATATAACCGTTATACCAGGTCGGATCGGTGAATATTTTGCGATAATTATCAAGCGTGAATTCCAGTGGCCACAAGGAGAATACGCCGAGGATTTCATTGGTGGTTTTGAAAGACATACTGATCAGCCAGTATATCGGTAGCATAAGAAACAGAATATATACTGTCGTGACCAGAGGTTTATATGACTTCATCATGCCCGCTCTTCCCTATTGTTCCTCGTTTCGCATCATTGCGGTATAAAAAATCCAGCACACCAACAGAACCACAAGAAAGTAAATCAGAGACATTGCTGCGGCCGGCCCCAGATCAAATTGGCCAAGCGCAACCTTGACCAGGTCTATGGAGAGGAAAGTGGTGGTGTTACCGGGGCCACCGCCGGTTAATACAAATGGCTCAGTGTAGATCATAAAACTGTCCATAAACCGTAACAGTATCGCGATGGTCAGCACGCGTTTCAGCTTGGGTAACTGGATGTACCTGAATACCGACCAGCTGCTGGCACCATCTATTCTCGCCGCCTGGTAATAAGCGTCAGGAATGGAGCAGAGACCGGCATAGGTAAGCAACACCACCAGTGAAGTCCAGTGCCATACATCCATCAATATGGTTGTCGCCCAGGCAGCTACCGGCTGTTGGGTGAAGTTGTAATCAATCCCTATGCCGTTAATCATTCTGCCGAGCAAACCAATATCCGGCAAGGCAAATATGTTCCACATGGCGCCGACAACATTCCACGGAATTAGCAATGGCAACGCCATCAATACCAGGCACACCGATACCCACGGCCCCTTCCGGGGCATACACAATGCGACCGCGATTCCGAGGGGAACCTCAATCAACAGAATCATGCCGGTAAAGGCAAGTTGGCGCAGCAGCGAGGCATGAAACCGTTCAGAGCGAAGCACCTGTTCAAACCAGCCGACGCCTTGCCAGAAAAACTGGTTATTGCCAAATGTCTCCTGCACCGAATAGTTGACCACGGTCATCAGGGGAATCAAGGCATTAAACGCTACCAGCACTACTACCGGCACTACCAGCCACCAGGCTTTTTGATTGGTAACCTTGTTCATGGCGCAATTACCGTGGACTCAACCATCCATCCGTCCCGATATAACCGGGTATGATTGAGGTCAAAACAGATACAGGGATCACTGGAGGGAACTGGTTCGCCTTCGTTCACAATCATCTTGATTCGGAGCCCGGACATTTCCACTTCTGCGACCTGGTAACGACCGAGATCATCCACCTTGTTAATCTTGACCGCAACCCCGGCTGAATCGAAGGAGATAAACTCTGGTCGAATACCGACCTGCAACAATCCCTCTTTAGCCGGATCTGTTTCGGCAATACCAAGCGCATTGCCCAGTACGTTAGCCTCTCCGTTAAGACTTTCGCAGGGCAACAGATTCATTCCCGGAGACCCTATAAAGTGTCCGACGAAAGTATGTTGCGGCTGCTCAAACAGCTCAACCGGGGTACCAACCTGAACGACCCTGCCTTCATACATCACCACCACCTTGTCAGCAAAGGTCAAAGCCTCCGTCTGATCATGGGTCACATAAATCATGGTAGTGCCAACCTGCTGATGCAATTGTTTAAGTTTAGATCGCAGTTGCCATTTAAGATGGGGATCAATTACAGTGAGTGGCTCATCAAACATGATTACATTGACGTCGGAACGGATCAATCCACGACCCAATGAAATTTTTTGTTTACCATCGGCAGTCAGCCCTGATGCGCGCTTATGCAGGTTATCCCCGAGATCAAGTAACTCTGCAATTTGCTCCACTCTTGGTTTAATGATTTCCGCCGGTACTCCCCGGTTGCGAAGCGGAAACGCGAGATTTTGGTAGACTGTCATGGTGTCGTATACGACCGGAAATTGAAAGACCTGGGCAATATGTCGATCGATGGTTGCCGCGTGGGTCATGTCAGTGTCATCAAAAAGAACTCTGCCTTCAACAGGCGTCAACAAACCGGAAATAATGTTCAGCAGGGTCGTTTTTCCACACCCTGAGGGCCCGAGAAGCGCATATGCCCCACCGTCCTCCCATACCTGTGAGACTTCCTCAAGCGCCCAGACGGGTTCCTCGCCGCGGGCAGCTGGATAACTGTGTCGAATGGATTGCAGTTCAATTCTGGCCATGATCAGGGTCTTATTAACTGATGATCCTGATCAAAATACAGACAGCGATCAGTCAGCAGATAAACCGGCGCTTTGTCACCGCCATTCAGAGGGTGAATTCCATGGGTTTCGGTAACCCAGCTATAATCATCTACGTCGACATGAATCACGCTATCGGAGCCACTTATCTCGGTCACCTTGACTTCGGCAATCATCTCTACCGAGTTTCCATCGTGATCATGCAATGTCAGGTGATGAGGCCTGAAAGCCATGGTGTAAATTTGATCCCCAATTGTGCTCAAGGTAGATGGTACTCCCCAGTAAACTTCATCATTGAGATAGAATCGATCGCCCTTTTTGCGCACCGTGGCAGTATTGATAGGAGGGTCTGAAAATACCCGGGCACTGTCGAGATTATCCGGCATTCGATAGCCGTCGATGGTTGGCAGATACTGGGTAACTCGTCCTTCATGGAGAGTAGCGGTGTGTCCACCCAGCATCAATGCTTCAAGCGGCTCGGTAGTGGAATAGACTACTGTAG
>CAYOGN010000255.1:0-31166 GCA_964403545.1 uncultured Gammaproteobacteria bacterium
CTTCAGCAACCGCAGCGGTGTACGCGCCACCTGCTCGGATTGCCATGTTCCTGATCCATGGGTTCACAAGGTCGTACGAAAAATCAAGGCCAGTAACGAACTACTGCATAAAGCACTGGGGACCATTGATACCCCTGAAAAATTTAACCAACACCGTCTCGAGTTGGCGAAAAATGTCTGGCAGGCAATGAAAACAACGGATTCCCGAGAATGCCGAAACTGTCACGATTTCGCTTCAATGAATCCCGAGGATCAGAAAGGCAGGGCCCGCAAGCAACACGTTAATGCTATGGAAGCTGGTAATACCTGTATCGACTGCCACAAGGGCATTGCACATAACAAGGTGCATGATCAGTTGAGCGAGAAAGAACTGGAGGAACTGGAGAAACCGATTACGGAAAATATCCGCCCGATTCCACCACAGTGGATGGCATTTATGGAAGCCGACAAGAAACCCGACAAGAAAAAAGTTAGCAGCGAAACCTCCGTTGACGAAGTAGCGGACGAAGTAGCGGCTATAAGTGTACCTGCCGCCGGTGAAGCTGATCCAAACCCTGATATTGAAAAACCTGTGGATACTGAAACTGCCACTGCAGAAACCGAAGAGAAACCGGTCGTGGCTGCTTCAGATGTTGGATCCACTGACGAAACTGCGGAAGTGCCCGCTGTAGTAGTTTCCTCAGATGAGTCTGGTATTGACTGGAGTGTAATAGAACCCGCAGAAATCACCCTCTTCTACCCGGGGCAGTCTTCAATGGAATGGATTCTGAAAGGCAGTGATCACGGCGGCAAGCGTGCGTTCACCAAAGGAGACAGTTGTTTTGAGTGTCACGAAGACGAAGAAGTTGATATTGGAGACCTGATCGTCAGTGGCGAAAAGCTTGAACCAACGCCTATCGAAGGCAAACGCGGTAGTATTCCTGTCAGCATACAGGCTGCCCATGATAGTGAATTCCTGTACATGCGATTCCAGTGGCCGGATTCAGAGCACGTACCGGTACCATTCGTGGATGGTGGCAAAATGGATCCGGACAACCCGATCAAACTGGCGCTTATGCTGACATCCGATAGTGAAGATGATCCAAAGGTCGAATATGCAGAGCGAGCTGGTTGCTGGCAATCATGCCACCACGATGTCAATAACATGCCTCACCAGGAGGACGCAGCAACGCTGGCGGATAGCCCATTGGCACAACGACTCGACCTGAGTAAAGGCTTCACCAAATATCTGAAAGAAAGTCGCAGCGAAATCGAGATTGAGGGTAAGGATGGAAAAAAACGTGGTGGCTGGGATAAGCTGAAAGAGGAAGCCGAGATACAGGCTGCGCTGGAAAATGGATCCTTCATGGATCTGCTACGGTACAAATCCGGCACTGGTGAGTCAGAGGATGGATATATCCTGGCCGAACGTGTGATGAATGGAGGTCAGGGTGTCACATTCAACGGTGCGCTGGTTGACGACACATGGACCGTGGAGATGAAGCGCAAGTTAACCTCTGATCAGCCTGGAGATATCAGCATGGCGACGGACCAATGGTACAATATCGGCTTTGCAATACATGCTGATTACAGCAACAGCCGCTTCCATCACGTATCCCTTGGGTTCAAGCTTGGCTTCGATGATGAAGACGTGCATATAAACGCTATTGGCCAATAAACTTGTGGAGTCAGAGCGAGTTTCCCGGGGCGGACAATCAGATATGAAATTACACACAGTTATATTTTGTCTGATTCTAATTTTTTTCGGTAAGGGAGCCATGGCGGGCGGCGAACATAATCTGGTCATGGTCAGGGATTTCAAATTTATCCCACTGGAAATTACTATTAAACGGGGTGAATCAGTGCGCTGGGAGAACCGGGAAAAGCGCCAGTATCACAGCGTCTGGTTTGAAGCTCTGGACAAAGAAGAACCTGACTATATTTTTCCCGATGAATTCTATCTGCGTGAATTTGCTGAAACTGGCACCTTTCCCTATCGATGCGGCCCTCATCCTGAGATGACGGGTCTGGTACACGTAATCGATTGATTATATAAAGCCGGATGAAATCCATAGAGAATCTGCTTGTAAGTGCAGGGTTTGCCCTGCTATTGATAACCCCCAGTCAAGCTGCGGTAGCGGTAAGTAACTCCCATAAGCTATACCAGGACAATTGTGCTGAATGCCACAATCCAAAACGGCTTGGTGGAATGGGCCCCGCATTGCTGCCCGGCAACCTGAAACGACTCCGCGAAAAAGCCGCTGTAGAAGTGATAACCAACGGTCGCGCTGCCACCCAGATGCCGGCCTTCGGTGAAAAACTGTCTCCACAGGAAATCAAGGCACTTGTCGAATTCATTTATTCACCAGCAGATGAAATCCCGATCTGGGGACTGAGTGAAATCATTGCCAGCCATATCAACCACAACGATGAATCGAAATTAGCGGACAAACCGGTATTTGAGGTTGAGGATTTGCTGAATCTGTTCCTGGTGGTGGAACTGGGTGACCACCATGTAACCTTGCTGGATGGGGACCGTATGGAGCCAATACACCGATTCAAGTCACGCTTTGCCCTTCATGGAGGCCCCAAGTACTCATCTAACGGCCGTTTTGTCTATTTTGCATCCCGTGATGGCTGGATCAGCAAGTATGATATTTACAACCTCAAATTGGTCGCAGAAATTCGCGCTGGTATCAATACCCGTAATCTGGCGGTGTCTGCAGATGGTCGTTATGTAATGGTGGCTAACTATCTTCCCCATTCACTGGTACTGCTTGATGCCACGGATCTCACACCGATCAAGTTATACGAAGTCAAAGACCAGAACGGCAAAACTTCCAGGGTTAGTGCAGTATATACGGCTCCACCGCGCAACAGTTTTATCGCCGCGCTTAAGGACATCCCGGAAGTATGGCAAATATATTATGGCGATGATCCCCCAGTTGGCTTCGACGGCTGGGTTCATGATTACCGCACGGATTCCGGGGAAAACGTCAAACCAGCCCCTTTCCCGGTTCGTCGGATCAAGGTCGATGATTACCTCGATGATTTCTTTTTCGACCAGCAATACGTTTCCCTGATTGGTGCATCACGCGATGGCAAGGGACAGGTGGTAGACCTGGATATCGGCAGGACTATTGTCACCGACCTGGGGTTGACGGGCTTGCCTCACCTTGGTTCAGGCATCACCTGGGAATATAACGGCCGCCAGGTACTGGCAACACCTAATTTAAAAAATAACAGTGTCAGCGTTATCGACATGGAATCGTGGAAAACCATCAAACAGATCGAAACCCTGGGCCCGGGTTTTTTCATGCGTAGCCACGAAAATACGCCTTACGCGTGGGTCGATGTGTTTTTCGGCCCGAACAAGGATGCTGTACATGTTATCGACAAGAGTACTCTCGAAATTGTCAGGACATTGCGTCCCGAACCGGGAAAAACAGCAGCCCATGTCGAATTTACCCGGGATGGCAAATACGCCCTGCTCAGTATCTGGGATCAGGACGGTGCCATCATCGTTTACGATGCATCCACCCTGGAAGAAGTGAAGCGCATTCCAATGAACAAACCCTCGGGCAAATACAATGTGTACAACAAAACCCGTTATTCTTCAGGAACAAGTCACTAAACGGCAGCGCAGACCGAAACTTCTCAATAATTCCTTGTGAGCACTTTGCACTAGCCAAATCTATTTACAGGGGTTCTGCCGTTTCTTCACCGGCTAGTGCACGGAGTTATCGAGAAGTTACCACATGCCTACTTAACGCCCTGTCCAATCAGGAAAGAACTGTATTCCATATCGGTGCCATTAATATGATTGATCAGCCAGTCGCTGAGAAAATCATGGGCATGCTGCATGGCCTGATCAGGATTTTGCCGGTAATCCGATAGTACCGTCTCAACCTGCTTGATCAGTTTTTCATGCTCTGCCTTGTGTGGTTCATAGTCAGGATAACCATTTTCTTTCATCAGCTTCTCTTCATAGCCGAAGTGGGTCACGGTATAGTTAACCAGATCATCCAGCGCATCGCGTTCAAACTCACTACCGGTAGAATAGTCAACAGCTGTCTGCAACTGATTGATCAGATTGACAAGTTTTTTATGTTGCTGATCGATGGAATCAATGCCGGTACAGTACTCCGCTTTCCATTTTAGATATTTTCTTGATGCCAGTTTTTTATAGACAAATGGAACTGCCACCAGTGTTGCCACCAGCAGCCAGGTCAAAGGACTGGTTGGCTCCAACATCAGCCCCAGGATTACTGCCGTAACCAGGGCCAGCATCAACAATGAAACACCAAACATTCTCAAATTTTTGTTCATAACTTGTTGTTTTATATAGTCATTTTTAATGTGCCTAACTATATCACAGCAATATTCGTGTTCTTTGATATAAATCAATGACCTACATGGTTTCCCGGTTCATCATCGCTCGTAGCTGAGTGGTGCGCAAAGTAATGGACCCCAGTGATGAATTTTCATAAAAGCGACAATAAACCCGGATATTTATAAATATGAAAAATGGCTTTGTTTCACTGGTTGGCGCAGGTCCTGGCGATGCTGACCTCCTCACTGTGAAGGCACTCCGTTTAATGAAAGCGGCTGATGTGGTCGTATATGATCGACTGGTATCAGCGCAAATTCTCGAATTGATTCCAGTGGGAGTCAGCCGTATTTCTGTGGCTAAATCTCCCGGAAAACATTGTGTACCACAGGATCAGATTAACGAGATCATCGTTAACCTGGCGAAATCGGGGCGCCGAATTGTACGCCTGAAAGGTGGCGACCCTTTTATGTTCGGCCGCGGTGGTGAGGAGGCACTTGTGCTCAAAAAACACAATATTCCTTTTGAAGTAGTGCCGGGTGTAACCGCAGCATCAGGATGCAGTGCATACAGTGGCATCCCGTTAACCCATCGAGGCATAAGCCGCAGAGTACAGTTTATCACCGGTCATTTTAACAATGATGAGCCCCTGGAAATCAACTGGCAATCTATCGCTGACCCGGATTCAACCCTGGTGATCTATATGGGTCTGGCCAATTTGTCCATTGTAACTGAAGCCCTAATCGAAGCCGGACTGTCAGCCACCACCCCTGCTGCGGCAATTCAAAACGGCACCACAGAACTTCAACAACGTATCATTTCGACTCTCGATAAACTGGTTGATACCGTGCGCGATCACGAAATGGAAACACCGCTGATGATTATTGTCGGAGAGGTGGTATCGCTCGCAGAGGAACTCGACTGGTACCATTCAGTCCTGGACGATCAACAGTTGGAACAATATATATTGAACCGCCCCCAGCAAGAGGAGTTTATCTATGGGCAAGGCACGGCTTAATAGTCCAGCTTTCCGGGGCAGGATTTTATTGATGGTACTGGCGACATTACTGGCAGCACCGCTGGCTGCCGCAGAAATCAGTAACACACGGCAAAAGGAACTCCGGTACCTGTTGACTCAGGATTGTGGTTCCTGTCATGGTTTAACCCTGAAAGGCGGCCTCGGCCCTCCCCTGCTACCTCAGGCGTTGACCGGCAAATCCAGAGAATTCCTGATGATCACCATCCTCAAAGGGCGTCCAGGTACAGCGATGCCACCGTGGGAGCCGTTGCTGTCAAAAGATGAAGCAGCCTGGTTGGCAGACCAACTGTTAGCGGGCAGAAATTGATGATTCGCGTCAGTTATTTTTTAGCCATGGCTTTATGGATTCCGCTCACTTTTGCTCGTGGCACCGGTGACCTTGGTATTGTGATTGAACGCGCAAGCGGCGCGCTTCAAATTATTGAAACAACCGGCAACATCAGCATCGGGCGGGTTAAAGGACTGGGCGATTTATCCCATGCATCAGCTGTGTACTCAAGAGACGGAAGCTACGTCTATATCTTCGGACGTGATGGCGGCCTGACGAAAGTCGATATTCTTTCTCAAGAAATTGATCGCCGTGTGATCCAGTCCGGCAATAGCATCGGTGGCGCCATTTCACAGGATGGGCGCCTGATCGCGGTATCAAATTACGACCCCGGAGGAGTAAAAATTTTTGCTGCCGATTCCCTTGAATTGGTTGCCGATATTCCTGCAGTTTACGGCAATGGGTCCCGATCCAAAGTTATTGGTCTGGTCGATGCTCCGGGGCAAAAGTTCGTCTTCAGCCTGTGGGATGCTGGCGAAATCTGGGTCGTTGATTTGGCGAATGAAAGCAGTCCACAAATCTCCCGATTCAGAAATATCGGGCAAAACCCCTATGATGGCCTCATTACACCGGATGGCCGCTACTACATAGCTGGCCTGTTTGGTGAAGATGGCATGGCGTTACTGGATTTATGGAACCTTGATGCCGGTGTCAAGCGCATTCTGGATGGTTATGGCAAGGGCGAACAGAAACTGCCTGTATACAAAATGCCTCATCTGGAAGGCTGGGCTATTGCCGGTAATTATGCATTTGTTCCCTCCATTGGTCACCACGAAGTACTGGTCATTGATACCGTTAACTGGACCGAAGCGGGACGAATAAAAGTGCATGGACAGCCTGTATTCGTCATGGCCCGCCCGGACGGTCGCCACATTTGGGTTAATTTTGCGGTACCAAACAATGACACCTTACAGATTATTGATACCCAAACCCTGACGATCATAAAGACCCTTACACCCGGCAAGGGTGTGCTGCATATGGAATTTGAGCCACGGGGCGAGGAAGTCTGGGCTTCCATACGCGATGAAGATCGTGTTGCTGTTTTCGACACAGAGACATTCGAGCAGGTAACGACCTTTGCAGCGGATAAACCAAGTGGAATCTTCCTGACGTCACGCGCCCATCGAACAGGTCTGTAACGTGAAACACGCTAAATCTATAAGTGACTATTCAGCATTGGAGCAACATCTGCTCAATGATTTCCAGCGTGACATGTCACTATCGAAAACGCCGTTTGCGAGGATGGCGAATCGACTCGATGTCCGTGAAGATGTAATCATCGATAGTATAAAGTCATTGCAGGACAGGGGCGCAATCAGTCGTATTGGTCCGGTATTCAGACCGAACACTGTTGGGGTTAGTACCCTGGCGGCCATGGCGTTACCTGACCAGGAATTGGTCAACGTTGCACGAATTATCAATAATTTTGCTGAAGTCAATCATAACTACCAGCGGGATCACAAATACAACCTCTGGTTTGTCGTCACTGCCTCCAGCGAGATGCACCTCGAAGAAGTGTTGTACGACATCGAACAGCAGACTGATTACCCACTGATGTCGCTCCCCATGTTGAAAGACTATTTCATAGATTTGTCCTTTAACCTGATAAACCTGGACGCAGAGCAAGCCATATCCGGCAGGACTGATTCGAAAACAGTACCCCCAGACATTCGCATTGATGTTACTTCCGCTGAAAACAGGACCCTTATCGCGGCAGTCGGAAATGGCCTGCCGATCGTCAACCGGCCTTATGCAAAAATTGCACGAGAACTGAACACCACAGAATCGGAGGTAATTTCGCGACTGCAACAGTTAATGGATAACGGCAGCATTAAACGTTACGGAGTTGTAGTACGGCATAAAGAACTCGGCTACACCGCCAACGGTATGGTGGTATGGGACGTGCCGGAAACCAGGGTTGATGAACTCGGTACCTGCATCGGTAAATATAACTGCGTCACCCTGAGCTATCAACGCCCACGTCAGCTGCCACAGTGGCCCTACAATCTGTTTACCATGGTACACGGCCGCCACCAGCAGGAAGTTATCGAGAAGGTTGCAGGTATCGCTCTGGACTGTGGTCTGCAGGACACAGACCATACAATACTGTTCAGCACTCGACGATTCAAGCAGCGCGGTGCTCAATACTCCCAGCCAACGCGGCCAGTTGGTGATACGGGTGCAAATCCTCTCTACACAAAAGTTGTTGCTGGTGAATTCGCTGGCGAATCCGCGCCTGGTCTTACCGCCCATAGTATTCTCGGGAATGAGTTCCATCAACCTTGTGAGTATGATGCTGGTTAGTAAACTGGAGCGCAACTTCATCAATAGTTACCAGGGTGGCTTCCCTCTGGTCGACCGCCCATTCAGGGCCATTGCCGGGCAACTGGATACCTCAGAAAGCATCATTATCGAGACAACTGGCCAATTACTCGAGAAAGGCCTGCTGTCGCGATTCGGGCCACTGTATGATGCAGTTCAGCTCGGTGGTGGATTAACCCTGGCTGCGCTCTGTGTGCCGGAGAACCGTTACCAGACGATCTCAAAGTTAGTTAATTCTTACCCTGAAGTCGCCCACAATTACCGCCGTGAGCATGAACTGAATATGTGGTTTGTGCTGGCAACCAGAACGCCGGCAGAAATCGAAATCACCATTGAATCAATTGAGCAATCCACCGGACTCAAGGTGGTTAACTTTCCAAAACAAGAGGAATTTTACGTTGGTCTGTGGCTGGAAATTTCTCGCGATGGAAACATTACCACGGTTCCTCTTCCAACAACTGTAGCACCAGCGAAATCAATCGATCATAACGTTTACGCTACGGATCATCTTGACAGAGAAATTATTGCTGTATCTCAGGCCGGTTTAACCTTGAGCAGCACGCCTTATCATTATATTGCGGAGCAGGTGAATGCGCCTCCGGGGGTGGTGGTGGCCCGGCTGGAAAATATGCTATCCAACGGCATTATCCGGCGCATTGGTGCCGTACCTAATCACTATCGCCTCGGACTAAGAGCCAATGGTATGACAGTATGGGACGTTGCCGACAATCAGGCACAGGCACTTGGCAAAATCATTGGCCAGCTCGATTATGTCAGCCATTGTTATCTCCGCCCACGCAACTTGCCAATGTGGGGTTATAACCTTTTTGCCATGGTGCATGGTCATAGTAAAGACGAAGTAGCCCGGAAAGCCCGACAGATTGAAATTATATTGGGCAGCAATTGTAGCGCCCACACCACCTTGTTCAGTTCTGCCATTCTGAAGAAGACCGGCATGCGGCTGGCCGCGTAAAATTTTCCCGAAGGAATAAAAAATGTTCAGATTGAGTCAGTATCTACATGCGTTAAATGACGACAATGGAACCAGGCCTGTAGCAGGTTCTGTTGGCGGACCCGTACGACCCGCCAGGGGTCCCGTTGTCATCTGGAATCTTATCCGTCGTTGCAACCTGACCTGTAAGCACTGTTATGCCACTTCCGCTGACAAGGATTTTCCCGGCGAATTGAGCACCGATGAAATATTCAGCGTGATGAACGATTTGCAAGCATTTGCGGTGCCGGTGTTGATTTTGTCCGGCGGCGAACCACTCATGCGTCCGGATATCTTTGAAATATCGCAACACGCCAAAGACATGGGGTTTTACGTTGGCTTGTCCAGTAACGGGACTCTGATCAACGAAGACAATATAGAGCAAATTGCCGAAATTGGTTACAACTATGTTGGTGTCAGCATTGATGGTATGGGCGAAACCCATGATGCATTCAGACGCAAACCGGGTTCGTTCGATCAGGCGTTGCGCGGTATTCGCCTGTGCCGGGATGCCGGCATTAAAGTGGGCTTGCGCTTCACCCTGACCCAGGACAACCACCAGGACCTGCCCGACCTTTTGCAATTGATGGATGATGAAGACATCGATAAATTTTACCTTTCACATTTGAACTATGCTGGCCGGGGCAACAAGAATCGCCGTACTGACCTGCAACACCAGATGACACGTGCAGCCATGGATCTGCTGATCGATACTTGCTGGCAAGATGTGCAAAATCGCCGAAAGCGCGAATTTGTTACCGGCAACAATGACGCCGATGGTGCTTACCTGCTACTGTGGATCAGAAAAAACATGCCACAGCATGCCGACTATATTGAGTCTGTACTGACCCACTGGGGTGGAAACTCTTCCGGGGTAAACATATCCAACATTGACAACCTTGGCAATGTGCATCCGGATACCATGTGGTGGGACTACACCATTGGCAATGTCAAACAGCGTCCTTTTTCAGACATCTGGATGGATACTTCAGATCCATTGATGGCGGGCCTTAAATTAAAATCACGCCCGGTGGAAGGGCGCTGCGCCAGCTGCCGGTATCTTCCGCTATGTGGTGGCAATACCCGTACACGCGCCTGGCAACTCAGCGGGAACTTCTGGGCTGAGGATCCCGGTTGTTACCTTGACAATGATGAAATCGGTGTCGATACCGCACTGGATCGCCTGCAATTGACACCCTGGTCGCGGCGATCCTCGCGTGCGGTTTCCGTACCTGCACGCTGAGGTTACTTAATCTGCTATGCTTGATGGTGAAATGGCAGTTGGAAACACGCCGCGTAACATTCAGCTTTCTGCTTTAAAAAATAGCCAAATAATCTTTAACCCTGAAGTTGTAGCAGGTTTATATTGTCGTGACCCTCGATCAAGTAATCCCCTTCCTCCCCCATTTTCAGGCGGCGCTTAACACCGCGGCCACCTTATTTCTGACCACTGGCTTTTACTTTATCCGAATCGGGAATCGTTGCGCCCACCGAAACTGTATGATATCGGCATTGGGCATCTCGGCCGTGTTCATGATTTCATACCTGACCTACCATGCCAGGGTCGGATATATGCCTTTCGCCGGTCAGGGAATGATCCGACCCGTTTATTTTACCCTGCTTGCTTCCCATGTCATTCTCGCTGCCGCTATCGTACCCCTGGTATTGATCACGGTGGCCTATGCGGCCACAGGGAAGTTTGACAAACATCCTCGAATCGCCCATTGGACACTGCCCATATGGTTATACGTATCAGTTTCAGGCGTGGTGATTTACGTTCTCGGATTTCACCTCTATACTTCATCGGCATAAAAATAATCTCCTATGATATTTATCTACTACACGACTGCGGGAATCATCCTCTACGTCGGATCAGACTGGATCCTTAACCGTATTGAAGCTTCCCGTGGCAAGCGCCTTGAAAATCGCTCGCTGGTATTTTTTGGAATTATTCTGATCCTGGCCGTGGGATCCTTCAAGATCATCGAATATCTGACCGGCACATAGAATCGAAAAAGATCCCTTTCAATCAACATTGTGATGCAGAGATTCTTCATTTTGGAGCGACCTGGAGGCAGGTCGTGAAATCAGTTGTTAGTGGAAAAGGACAGAAACGGTGCAATGAAATATTAGATATATATATGGCTTGGATACGAAATTTTCTTCTGGGATTTCTCCTGGTAACCAACCTGACCGCGACTTCATTTGCCGGCACAACCGGTGAGGTCAAGACGGGTGATTATCTGCGCGAGGCAACACTGATTGGATTGAACACGAAAACGAAAATGTTTTCTGATTTCAAGGGCAAGCCACTGATCATCAATGTCTGGGCCAGTTGGTGCGGTCCTTGCCGGATCGAAATGGATTCCCTTGAGCGGTTGGCATTCCAGCACAATAAAGATTTCAACGTCATCGGCATTTCGACCGACGACTACCGCGATAAGGCCAAGGCTTTCATCCAGGAAACAGAAATTACCTTTGAGAATTTTCTCGACAGCAAGCTGCTACTGGAAAATATGCTGGGTGCCAATACAATCCCACTGACTGTTTTTGTCGACGCTCACGGCCGCGTGTTGGGAAAAGTCAGAGGGGCATACGAGTGGGATAGCCAGAACGCCATCGACGCGATCAGGAATGTGTTTGATATCATGTTGACGAATTAATCAAGGTTCCAAATTCCTGGGAGAGTTATTGGACTGGGTCGGGTGAGGGGCTTACAGATCGAAATGTTCAGTTTATTGACTTGCACCAACCGAGGATATTCAGGCGATGAACATTCTTTAAATTTGAATCAAAATATGCAGGTTTTTAGCGGGGAACCAATCTAACCAAATTCAATTTTGACGGCCACCAAAGAGACCTGAATCAAAATTTATAAAGCGAATCCCTTTCGTTGCATTGCCGGATGCGTAGATTTTGTTCTGATGCCAGATGGTATAGACTACATTTTCGTTAAATCGCAATTGAATAGATGGCTATTTTTGAGAAACCTACTGGTAAGGATACGCAACGTAGACGCCTCATTAGGGCGGCATTTTCTGCATCTTTGGTGGCTGGCTTGTCACCTGCAATAATTCCAAATCTGGCAAGGGCACAACAGAAAACACTCCGGATCATGCGGTGGAAAAACTTTGTCCCTGGTTTTGAGGATTGGTTCAACGAAACTTTTGTCAAAGAGTGGGGGGAGGAAAACGACACCAGGGTAATTATCGACAATGTAGGTCTCGGTGATATTAACAACCTGGCTGCGGCTGAAGTGGAAGCCCGGGAAGGACATGATCTCGTGCTGTTTTTAGCTTCGCGCGCGGCTCTGGAAGACCATGTAATCGATCACCGAGAGGTCTTTGAAGAATGTAAACATCTCTATGGCGATGTCTCCGATTTTGTTCTTCGCAGTTGCTACAATCCTCGCACAGATAAATACCATGGTTTTTGTGAAAGTTATGCCCCAACGGTCCTGACTTATCGAAAAGACCTCTGGGATGGCGTCGGACAGGCCCCCACAACATGGGAGGCTATTCGCAAAGGTGGGCGTACCATCAAATTACTGCACGAAATTCCAATTGGAATCAGTCTTGCGAACGAGCACAACAGCGAACATAGCATGCGCGCAATAATGTACGCATTCGGCGCCGCAATACAGGACGAATATGGTAATCCCGCCCTTGATTCCAGGGAAACTTTAGAGGCACTGAAATTCAGCAAAGCCCTTTATGAAGAGGCGATGACGCCGGAAGTCCTGACCTGGAGTCCTCCGTCAAATAACCGACTCATGCTGTCCGGTGGAGGCTCGTTGACCCTGGATACAATGTCCATAATACGGGCTGCGGAGAACAAATTGCTGCCTGTAAATGAAAATCTGGCACTGGAAACCTTGCCAGAGGGCCCAGCTGGCAAAATCGGCCCGATGTTTGCTACCAACACCTACGTGATTTGGCGCTTTAGCAGAAATCCTGACGGCGCCAAGAAATTTCTGGTGGACTACATAGGCAGGTTCCACGAAGGATTTCTTGCCAGTGGATTTCAGAATATGCCGAGTTTCCCGGGATCAGTGCCTGGCCTCACAGAGATCATTGATTCTAATGCAAGATATCGTGTACTCGCTGATGTTCCGGTCACCATGGCCAATCTCGGGAGTCCTGGTTACTCCAACGCGGCCACAGACGAAGTGCGAGGCGAGAGGATTATCTCGAAGATGTTTGCTCGTGCTGCCACTGGTTTATCTACACCTGAAGAAGCGCTCGATCAGGCCCATAAAGCCATTGAACCCATTTTCAACAAATGGCGCGTAGCTGGCAAAATATAGACAAGAACCGATTTTATGCGCATCCGGAACAAACTCCTTCTGGCAATGGGCGTTCCAGTGGGATTACTTATTACCCAGGTTGTGTTGGTAAACGTATATATTCGTGAGTTGCAGTCGGCGGTGGACTTCATCGCTTCGGCCCACAAAGTGATTGAAGCGGATTTTATTTCTGCTGATCTCATCGACTCAATGCGCGAAGAGGTCAAACAGCTCCCATCACGATATGTAACAACACAGACTGAGACAAACAATGTTGCCCCCGCATTACGTCCCCAATGGAAAGCGTTGGCATCTCATATTCAAGACGTAGCTACATCAGACGCGACCCGGACAATTGAGCCCGAAACCCTTGACAATGTGATCCAGACCTTCAATAAGGTATCTGTGGAATATGAGCAGACCGAAAAGATCGTAGCCAATAGCCAAACCGATCTCGACACCCTGATAGAACGCGCAATTTTTATCGAAAAAGCCCTGGGAGAATTATCGATAGCACTGAAGACGTTAGCGCTCGAGCTTAGAAAACAGCTTCAGATAGCCGTCGACCGGGAAAAAGAAATCCATAACAGACCAGTAATCGCTGGCATTGTCATGGGCGGCCTTGCAGTGCTCCTGCTCCTCGTTTTTACATGGCTATATGTAGATCGCTACTTCGTGGCTAAATTAACGGCTCTCAGCAAAAGCATGCTAGCCATTGCAGGTGGAAAGTTACTTACAGTGCTACCAACTTCCAGCGGCAACGATGAAATTAGCGAAATGGCCGAAGCATTGACCACATTCCGCGACACCGCGGTTGAGATCGAGGAAAACAACCTTCGAGAAATTGCCGAGGCGAGGCAGCGATTAATCGATGCCATCGAAAGTATCTCGGAGGGATTTTCCCTTTATGATCAGGAAGACCGGCTTGTATTATCGAACATGCGTTATAAAACTCTTTTGTATCCGGGGATGGAAGACACAATCAAACCAGGTATTCTATTCGCTGAAGTTATTCAAAATGCAGCGCAAGCAGGCCTGGTAGAAGAAGCGGTTGGCCGAGTTGACGAATGGATAGCTGAACGGTTGGAAAGACATCAAAATCCGAGCAGCACCTTCGTTCAGCGCCGAAGTGATGATCGCTGGATCGAAGTCACAGAATATAAAACGACAGACAGGGAGACCGTGGCAATCTATGCAGATATAACCAATCAAAAACAGTCCGAATTGGTGCTACTTGAAGAAAAGCGTCGAGCAGAAGAAGCGAACGAGCTAGTCACAGAAAAAAATATCATGCTGGAGTCTTTGTCTGCAAAGCTTTCAAAATACCTCTCGCCCCAAGTCTTTTCATCAATCTTTAGCGGACACCAGAGCGTTGAGATTGCAAGTAAACGGAAGAAATTGACAGTGATGTTTTCCGACATCGCCGGGTTTACCGAAACCGCTGACAAGTTGGAATCAGAGGAACTCACCAACCTGCTCAATAACTACTTAACCGAGATGTCCAACATAGCACTAGAGCATGGCGCCACCATCGACAAGTACATTGGCGATGCCATCATGATATTTTTTGGGGATCCGGAAACCAGGGGAGAAAAAAAGGACGCAATGACCTGTGTAAATATGGCAATTGAGATGCAGCGACGAATGCAAGTGCTCCAGCAGGAGTGGCGCGATCGAGGGTTGGAAAACCCATTCCAGTTACGCATAGGGATAAACACCGGATACTGCACTGTTGGAAATTTTGGAAGCGAGGATCGCATGGACTACACCATTATTGGCAATGAAGTGAATTTGGCAGCACGACTACAATCAGCAGCCAGTCTCGGAGGTATATTAATCGCCCATGAAACTTATGCTTTAATCAACGACACATTATTGGCAGAAGAGCAACCCCCGATTACTGTAAAAGGATTTAATGAGCCTGTACGAAATTATAAAATTATTGATCACCTGGTCAATTTGCAAGACTCAACCAGGGTTTTACGCTTGAACGAAAACGGCATTCGCGTCACTCTTGATTTGGATAATATAACGAATACAGACAAAGCGAAAACAATCAAAACCGTCAATCATCTTCTTACAATGCTGAAGAAGTGAGATTGTAAAAATCGCCCGTAATTTTATGTGGTTGTATCTTGAAAATTATAGCGCGTACAATCCCCTGACTCATTGATTTATAGAAATCTCAATTCACCAAAATATAGATGCATTTGCATCTCATTGCTTTATGTATTTAAGCAGATAGACAGAGCTGTTTCCTCCTAAGTGGCGAGTCAGTCCCGTCTCGGCAATTACTAAACAGAAAACTGTACTACTTTATTCAGCAATGGCAATTTTCTAATTCGATATTTTCGTACGACAGACTTATCATTGGGTATTTCCTCAATACTGGCCAAACCCATAAAGTGTAAAAATCGATCCAAAGCTCTTGATTTGAAACATACCCGAACCTGATCTTCGGCACTCATATAGGTCCTGGGAATTGCTTCATCTACAACCATAGGAAATGCCTGTAAAAAATAATCTTCATAATTTAAAAATGGCTTCCAGTTGTTACCGTGGAGGTTTAGTAAATACATGGAAAACAGAAAGGAATGCTGTATAAACGGAACATCATCAAATCCATCCCGGTAACCCCAGTTAAATTTTCTGCAATAGATCTTGAGTAATGTAGGGTATATCCCCGCTAACCCTGCTTTTCTGACTAACTGCTGGAACTTTTTTGTTAAAAAGAACCTTCCTTTTGTTTTTCTGAGGAATCCCGACAGTTCCAGCACAATTCTGGTGACATGTAAATCGCCAAAATCATCTTCTTTGTTAATTTTCATCCAATGCGGGTAACCATTCAAGGGCCAATGCCGCCGGTAGTCAACAATTGCATCTTTGCAGAGTTTTTGCGGTAGATTGCCTTTAACCGTTGCTTTCAGACCTTTTTCATCGATGGCATCCGCGATCCATTGGACCAAAGTCAGTACGGGAGCTTCAGGTTCGATGGGGAGTATTTCTGGAAAACTAAAGAACTCTGGCGACTCAAATGGAAAATGCAGCATTCGATGCACCTGCTCTGATGTCAGTCCGTGGAAATCATCCTGGGGTTGTTGATTTCGCTGTTGCATGAACTGATTGGCTAATGCCTGCATTTCTTCAAGAGAGTTAAATTCTTGCCCTGCAAGCAGGTCTGTAAAACCGTCGCTAGCGACGGAAGCCGATGATAAACAGCAGCGTTTGTATTTTTTACCGCTACCACAGGGGCAGAGATCATTACGTCCAGTATTCATTTAAGGTTATCTAAACAGTTGTCTGAATTTACTCTTGGAATATTACATCATCGGACTAATAAACTCTGCAATTGGTTATGTAATTCAAAGAACATAACTGCGATGCCGAACCAAAAACAGGGGTCTATATTTATGTTGAAGATGGTGATTCTGAATAAAGCTTCCAAGTAACTTAAACGAAAGTGAGTGATTTTTTGTTGTAGGAGTTACTTTCCGATGTGGGCGCGCGGAGCGAGCTGGGACGCTTACCTATCCGAAATATTTCTACTTTATAACAAAGCCTTTTTCGGTGTCGAAATCTACCAGTACAATTTGCGCAGGGTCGATGGTTATTTGCTGGCTGAAAGAATGATTAAAGCCTTGTTTCTGAATGCTGTCATTCATTACTATTTCGAATCGGTGGCTGCCAGCTGTCACCTTGCCGCTAAAATAGACATCAACTCCACCGTCATCATACAAACCCGATGGTAACAGTATTTTACTATATAACGCTTCCCCGTCCAGCATAGCTTCAATAGTAACCGGCGATCTTTCGCGCGGACAATTCTCAAGCTTTCGCATATTCGGTGCCAGATCTGCAAATTCTTCGTCGCTCAGTTTCTGGCATGGCTGTCGCAAATCACCGGCATGAGCAAATGCGATCGTAATTACGGCCTCATCATGTTCAAGAATCCGAATCGATGGTGCGGTGGCGAAGAACCAGATCAACCCCATAAAAACCGTGTAGTTGATTGCCTGCAGCAGGTACCGTAGCGGCTTGTTTTCAATGGTGGGCATCAGCTTTTTCCCTGTCTCTGATCTGATTAAGCCGCACGAGCTCGTTACGAAAAGCATTTAAATCTTTTTCAATTTCATTTTTATCGGTTTCAGCGCCGCCGTGTACTCGAATACGACTTCGATCAGCCCGCCCGCGAAGACCCGGTTTACGTTTGCCATCAAAGCGCAGCTTTGTCCACTGGTTACCGAAACGGAAATAGCAGTCATTGTGTCGGCAACCGCTAACCATGACACCATCAGCCCCTTTCTTTAATGCATATTCAACCAGCGTTGGTGGCAACATGCCACTGCATATCAGGGAAATACCCTTACAACTGTTGCTGTCCAGCCGACTGACATTAAGCCCATGTTCGCAACCGAAGACAAGTATTTTGATATCACCTTCCATTGCCGCAATAGCGTCTGATGTTGTTGCGCGCATTTGATCCGCTGACAGCTGAGGCATATCAATACCGGATTTGAGTTCCTTTTTTGATGACCTGAATGGATTTGACGCAGGACAGGAGCCGGTACAAATTCCGCAAGCGCCACACAACGATGGATTCACGACAACTTCATGCTCGAAGCGTGCCCCATCGGTTCGGGCCTGCAATGTAATCGCGTCAAACGGACAATCATCAAAGCAAAGTCCACAACCGTTACAATTGTCAAGGTCGACTACCGCCTTGAGCCCATCCTTCCTCGGCAACAACCACGGCATAATCATTAACAGAATGGTAACGCTGGTGGTTAATATCCAGACCTGGGGTTCAGCCCAATAATCCAGTAGTGGATAAACGTTCAGATAAAACCAGTCAATGTTAAGGGTCTGTGGCATCGTGCTCAGATCAGCCGGCCCATGGCTTACCGCCGGCTTGATCAGCGACAATACCAATAAAGCACCGAAGGTCCCTATAGCAAGACCGCGTGGAGGATTTATTTCGACATTGGATAGCCGTTTGACGTGAATCCACAGGAGGAATACCAGTAGCAGCGGCTGGCCCAGGAGGTGTAAAAACTCGATCAGGATAAAAAATCGATCGGTCATTTCACCAGCAATAAAATTTCGCGTCATCGCTCCTGATAACATGGGCAAGGCATCCATTAAGCGCGCCGAGCCTACCGCGATGTATTGCGCCAGTTCATCCCATACCAGCCAATAACCAGTAATACCAACGGTGATAATGAGCCAAAGATTTGGCACCCCGGTTAACCACGAAAACCAACGGAACCCACGGTAACGGCCGGAAGCAAATTCCTTGAACATATGTAG
Source organism: uncultured Gammaproteobacteria bacterium (assembly GCA_964403545.1). Lineage (GTDB taxonomy): Bacteria > Pseudomonadota > Gammaproteobacteria > Arenicellales > Poriferihabitantaceae > VYFG01. The sequence continues at coordinate 18,582 of CAYOGN010000255.1, forward strand.
CAACACTGTGATCACCACCGCATCCGAAGCATAACGATGAAGGCTGCGCATGACCCCGGCGATATACCACTGATCGTGTGTTATATATTCTACCGACGCATGAGCACCCGCCAGGCTGCCATGGAATGGAATAAAAAGATAGATTCCACTGACCAGGATGATCCAGAACAGAAAGAAAGATAAGGTCCCAAGGTGATACAGGGGGTTCCACTCTGTTCCAAATGAAATATTGAACCAGGACTCCAGGGCCAGGTAGGCTCGCTTCACAGGATTGACCAGCATCAGGGAAACATCTCCAAAATTTGTTTATGCATATCGCCTGCTATCAGGGTATCCAAAGAAATATTGCCGATAAACGGATGTGATTTTAATCTTGAACTTCAACGTACCGGATAGATTCAGGTTGAGCCGATATCGCGCCATGAACGCAAAGTGCTCTACAGCTTAACAAATACGGATTCAGGCTGTTTTCTGACCTTTTCGAATTTCGCGTACCAGGAAAATTCCGGTATAAATTATGATAGATGCGCCAATCAGCATACCAAGAAAAATAGAATAGTCAAAATAATAGCCATCTCTAACCGGATCATAGGTAGTACAAAATAATTTGATCCGGGTTGCAAGACTGGAAACAATAGACTGGGCCTGTGCTGGTCGACCCAATACCAGTTCGATCAAGGGATCTACCAGCAACGGGGTATCGAAAGTCTGACCATATACCTGGCGGTACACTCTACTATCGGAATCGATTATCGTGGCCTGAATAATATGATCAAAACCATTTGACGATGAATAGTAAACAAACCCAACATCTTTCATCAACGCCGCTATATCTTTCTGAGCAACACTTAACAGATTCCAGTCTTTGCCACTGATCCCCTGCTTATCGGCAAAATGCTGCATTGCTTCCGGGGTATCGAATCTGGTGTCAAATCCAACTACTGCCACCGAGAAACTCTTCGGTCCCAATGCTTCACGCGCCTTTTCCACAATATTTGCCAGATGCCGGGTTGTCATTGGGCAAATCTGGTAGCAACTGGTGTATATCATGCTCAACACCAGCGGTTTTCCGCGCAAATCACTCATCCTTACCTGTTTGCCATCCGAATTGATAAACAGATAGTCCCCTACCGGGTTATCAATGGCATCCTGGCTCAATTTAAGCGCTTTATCGTAATCAAATCCCTGCTCAGGTTCGCCAGTAGTCGGCGATTCCTGTGCTGACAGAACTGCTCCAATGGCTTCATTAACAGGAAGCGTAATCAACAGCAAGCTCAATAACAGAACTGGAAGTCGCATCAGGCTGAAAGACCCGGCTATTAACCGAGCAGAGTTGCATCCAGAACGGCGCCCAGCATCACAAATACCAACTGTACCAGTGAGGCAAAAAAGCTCTTCATGGCAATTTTTGGTGAGGGGTCAAGAATCATTTGATAGTTGCGATAGAGAAAATAGCCGCCCCCCGCTACTGCGGCAACCAGATAGAGCCAGCCTAACCCATAAAATATTGGCAAAATCGAGATGGTCACAAGAACCAGTGTATTGCCCATCACCACCATCGCGGTGCGTTTGTCACCAATCACAACCGGCAACATGGGTACACCAGCGACTACATAGTCCTGACGTTTGGCGATGGCGAGACTCCAGAAATGTGAAGGTGTCCAGAAAAATAGCACCAGCGCCAGCAGGATCGGTACCGGACTCATTACCGGATCAACCGCAGCTGCGCCTGCCAGAACGGCGAAACTACCAGATGCGCCACCGATTACAATATTCAGGCTGGTGCGGCGTTTTAACCATACCGTGTAGACAACCGCATAGAAAAATGCACCCAGGAAGATATACAATGCGGTTACCCCGTTCAGTACCAGGGCGGAAGATGCAACACCAGCGATCAGAAGCAGTAAAATAAACAGTAACCACAGCGGGCTTTTCTGGAATCGACCGGTGACGAATGGCCTGTTTCGGGTACGCCGCATCAGGCTGTCAAGATCAACCTCATAATACTGATTGAATGCCCCTGCACTACCGGCGGCAATCAATACTGCAAAGGCCAGTACAAGGGTTTCAAAGCCCCCTGGTCGTGGCCCCGGTGTCACTACCATGGTTGCCAATGCGGTCAACATCATGATGAAACCAATACGCAGTTTCAATAAACTTGATATCTGACTAAACATGTCGATTAACCAATCATTGCCTCTTTAACATCCTGTCAGCAGCATAATTCGTACATCCCTGTACATGAATTGTGGGGAAATCCACCAAATTTCTCGCGAAAGCGATAATAGCAAATCTGTATTTTGTTAATTGATAGGCCACACAGATGCGAGGTAATCCCAGTTGATATAGTAGTAAACCACGAACGCAACCAGCAGTGCGAGCGCCAATACAAACGTTCCTGGCGCCTCGAATCCTCCGGACCCGTGCTCCTCAACAACCAGTTTTGGTGCCATGGCCAGTCGCTCAGGTTGTTCTATGTTGTAGGTTGCGGATGATAGTGGTACTCCAAAGCTCTGGAACAAACCAGCAGACTGTTCCAGCTTTTTACCAAATACCAGCGATCCAACCGTAACCAGCAGATACATTACACCACCGACAACGGCCAGCACACCACCAACGCCGGCTACAGCCATCATCACATAAGCAGTACCCGGGTATTCAAAACTCAGGGCAGCGCCGGTGAAATCCATATCCCAGTGACGTCGAGATACTCCCAGCGTCCCTGCCCCCAGCATGAAAAGGATCATCAACGTCATCCCGGCGGAAAATACATAGGGCTGCATCTTTGCAACCCAGGGCAGAATCAGGGCACGCCTGAACAACACCGGAATCAACAGATAGGTTAATGCCATAAAAGTCAGTGTGGTACCAGTTACTACCGTTGCATGAAAATGTGCGGGCACATAAATTGTATTGTGGATGATCAGGTTAATCTGCTCGGTTCCCATGACAACGCCTGTGATCCCGCCGATAAAACCAAATAGAATCAGCGACATAAAGAAGCCGGAAAATACCGGATTATCCCATGGCGCCTTGCGCAACCACTCAAAAAGGCCCTTGGTCAGACCTTTGGCCCGCTGCGCTACCTCCATGGAGCCAGGTACAGTCAGGCCATGAATCATACTGGCCAATACTGCGAGGTACATGGCATAGCTTGTATTAAATATTTTCCACTCCGAGCTGATACCGGGATCCACCAGGATATGGTGTGCACTGGCCAGTTGGAGGAACAGAATATAGAGTAGAAAAGCCGATCGGCTGACTTTCTCCGACATCGGTCTGGCACCGAACAAAATACCCACAATCAGATACCACACCGAGACATGTGCAGCGACGTTAATCTGTTGCGAGGAGTGCCCCATAGCCCACCATATCAAACGATACATTTCTGCATCGATATGATTGATATAACCAATTGACCAGAGAAAAGTTGGCACCAGGATAATGGCACCAGAGGCAATGGTAAAAATCGCAATTATGGCTGCGGTCAATGCACCAAAGGTTACCAGTGGGATGGATCCATCATAGGTTTTGTCATCTTTGGCGATAACCAGCGTGCCCAGAAAGACAAAACAACCGATTAACGCACCCACCGCAAACAGAATCAGGCCGAGGTAAAAATGTGGCTCAGCCTGCATCGGTGCGTAGGAAGTCATCATCACGCTCGATCTGCCCTGAAATACCGCCACGTTATTCATTACCGCACCGATAATCATCAACAGAAAGCCGGTCCAGGCCCATTTTGGCGCCGCCAGTCGTGTCCGCAGCAGCGTCGACGAAGCAAAATAAAGGATCGCAATTTCAAAGAAAATGATCCAGAAAATAAGTGCGTTAAGGCCGTGTGAGGTGAGAGCCAGATAAAACTTGTCAGCCGGCAGCAAGTGTACTTCCTGCCAACGGGTCAGGATAACACCCAGCGCCATAATACCGGCAACCAGCAATGCAACCACTCCAGCCACAGCGTTGACCTTTATCAGGCTTTCAGCCGACTTGTCGAAATAGAAACCCGAATCCGGGCAAACTCTGAAACGTGCCATCTTAATTCTCCTTCACGTAGATTTTACCGAGCATGGTATGGTGACCGATGCCGCAATATTCATTACAAACAACCGCATAATCGCCAAGCTGATCCGGTGTAACCGTCAGCACCATCTCATAGCCAGGAACAATTTGGAGATTGATGTTGACCGGTTGGAGGGAAAAACCATGCTGCCAATCCAATGATGAGAGGTGCAACCGATAGGACTGATCTTTTTCCAACTCAAGAATGGGATACCATTGCCATAGTCTACCCAGCATGTAAACATCACTGCCTGCGGGAGGGCGGACAACGGGAATGCCTGCCTCTTCACCGATTTTGTATTGCTCAACCATGGCGTCGACTTTGGCCTGAAACTGCGCCGGCGTGGTTTGGTAAGCCTCATTGGACAGATTTTGTTTTCCGTATATATGCCAGTATGGCATCATAAAAAACATGATCAGGCACCATATCAATGCAATACCGATCCAGACAAGTTCCTGCTTTCCAACGGGAACCTTCCACCAGATGCGATCCGCGGGTGGTAAAAATGAAGTCATTATTATTCTCCTTTAATCTGTGGATGATGAATTTACGGGGCAACTGGAATGGTGGCGATCTCCATGATTCCCCACAAGATATAGAATACAGTGGGCATGACGACGCCTATAAACAATAAAAGGAATGGGTTGTCGAGCATCCTCTGGAAAAAGGGAATTTGCTCAGGTTTCGGCACGTTGTCTTCCTGGGACATGGCAAGAATCTCATTGTATGTTTAAAGTTTAGAGACCACTGGAACCGCAAACCTTTCATTTCTCTCGATAAATTTTCCGAAAATCATAAAAACCAATGCAGTGAGCCAAGTAAAATCTCCACCCAGGTAGAGTATTTAAGGCTCGCATGAAAGTAATTGATCCAGATCAACTTTGGCGAGTTTGCTAACCTGGTATTTGTCGCAAACCGGACTGACATAGTGCAGAATGCCGATATCTGGTATTCCTGTCTTGCCGGTCATTTTTGCGGCGCCAGATAACCTGTCCTGATAATTACATTGGAGCCTGTTTATGGCATTGATCAAATGGCGCGAAGAATTCTGTACCGGTATTCCGGGCATCGATTTTGAACACAGGCAACTCATTGAGCAGATTGATTCCGTCTACACCCTGATTGATAAAAATACTGACAATGGAGCGGTAGAGAGAGAACAGGTTCTCGATCATCTTGGTGATATTTATGGCAGTATATCGGCACATTTCGCGCTTGAGGAGCGAATGATGGAGACCCACGGCTATGATCAATATGAAGAGCTTAGAACTGATCATGAACGATTGCTGGATGATATTCGTGATATCGCCGATGAATTTGAAATGACAACCGAACTGAATGATGAAAAACTCAAGCAACGGTTGAATGAGTGGTTTCAGTTACATTTCAAGACCCATGATTCACGTTTACATAAACTCGCGGATCTGAGGTCTCACGATCAGATCGATGAACGAACCATGAAAACCATGATTCTTCGTGCAAAAAATGGTTTATTTCGGAAAACAGGCTGAACTTTATGAAAAATATTCTAATAAATTTGATTTTTTCGAGCGCACTTGTCATCGCTGCAGCGGTACCGGGAATTGTTTTATCACAACAGACATCGGATAGCATTGATATCTACACGGGTTACTTTTCAAGAGACGGCAATAACGAAAGCCCGTCCGAAACAATCAACAACAATATATATCTCAAGTTTTTTCAGGGGCAATGGATCGCAACGCTCTATTTGCCATATCCCTATGCTGCTTCAGTGAACCCAGCTGTCATCAACAAAGTGCTGGAGCAAGCGAAGAAAGAAACCACTGGCGGTGCTTATTTAAGAGGAAAGTTTGGCCAGTTAACCGAGTTGGCTACCGTACACATTGAACATTTCGGCTACCTGGAAGACCGTCTGGTCTTTGAATGCGGATCCCTGGCGCCCTGCACCATCCGGATGGTTGACGACTTCCTCGAACTGATCAAGCCGGGCGTCATCAACGAACACATCATCAAATACAACCACGTCGTTGATCAGTAAAGTAGACGTCAGATATTCATTCTGAACAACCAGGCCTGACTAGCAACACCCACGCACGCGGGTAACCACGGTCATGAGCTTCAAATGGAGGAAATTCAACGGTACACCTGTCCTGTTCGGGGTTTTTTGCCTGGTCATGGTTGTCATCTATTTTCTATGGAAGCCATCAGTCCCGCCCTCGGAACTTGCCGCTGTGCTGCGCCCCGATTTCAGACAGTTACAACCATTTGAGTTGACAGATCACAGCAACAAGCCCTTTGACGAACACAGATTTAAGGGTAAGTGGACTTTTGCTTTTTTTGGCTATACTTCCTGTCCGGATATTTGTCCCGCCACACTTTATGTGCTGAACTCGGTTCAGAGTTTGCTACAAGGCCAGGCGAATAGTGCTGAACCCGAAACCCAGGTACTCTTTGTCTCGGTGGATCCAGCCCGGGATACCACTGAATTACTGGCCAGTTACGTGCCGTATTTCAATAGTGCATTTATTGGTGCAACGGCACAAAAAGCAGAAATTGACCTGTTTACTCATCAATTCGGTGCCGGCTACGAGATCGAACCGGAAACCACTACCGGTCAGTACACAGTCGCCCATACCAGCGCTATATTTCTTGTGGATCCTCTCGGAAGACTTGTTGCATCCTTCTCCCAACCGCACTACGCGGCAACCATCGCAGCGCAATTCGAAAAAATTCAGGCCTATATTCTTGATTAAGTAGCTATAAAATAGCCCTCTAATTGTCAGATTTCTTCCACTGTCTGTAAGCCCAGATAAAATACGCTGTTATCATTACAATATTCAATACCACACCGATGGCAAAGAATGTAACAGTCGGGCCATTGTGTCCGACTTCCTGCCCGTCGGCAGTCTGCTCTGATCGTGTTGTAAGTGTATTTTCTTCCTGACTCATACAACCGGATTGAACTTTATTGCTATTATTATTGCAAGTAAACATCCATCTATTGCTTCAGTCATGTTTTTACCAACCTCTTTAAAGACAGGAGAAACTAATGCCCATTGATCAGTTTTTCCTGCCTGTTCCGAATAACGATGCGCGCCGTTTGACCATCGGCTGGTTATTGCTGGGACTTTCAGCACTGGTCATCGGCGGTCTGATGACAATTCTTATCGTGCTTTCACGCACCCCTTTCTTTCACGAAGTAATTCCCTGGGTTGATTTTTTCCGAACAGCGCTGGTGGTTCATGTTGATCTGACTGTGCTGGTCTGGTTTTTGGCATTTTCCGGTGTTTTCTGGAGTTATAACAACTCTAATCGATGCTCACGATGTGGCTGGACCGCCCTTTTTCTCGCCAGTGCGGGAACCTTGATTATTACCATATCCCCATTTACCGGTGAAAGTTACCCGTTAATGAACAATTACGTGCCGGTTTTACAAAGTAAGATATTTTTTATCGGGCTGGCGGTATTCGGTCTCGGTTTCAGCCTGCTGGTACTGCGTACATTTCTTGCATCATGGGCTATAGGCGACCAGATCAGTGGGGAAGGTGCCCTCCGTTTTGGACTGTTTGTAGCCGTCATGGCCTCATTTTTCGCCATCGGCGCATTTGTCCTTTCTTATATCGGTATCGACGGTGAGTTCGAAGGCCAGGCATATTATGACCGCCTGTTCTGGGGCAGTGGTCATATTATCCAGTTCAGCCATACCCAACTGATGTTGGTTGCGTGGTTGTGGTTAGCCAGCGTCAGCGGTGCAGACCTGAGAATATCGCCTCGTGTTGTGCTGCTACTATTTGTTTTTGGTCTTACTCCGGTTCTGATGGTACCGATAATTTATCTGGTCTTCGATGTCAAATCCGGAGGGCACTTGTTCTGGTTCATCCAGTTAATGAAGTATGGTGGCGCATTGGCTGCCGTTCCCGTCGGTCTGGCCACAACGGTGTCCATCGTCGGTCGCTGGCATCCCACGCCAGGATTTGAAATCGAGCGCAGCGCGCTGCTGTTTTCGGTTCTTTTATTCGGTGTGGGCGGAATTATCGGCTTTATGATCACGGGCAGTAACGTGACCGTTCCGGCACACTATCATGGATCTATCGTTGGTGTGACCATTGCATTTATGGGCATGACTTATCATCTGTTACCGAAACTGGGATTCCGCAAAATTACGGCACGTGCGGCAAGATGGCAACCGGGAATTTACGGAAGTGGCCAACTGATGCATATCATCGGTCTGGCGTGGTCCGGTGGCTATGGGGTTCAACGAAAAACTGCCGGTGCCGAACAAGGCCTGCAACAGCTTGAGCAAATCGCGGGAATGGCGTTGATGGGCCTGGGTGGACTGATCTCCATTGTGGGTGGCACTATTTTTCTGGTGGTTGTCTATCTTTCAATTAAATCAAAATAAATTATATTAAACATATAGTTATTTAATTAATATAGAAATTAGATTAAGATAAAAAAGTTCGCTCAATAAACCAGAAAGTTGCGATTAGCGCAATGACCAGTGAAGCGGGTATGGTAATGACTTTTCGATACCAGGGCTGATGACCAAACCATAGCCCTACCGATAAAAAACAAATCAGTATCACCGCCAACTGCCCAAACTCCACTCCAATGTTGAACGACAGCAGCGCAGTAATAAAGAATGAACTGGCGATCCCTGCCTCGGACAACACACCGGCAAATCCGAGACCATGCAACAGGCCGAAACCAAACACAACGAATGGCCGCCATTTCTGCAGTTTTTCAGAAAATATATTTTCAACACAAACATAGACGATGGAAGCGGCAATCAATGGCTCAACAATGGCTGGTGAAATCTGAATTACCCCCGTTGCCCCCAGTGCCAGTGTCACCGTATGAGCGACGGTAAAACTGGTGACCTGGATTAACAATGGTCGCAATCTCGGGCTGAGCAGAAATAGCCCGACCACAAACAAAATATGATCCAGACCCCTGGGCAATATATGACTAAACCCAACCACGAGATAATTCCATATCACTTCGCGCGCCGTTAGCTGGAGTTCACCCGACAAGGGAATCTCTTCACTTTGTTCACCGCCCGTCAGAAAGGCACTATACCCCTCTTCATCGTCCTGTTCGTCGTCTTTATTTACTCTGATTATATTGGTGCCATTTGCCTCGTCCCAGGACCAGGTTATACCGCCTGACAATACCCTGGCAATTGGCACCAACGTAATTCGACTGTCCCGGGAGAGGCTCAGATCTCCGGTTTCTTCAACCTCAAGGATTACCACCCTATGATCAATCCGGCTTCCATTGGCAGTTTTTACACGGATAGCCGCTAAAAATTCTGCCTCATACCGGGAAAATTCTGCAGACAGCTCTTCAGGCGTCATTTTCCGCAACTGATTGTAACGTGACGCATTCACAGACTCATCGGTGTCCTGTACCTCAGGATTGATTCCAGCCATCAGCGATTCGAGGTTGAGCTGAATTTCCAGTTCGTAGCCACCGGATACAAGGTTAAGGTTAACGATGGCAGGTCGTACTTCATGGGCGAAACCGGGCGCCGCGATACAACCCATATAAAGCGGTAATAGCAGGACCAATGGCAAGAGCAAATGTCTTACCCCCGGTGAGTTCGGCGCTCTTTGCATCGAATTTAACTCTGGAAACTTTTAAAACACGTATTCATCCACTGGTTGATGCATTCTGTATAATTACACTATCGGCATTGAGGTGCGATAATAACCAGCCACAAAATACGACACTAACTCAAGGCATCGAAATGTCAAGGTTCATCCGCGCTCGTGGCGGGCAAATAAACGTAATATACCCGCTGGTTTCGATCATATTGTGGTGGATTGCGACAACTCCACTTTCGGCCATCGCTCACGAAGCGTGGATTCAACCCGTTGAATTTCGAGTTCAAAAAGGTGACCCTGTAAGAGCTCATATACGGGTTGGTCAATTCTATCGCGGCAACAGCCAGGTGTATAACGATGATAAATTTGTATTACTACAAATAGCCTATGGCGTAGAGCGTGAAAAAATCAACGGTCGACTGGGTGATATACCTGCAATTCGATCCAGCGTTAAACAAAGTGGACTACATTCTCTTGGCTATCAATCCACTGGCACCAGGGTCACTTATGAAACCTGGGAAAAATTTGAAAATTTTGCAAAAAAACAGGGGGTTGAATGGATTCTGCAAGAGCATCAAAAACGCGGTTATGCTGAAGCGGGATTTGAAGAAACATTTTATCGTTACGCCAAATCACTGTTCGTGGTAGACAAACCCGATGGAGACGATGTGATTTTTGGACTACCATTTGAAATTGTCGCCTTGACCAACCCGTACATCGGTACACCTGATCATATCGCGGTACAACTCCTGCTGGCGGGCAAACCGCATACCAATGCACAGATTACTGTATTTCGTCGAACCAAGGACGGAAAGGCGGAACGAAATATTTTTTATACTGACCAACAGGGTAGAGCCAGCATTCCAACGGAGGCAGGACATCAGTTTCTGTTGAGCACGGTATATATGGAAGCCCGAGAGAAAAAGAAAAATGCATCCCGTTGGCATAGCCATTGGGCTTCCCTGACGTATGAAATCCCCGCCACCGGTAAAAGTCAGTAAAGCAGCCAGAGCAAGGCGAGATATCGACCTGTCTTACCCAGCGCTATCATCGTTACGCAGGCCCAAAAGTCCAGCCGCAGATATCCGGCTGCCAGACAAAGCGGATCACCAATTACCGGCATCCACGATAAAAGTAATACCGGTGCCCCCCAGTGACGTACCCGTTGGAGAGATTTATCATCGATTTTGAACCACTTTTCCAGACGATTGAAAAATTGACTTCCAGACAATCCTTTATACAACAGACAACCAATCCACCAGGTGATGATACCGCCAAGAGTATTACCGATGCTGGCGACAACAAGCAGACCCATGAAGGTGTGCCGATTCTCCTGAACCATATAGTAAAGTAACCCTTCTACCCCTCCGGGCAACAGGGTGGATGCCAACAGGGAACCAAAAAATAACGCCCACAGACCACCGCTCATACTAAATGGTCCAACAAACTAGAATTATTCTGACGCTCCGGATTGCTCCATCGCGGTATCGAGTTTTTCCTGATACTGATCCAGACTATTGTTTAAATCCATGCGCACCTGATCTGTCTGGCCAATCCCGGAATCTCCAGGGGTCTTATTGATTGACAGTATCCCGCTGTATCTGATGACAAATAGCAGCAAACCAACAACTGCAATGAGATGTATTAATGATCGCATAAATTCAACCAGGAAGAAAACTGTGTGTATATTATGGCGCAAACCAATCCGGATTTCAGTTACCGTTTTGTGCCACACATTGCTGAATAAAAAACCTGGTATTCGAAGAAATGACTCGCGGTGGATGATTAAAGCTGTTGATAGTATAAAATGGCAACAATACCCGTTAAAACCTTCAACCAACAGGCAAATGAATACCAAAGCAGTAATTAAATACATCACAGACTGGATGAATAGCTATATTTCCCAATCCGGATCCAGCGGCTTTGTGGTCGGCGTTTCCGGTGGAATTGACTCTGCCGTCACCTCATCCCTCGCTGCGAGCACAGGCAAACCCGTACTGTGCCTGGAAATGCCTATCTATCAGGCGGATTCACAGGTTTCCAGGGCACGTGAACATATCAGGCGGTTGAAATCCGGATATGAAAACGTAAGTTCTACCGTGGTTGACCTCTCTTCTACATTTGATACCTTTATCGCATCTTTACCCCCTGTGGAAGATGAAAAATTACGCTTCATGGCCCTGGCCAACAGTCGCGCCAGGTTGCGCATGACAGCACTATATTATTTTGCCGGTATTCATGGCTATCTTGTGGCGGGCACCGGCAACAAGGTGGAAGATTTCGGAGTCGGATTCTTTACCAAGTATGGTGACGGCGGAGTAGACCTGAGTCCTATTGCAGATCTGATGAAATCCGAAGTTTATGCCGTAGCCCGGACCATGGGGGTAAGCCGGGATATCCAGATTGCAGCACCTACTGATGGATTGTGGGGCGATGACCGTACCGACGAAGACCAGATTGGAGCGAGTTATCCCGAACTCGAATGGGCCATGGAATTTGACGCCCGCGATGGGTTGGGAGAGAATGATGAAGTGAATCTTGATCCAGGAAGGAAGAAAGTTCTTGCAATATATCGAAAATTGCATCGCGCCAACCAGCATAAAATGGAACCCGTTCCGGTTTGCCACATACCGCAAAATATCAGAAACGGGTAAATTGGTATGTTAACGATTTCTGGATTGCTGGGTTACCATGCCCGTTACCGGGGTCAATACCCTGCACTGGAAATTGAAGATCAAAGCTGGAACTTCGAATCCCTTAACAGCGAAGCCAATGGTCTGGCCAATGCACTGATCGCCAGTGGTCTGAAAAAAGGCGACCGGTTTGCCACCGTACTACCAAACTGTTTTGAATTAATAGTGGCCTATTGTGCAGCGGCTGTCAGCGGCCTGGTGATTGTCCCCTGTAGCCCGCTACTGCAACAAAGCGGGCTCA
>CAYOGN010000256.1:0-8303 GCA_964403545.1 uncultured Gammaproteobacteria bacterium
GATTTCAGTGAACTATTTAACCAGGCCAGTAAATCTGTGGTTACTATCGCTACCAACCAGCATGTCGATAGTCTTACCGGGAACAGGGAGGTCAATAGCCAGATAGAAGGTACCGGGTCCGGGGTAATTATTAACCAAAACGGGTTGATCCTGACCGCAGCGCATATCGTTAATCTGGCTGATACTATGGTGGTGTATCTTAACAACGGAGAATCCCATGCAGCAAAAACGGTTAGTTCATTCCCGTTTGCCGACCTGGCAGTGGTGAAAATTATTGATCCTCCCACAGACTTACCGGTTGCCACACTGGGCAACTCAGACGAGTTGGCCATTGGTGAGGAGGTTCTCGTGATCGGTTCTCCTTTCGGGTTTTCGCAGACATTGACCGTAGGCCACTTTAGCGGCCGTCCGGTCAATACCGGTTCTTTTAATATTATGGATACGGAATTTCTCCAGACCGATGCGGCGATCAATCCGGGTAATTCAGGCGGACCAATGTTCAATACGCGGGGTGAAGTGATGGGCGTGGTCAGTCATTTTCGCTCCAATGCCAGCGGCTTTGGTTTTGTTGCCAGTGCAAACATGGCGTCAAATCTGTTTCTCAAGAAAGGAGCCATATGGGCCGGGATGTCGGTTGAACCGATGAGTGAAACACTTGCCAGGGCGCTGAATGCACCCTTTCCAAATGGCGTCATCGTGCAGGATGTGGCCGAGGGCTCCCTCGCCGCAGCACTGGGCATCCGGGCCGGGCTGGTACCGGCGACCATTAATGGCCAGAGTCTAAGTCTGGGCGGCGACATTATCGTTTCCATTGGTGGCCAGAATATTGGCTTCGACAGGGAAGGGATAGAACGCGCCTATGCGTATATGGCGAGCCGTGGTCATGGAGAGAAAATAGAAATGGTTGTCTACCGGGATGGCGAGCTACTTAACCTCGCCGCAGCCAAGCCATTGCCATAGCCACCATGGCCATGGGATTTTAGTCGGTTTTCGGGGTCTTATCTGACCAGACACTACACCGAACAGGCAATGACAGGGAGATTCGTTAATTCCGCTCGTCGTGCTCAGCGGGTCGAGCCAGTTCCACGCTTAGCGGCATCTGGGCGCTGACTTGCTGATAGGGTTCGATATCTTCGAGTGGTATTGGATCCCGCCGGAACAATCTCAAGGTGACGAAACCGCCATACAATGCGGCGATAATAATCGCCATATACATAAAGACTTGAGGTCCAAAAACTGGCGTCAGTGCCGTTGCCATCGCCGGCACAACCAGACCGGATAGTGACCATGCCACGAGCAGTGTGCTGGACAACGACACATAGTATTCCGGATCTGCACGATCATTGGCATGTGCATTGGCGACGGAGAAGATCGATTCTGTCGCGCCGGACCACACCGCAAAAACAAGTACAATGAGTACAAAATGCTCAGGATTTGTTCCAAGGGCAAACATTGCCGCCACAATAGTTAGTAAACAGGCTCCAATCAATACGTAACGTCGATCCATTCGATCGGACAATGAACCGAGAGGGTACTGGACAGCGATCAAGCCTAGTTGCATCAGAAAAACCAGCAGACCAACGTCGTTCTTGGAATAACCTTCGCTGGCAACATAGATTGGCCCGAATCCCTGCAACAACATGGTCAGTCCACCAACCGCAAGGAGCCCCACCAATCCCACGGGAGATATACGCCAAACCGCACCGACGGCGATAGCAATAGACGCCGGTGGTGGTGGTGTAGGCAACCGGGTTAAACATACTGGTAACAGTGCAACCGTTGAGAAAAATATTCCTAATAGCGGGACCGTAGCTCCATCCAATGGCACATATCGCAGGATCAACCCCCCCGTTCCAATGGCTACCACGTATACCATATAAAATATGGCAATAACTTTGCCCCGCCACGCATTGGCACAGGCATCATTGAGCCAGCTCTGACTGATTATAAATAGCCCGGTAGCGGCAAAGCCATAGAGTGCTCGAGCAGCAATCCAGACCAACGGATAGGTTCCCAGCGAAATCATCAACACAGACAGAATAACGCAGGCAGTCATGGTGGCGAACGCACGTGCATGACTTACCCTGTGGACAACCAGTCCGGTCACAAGGCAAGCAATCAGTCCCCCGGCTGCCATAGAAGTAACCACTGCCCCGGCGACCCAAACCGGGAATCCTTTTGCTGCCAACTGCACCGGAATAAATGCAAACAACAAGCCATTCCCTATGGCGAGCAGACCCATGGAAAGGATCACACTGGCAATCGCACGAGGCGGAGATGGAACAGGTTTTTCTGGATCCATTCTTCAGGCTCTACTTGATAACGACATTCCGTCGGTAAGATTCATGAAAGTAGAACCTGATTTTCCGGAATCTGTCCAGCAAATTTTGGTGCTCGAAGTTTTGGCAACCCCCGCCAAACCTGGTGTGGTAAACAGATTTAAATACCCATATTGGACAAGGTATTGGAAAGCGATCGCAATATCCCCGCAATAGTCGGGTGTTTATTTTCATAGGTTTCCAGCATCTGCCGGACGGTGACAGAAGCCGCGGAAAACTGATCAAAGGAATCGGGCTGCATCTGCTGGCGCTCCAGGCTATCAATTAATTCTGCAATCCGCAATTTGTGCTCGCTTTCCTCCACACTGCCATCCTGCAGTTGCTCGTCCAGTTGTTTAAACAAGGTCAGTAATTGTTCTTGTGACATAGCCGTTTTCAGGTAGTAACTCAGGCTTGCATTCAACCGTAGTGCGACAGGACTGTCAATCAAAGTTTCCGGTTATTTAACCACTACCGTATTATTTTCCCGGTCTGTCGATACTCGACCTGACTTTCATAATATTGATTGAAAATGATGGATGGCGCAGCGGAACAGGTGATAATCGGACTATGGTTGAACAGCACAAGGTTTTACTGACCGTCCGGGGAATTACCCGATCATTCGCAGAAGGCAGACGAAAGCGAGATGTTCTGCACGGTGTAGATCTGCATATTGACCGGGGAGAACGGCTGGCACTACTGGGCCGAAGTGGTTGCGGTAAATCCACCCTGCTCAATATTATTGCCGGCATCGATCAACCAGACCAGGGCGAAATCGTAATGGATGGCCAGCAGTTTACCGCCTTGAATGAAAATCAGCGTACCCTGTTTCGCCGCCAGCATATTGGTTTCATCTACCAGTTTTTCAACCTGATTCCGACCCTGACGGTAACCGAAAATATTGCTTTACCACTGCAACTCAACCGGGTTACGTCAAGCACCATCAAGCAACAAACCAGGGCGATGCTGAATGCGGTAGGACTTGATGATCGTGGCAAAGATTATCCGGATCAACTGTCCGGTGGAGAACAACAACGGGTTGCGGTGGCGCGTGGTTTGATCCATCGTCCTTCACTGGTACTGGCAGACGAACCCACCGGCAATCTCGATGCTGAATCAGGGCGCAAGGTACTCGATCTGCTCATCGGTCTGGCGGCAGAATCAAACCAGACCGTTCTCATCGTTTCTCATAGCCTGGAGGTAGCCCGAGCAGCAGACCGGGTGGTGGTACTGGATGCTGGCAAAGTGGTGGATGAAGCAGGAGATATCACGTGGTAAATGATCTGGTATGGCTTGCCCTGATTCGTTACCTGGGTAGTCATCGATGGCAGACACTTCTTTCCGTACTGGGTATTATGCTGGGGGTAGCGGTGGTGGTTGCGGTCGATCTCGCCAACCAAAGTGTCCGCCGTTCATTTGAATTATCAATGGAGCAGATAACAGGCGGCAGTACCCACCGCATCATTGGTGGCCCAATCGGACTGGAAGAGAATTTTTATACCGAATTACGGGTCAACCAGGGCCTGGAAACGATTGCCCCTGTGGTCGAAGGATCGGTCAGGATTGAGGAACAAACTTTTACCCTGCTGGGGCTCGATCCACTGGCAGAGGCTCCCTTTCGTTCGTTCACGGTCCTCGCCCAAAAAGCCGACAAGACAGCAAAGGTTGCTGAATTGTTGACCCAGCCTGGCTCGGTACTGATGGCTGCCATCAGTGCCAGCCAACTTGATGTTTCCACCGGCGATACCCTTTCCATTCAATCCGCCGGGATTGACAAAAAGATCGTCATTGCGGGCTTGATTGGTAGTGATCGGGATAATGAACTGGAAGGATTACTCATCGCCGATATCGCTACTGGCCAGGAGTTACTGGATAAAATTGGTCGACTGGATCGAATTGATCTTAAATTGAATCGTGCTGATTTACCACGGGTAACCGCATTGCTCCCCGTTGGCACTCGGCTCGTGGCTGCAAAAATTCGTAATCGAGCGCTCGCCGATCTGAGTCACTCGTTTCAGATAAACCTCAGTGCAATGAGTTTACTTGCATTGCTGGTTGGTGGATTTCTGATTTATAACGCCATCAGTTTTTCGGTGCTACAGCGACGTGCGCTGCTTGGCATGTTACGAATGGTCGGCGTGACCCGAGTTCAACTGTTTGTCAGAATATTACTGGAAGCATTCATTGTTGGTCTGGTTGGCACCCTGGCTGGCCTGCTCAGTGGAATATTGCTTGGACGAGGGCTGGTTAAATTGGTCGCACAGACGGTAAATGACCTTTATTTCACCACGAATGTCAGTACTCTGTTGATCGCCCCGGAAATGTTACTCAAGGGACTACTGCTGGGAATCCTGGTGACGCTGCTGGCGGCATTTTTGCCCGCTTTGGAAGCAGCGCGTTCCGAACCCCGGTCGGTGACCAGACGGTCAGCTTCTGAATACAGGACATTCAGGGCACTACCCTGGTTGATAGCGGCTGGAATTAGCGCGATTGCGCTGGGAATTTTAATGATAAGAATACCTGGCAAATCGTTAATGCCAGGATTTTCTGGATTATTCTTTATCATTGCCGGGTATTGCCTGGTGGTACCAGCCCTTGTGTTTGCATTCTCAAGGCTATTGACACCAGTTCTGGCACAACTCTCCGGTTTTACCGGTCTGTTTGCCATTCGCAGTATAAGCGCGAGCTTAAGCCGAACCGGGCTTGCCATCGCTGCGCTCACCATGGCAGTGGCTGCGACCGTCGGAATGGGCATAATGGTAGAGAGCTTTCGAGGCACTGTCGCCAACTGGATGGCACGCTCTCTGCAGGGCGAGCTCTATTTGTCTATCCCCCACAGTACTTCTCGCCTGGTATCGACGCCACTACCTGATGGATTGGTAAGTCAATTGAACAAGATGGAGGGTATCGCCGCACTAAGCACCGGCCGGCGAGTGGAAGTGGAAACTGCGCAAGGTTCGGCAGAATTGCTCGCCATCGAAATGGCCCCTGCAAGCTATAAAGGCTTCCTGTTCAAGGGAACGCTGCTACCGGACATGTGGCGTGAATTTCACCGCGGAAATATGGTACTGATATCAGAACCCTACGCTTTTCATCAGGGATTATTGCCAGGAGACACCATAAATTTACTGACCGCATCAGGAGAAAGACAGTTTATTGCAGGCGGGATATTTTATGACTACGGCTCTGATCGTGGCGTGATAGTGATGGATCGTCTGGTGTACGCAGATCTCTGGAATGATTCCAGCATTTCAACAGTCGGTGTCTATTTCAATAAACCTACACCAGTAAATTCGAACCTGACCCGAATCCGCGCACTGGCGTTTAACCATGACCCGCGCATCAGGGTTCGCTCCAATGGCGAAATATTGCAATCAACGATGAAAGTTTTTGATCGAACATTTACCATTACCCGAGTATTGCGCCTGCTGGTCATCATGGTGGCATTCGTTGGAATTCTTTCTGCATTGATGGCGTTACAGTTTGAACGGTTAAAGGAAAATGCGGTTTTGCGAGCGAGTGGGTTTACGCGCTTTGAATTAGTCAGATTAACCATCCTCCAAACCGGCTTGATGGGACTGTTCGCAGGCCTGCTGTCATTGCCTCTGGGCTGGCTTATTTCCCGCATTCTGATGGACGTGATTAATCATCGGTCATTTGGCTGGACGCTTCACAGCCAGATTGACCTGACAATTTACTTCGAAGCAGTACTACTCGCGTTGGGTGCTGCACTGTTAGCCGGGGTATATCCAGGGATCAAAATGTCGCGCACTTCTGCCGCAGAGGCGTTACGGGAAGAATGATCCCATGTATCTGGAGGTAAAACCTGTCGGCCTGTTGTTGCTTATTTTAATCCTGCTGGGCGCTTGTTCCCCCGAATCCACCCCGAATCCTGCGGTATCTCTGCAGCAAGCGTTGGGTAGTGAATCCGGATCAGGATCAGGATCAGGGTTTTTACATGCCCATAGCCCGCGCGAATTTGATTTTCCCGCCGATCACGGACCGCACAACGGTTTTCGTAATGAATGGTGGTATATCACGGGCAATGTCGCGGCAGATCAGGGGCAGCGATTTGGCTTTCAGGTAACCTTTTTTCGGTTCGCGCTGCGACCACAGTCAGAGATGAAACGTCGTTCAAAATGGGCTACAAATCAATTTTGGATGGCCCATGTTGCACTCACAGACCCCACCACACAAAAACATATCGCCACCGAAAGATTTTCCCGGGAAGCGTTGGGACTGGCGGGTGTCAGGACTGATCCGTTTGATCTCTGGGTTGGTGACTGGAAAATATTCAGCGCTTCCAAAGGTTTTCCCTGGCGGTTGAATGTGAATACCGATAAATTTAGTCTGGATCTTGAGTTCGCTCCGCTAACCTCACCTATATTGCAAGGTGAACAGGGTTTGAGTCAAAAGAGCACTGAAAAGGGTAATGCGTCATATTATTATTCCGTCAGTCGTCTGCAAAGCGAAGGAGCCATTCGGTTTGGAGAGAATAACTACACGGTGTCTGGCTTATCCTGGCTTGACCGCGAATGGAGCAGCAGCGCCCTTGGCCCCGACCAGGTCGGCTGGGACTGGTTTTCGATGCAGATAGATGACGGCACCGACCTGATGTTTTATCGCCTGCGGAACCGACAGCAAGAGACCGATGTTCATAGTGGTGGCAGCATTGTCGATGCCAACGGCGTACAAACAAATCTGCATTTCAACGATATCGACCTGAAACCAAAAAGATGGTGGAAAAGTAGAAACGGAGCAAACTATCCTGTGGCCTGGGAACTGGAAATAAAGCCTCTGCACAAACAATGGCTGGTGGAAGCAGTGGTAGATCAACAGGAAATGGATTTTAGCGTACGCTACTGGGAGGGCATGGTCTCCATCAGCGAAAATGGAGCGATCATTGGTAGAGGCTATCTCGAAATGACAGGCTATGAATAACCCCCGGGTTCAACTCTTAAGCGCAACGGACCTTTAGTATTAAGCCAAAGTCATCAATCGAATTTCCGCAGTTTCAAGATGATTCAGGTCACGATGTTGACCAGGATCTCGCCTCGCAAATGCGGTTTGCAGGATTTGCAAAATATCTCCATGGGAAACCAGCAAAACAGACTTTTCTTGATAGCGTGCGTCAACTTCATTCACCAACTCAACGCCTCTTTTTAAAACCGAACAAACACTCTCAACGTTGGCATTGGTATGACGTGGATTCAGACGATCTCGTTGCCAAACTCCTGCGTAGGCGGTATCAGACTTGCGATCATAGTTACCAAAGAATCGCTCACGTAACCGCAGATCAAACCCGATCTCCCGTTCGCAAGCAATCATCTTTTGAACGATCTCGGCAGTTTCCCTGGCCCGCCTGAAGTCTGAGCTGAGGATGATGGTTTCCCCGTTCAAATCCTTATTTTTGTTAACAGATTTACGCACCTGCTCAACCCCGGTTTCACTAAGACCGTACCCCGGCACCCCGAAAGCAGGATCACTTAAAACAATACCTTCCCTGTTCGCCACGCTATGACCATGGCGCATAATAAAATAACGATTATTGAGTTTCTTAAGCGTTCTCAATGCATGATTTGTAAGTCAGTAGTCCTTCACTGCCTGCATTCTGGACCTGGAAACCGGAGGAGGTTACAAACCGGTATTTACTATACACGGAGATCAGATAATTGCATGACGTACCTTCGCAGAAACCCACTCGCTAACAATAACTGCAATCAGAATTAACGACAGGATAACCGTTACTTGTGGCCATGCGAGGACATTGAGTGAAGACTGCAACTGGAGGCCAATACCCCCGGCGCCGACCAGGCCGAGTACAGTGGATTCGCGAATATTGATATCCCAGCGAAATACGACGATGCCGGCAAATGCGGGCAGGATTTGAGGCACGATTCCATAGGCGATTACCTGCGCCTTACTGGCCCCGGTGGCGGTGATTGCCTCGACCTGATTTTTATCGATCTCTTCAATCGCCTCGTA
>CAYOGN010000257.1:0-9185 GCA_964403545.1 uncultured Gammaproteobacteria bacterium
TCCGGGCGTCCTGTTAATCGCTTGGATACACGGTAACTGGGGATTCAGCCGCTTGTTCGAGTTGCTGGCTGTATCCGCGTCGTTAATCTTTGTTGCCATCATATTTCTACCGGGCTCAGATCGCGTTCGATAACACTGATATTCCCGGCGAGCAGATGAAGCCAATGCATGGCTTGCTAAACAAACAGCAGGAAACCGCGCCGCAAACCCGGTTGGAAACTGAAATTGATGTGCTGGCGGCCCTATGGCTCGTGAGTATGCGGAGCAACGAAATTGGGTAAAAAAAACTTATCAGGTTTTTTTGAATCGAGCCGGCGTACGACGCGCAATGATAGAGGGTCAGGCACCAATAAGGCACTGTCAAACGCTCTGGAATCCCACCCGAGTGGACATCGCCATTTACATCCGGAAGAAGAAAACTGGTACCTTCCCGCCATTGGCGTTGATCCCATTGCCAGCGGAAGGGATACGGGTCTGCTTTCTATTGGCGATAACGGTTTGACGTTATAACGCTATAGCGTTAAACTTGCTCTTGGAGGAAAAATCTATGAGCGACTCATCTAAACGATCAACTGTCTATTTTGAACCTGAAATCCATCAAGCCTTGCGCTTAAAAGCGGCCTTTACACACCGATCAGTATCAGATCTTGTGAATGAGGCAGTTCGCAACGGTTTGCAGGAAGACCAGGAAGATTTAGAGGCCTATGACAACAGGATAAGCGAACCAACAATTACTTATGAAGAACTACTGAATGATCTAAAGATTCATGGGAAGCTTTGAGGTCATTTTCAAGCAGTCCGTTGCAAAGGACCTGCGACAGATTCCAAATCAAGATGTCGCAAGAATTCTAAAGCGGATTGAAGCGCTGAGAGTGGAGCCCCGGCCTCCTGGAGCAGAAAAACTCTCTGGTCAGGAGAAATATCGCATCCGACAGGGTGTTTATCGAATTCTCTATGAGATTCGGAATGATGAATTGATCGTTGTAGTTGTAAAAATTGGTCATCGGCGTGATGTGTATAAAATCAGTTAACAAATCGTTCAAGTTCGTACCGGGCCTACGGCCCTCCGTCTGTTTCGGAAAATAAAATTCGGCTGAAAGCTATACTGGTAAAGAATTTAAGCTATTTTGGTTTTTTCTTTGGCATATAAAGATCGGTAATGGTTCCTTCAAACGCTTCAGCGGCAAATCCAATGGTCTCTGCAAGGGTAGGGTGAGCGTGGATGGTAAGGCTGATATCTTGCGCATCGGCATTCATCTCTATGGCCAGTGCGGCTTCCGCGATAAGGTCTCCGGCACTGGTGCCGGTCACTGCAGCGCCAATAATACGCTCTGACTCCGGGTCAAACAGCAATTTTGTTATTCCTTCACTGCGACCCTGGGTCAGGGAGCGACCGCTGGCGGCCCAGGGAAACGCGCCTTTTTCGTAGGCAATGCCCTGGGCTTTGGCTTCCAGTTCGGTCAATCCTACCCAGGCAACCTCCGGATCGGTATAGGCAACGGAGGGAATTACCCTCGCTTCGAATCCGCTTTTGAGACCGGCTGCAACTTCAGCCGCCACTTTTGCTTCGTGTACCGCTTTGTGCGCGAGCATGGGCTGGCCCACCACGTCACCAATGGCAAAAATGGTAGGGACATTTGTACGCATCTGCTTGTCTACCGCAATAAATCCTCTCTCATCTACCTTGACCCCGGCAGCTTCGGCATTAATTTTATTACCATTGGGGCTGCGCCCCACGGATACCAGAACTTTGTCAAAGACAGCATTCTCTGGTGCATTTTTGCCTTCGAAACTCACTTTTATACCTGATTTCTGGGCCTTCATTTCTGTTACCTGGGTACCGGTCCAGATATTTTCATATTGTTTTTTAATTTTCTTAAGCAGTGGCCGAACCATATCCTGGTCGGCACCCGTCATCAGGGTAGGCAGCATTTCTACGACACTGACTTTGCTACCGAGGGCATGGTAAACCGTCGCCATTTCCAGCCCGATAATGCCGCCGCCTACAATAAGCAGTTTTTTCGGAACATCCTTAAGCTCCAGCGCACCCGTTGAGTCGATCAATCTCGGATCATCGTGGGGAAATCCGGGAATTTTTACTGGCTGCGAACCCACCGCAATCACCGCCTGGTTAAACCCCACGGTCTGCACTCCGGAGTCGCTTGTTATCTTGATTTGATTGGGTGCAGTAAACTCACCAACGCCGTGAATAACGGTAACCTTGCGCTGTTTCGCAAGCCCCATAAGCCCTTTGGTCAGTTGACTGACAATGCCATTTTTCCAGCCCACGCTCGCATTTATGTCGATCTTCGGTTTGGAAAAACTAACCCCCACAGTGCTGGCATCATGGGCTTCCTCGATAACTTTGGCGATATGGAGCAGCGCTTTGGACGGAATGCAACCTACATTGAGGCAAACACCACCGATGGCATCATAGCGTTCAATGAGGATGACGTTGAGGCCAAGATCCGCGGCTCGAAAAGCCGCAGTATAACCGCCGGGCCCGGAACCCAGTACCACCAGGTCGGCCTGATGATCGCTACCGGATGCCTCGGCTGCAGCGGTTGGTATCGGAGCGGCTTGTGGCACTTCCTGTACCACTTTATCACCGTTGGCAGGTGCTTCTGCTTGCTCAGTCTGCTGCGTGGTTTCATTTTGATCCTGATTGCCGGATCCCTCATCCTCGTCCACCTGGAGGGTAAGAATAACGTGGCCTTCAGAGACATTTTCGCCATTGGATACCTTGATCTCCTGGATAATACCGGAGTCTGTGGAGGGGATTTCCATGGTGGCTTTGTCACTTTCCAGAGCGATCAGCAAGTCTTCGCTGGCAATCTGATCGCCAGGGTTGACAAAAATTTCCACTACCGCAACCTGGTCAAACTCTCCGATATCCGGAACCTTGATTTCAATAATTTTCATCTTTTCAGTTTAACAAAAATACAGGGTGTCCCTGTCAATTCAGGTAAAAGGCCAGGTGGTAAACCAATTGGCCTGCTAAAGGATCAGGCGGCGAGTGTCACCCAGCATTTGAACCAGATAGGCACAGAATCGGGCTCCTTCTGCACCGTCGATCACTCGATGGTCATAGGACAGGCTAAGGGGCAGCATCAGTCGTGGCTGAAACTCACTTCCATCCCAGACTGGCGTCATGCGCGATCTGGCAATCCCAAGGATTGCTACCTCAGGTGCATTGACGATAGGGGTAAACGAAGTGCCGCCAATTCCACCGAGGCTCGATATACTGATGCATCCACCCTGCAGGTCAGCAGGGGATAGTTTTCCATCACGCGCTCTGCCTCCTAACTCACCCATTTCCCGGGCCAACTCAAAAATTGATTTTTGGTCTACCTGCCGGATGACCGGAACCACCAGACCATTGGGTGTATCCACTGCGATTCCGATATTAAAATACTTCTTCAGAATGACACTGCCACCACCGGGGTCCAGTGATGCGTTCAGCAAGGGGAATTTTTTAAGCCCTCCTACCAGTATTTTCAGCATGAAGGCCAGTAGCGTAACCCGAATTCCCTCTTTTTCTGCTTCCGCCTTAAGTGATTTTCGAAAAGCCTCAAGGTCAGTAATATCAGCTTCATCATGCTGGGTGACATGAGGAATATTGAGCCAGGCACGCTGGAGATGAGGCCCGGACAATTTTTGAATCCGTCCCAGTTGAACATTTTCCACCTCGCCAAATTTGGAGAAATCAACCGCCGGAATGGGCGGAATGCCGCTACCCTCAGTTTTTGCCGGACCGGATAATTGTTGCTTGATCCAGCTTTTGACGTCTTCCTTAAGTATCCTTCCTTTGGGCCCTGAACCTGTGACACGGGTCAAGTCGGCCCCCAGTTCACGGGCAAATCTCCTTATTCCGGGGCTGGCATGAGGGTTGGCCTGGTCGGCGTTATCGATCATTGGTGGTAAAGAAGCGGGTGGCGACCCGGAGGAGACTGGCGCTGCCTCCTTGCTGTCGCTATCTGCTACCGGTACGCTGGCTGGTTGTATTTCCGCTGCAACTGGTGGCGCTTCAGGGGGTGGTTCTGCGGTCGTGGTTCCGCTGGCCTCAAGTAGCATCACCAGAGATCCTTCTGATACATTATCACCAATGGCGACCTTGATTTCGCTGATGGTCCCGTCTCCGGGAGAGGGAATTTCCATGGACGCCTTATCGCTTTCCAGGGTCAGCAACGGATCTTCCTTCGCAACCTGATCGCCCACGGCAACCAGGATTTCAACAATTTCAACCTCGGAAGAGTCGCCAATATCGGGAATCTTGATTTCAGTTAATTCAGACATTTGAATAATTCTATGCTTTGAGCGGATTTATTTTGTCCGCATCGATATTGAACTTTTTAATCGCCTGTGCGACCTGTTTTGGTGACACCTGCTCCAACTCTACCAGCGAATACAACGTAGCAACCACGATATGATGGGAGTTCACTTCGAAAAACTGGCGTAGCTTTTGCCGGGTATCGCTGCGGCCATAACCGTCGGTACCGAGGACATGATACTGATTGGGAACCCAGGGGCGAATTTGCTCTGCATAAATTCTCATATAATCAGTGGTAGCGATAACTGGCCCTTCGGTGTTATCGAGGCAGGTTTCTACGTAGGATTTTCGTCGTTCTTTTTCTGGATGCAGGCGGTTGTAGCGATCGACATCCTGGCCATCTCTGGCAAGTTCGTTGAAACTGGTCACGCTCCAAATATCAGAATTGATACCGTACTCATCGCTCAGGATTTCTGCAGCGGCTTCTGACTCTCGTAAAATACTCCCGCTACCAAGTAGTTGAACCTTGATCTTGTTGCTTTTCTTGCCGCTCGATTTGAGCAGATACATGCCTCTGAGGATGCCGTTTTCCGCTCCTTTGGGCATTGCAGGATGAACATAGTTTTCGTTCATTACGGTAATGTAGTAGTAAATACTTTCCTGCTCCTGGTACATACGCCTGAGTCCGTCCTGGATAATGACCGCCAGTTCAAAGCAGTAGGTAGGGTCATAAGAAACACAATTCGGCACCGTGTTGGCAAGTATCAGGCTGTGTCCATCCTGGTGCTGCAAACCTTCCCCTGCAAGGGTGGTGCGACCCGATGTGCCGCCCAGAATAAATCCTCTGGCGCGCATATCTCCTGCTGCCCAGCATAAATCACCCACACGCTGGAATCCAAACATCGAATAAAGGATGAAGAATGGAATGGTGTGAATATCGTGGTTACTGTAGGAGGTGCCCGCAGCAATCCAGGAACACATTGCGCCGGATTCATTGATCCCTTCCTGTAAAACCTGGCCCCCCTTATCTTCACGATAGTACATTAACTGGTCGGCATCCTCGGGTTCATAAAGCTGCCCCTTTGGTGAATAGATGCCAAGCTGCCTGAACATGCCTTCCATACCGAAAGTTCGGGATTCGTCCGGAATAATAGGAATGATATGTTTTTTCAGCTCTTTGTCCCGCACCAGCGAAGACAATATGCGGACAAATGCCATGGTGGTGGATATTTCCCGATCCTCGGTACCTGCCAGTTGTGTTTTAAATATTTCGAGATCAGGTATCTTGAATGTGGGTTTGGAGCCACGATGACGCGCTGGCAGGGGCCCCCCCAGCGCTTCGCGGCGCTCCAGCAAATACTGACACTCCGGCGAATCGGCATCCGGTCGATAAAATGGCGTTTCCGCTACCTGTTTGTCGGTCAGGGGAATATTGAACCGGTCGCGAAATGCAAGCATTGCGTCTTCTCCCATTTTCTTTTGCTGATGGGTGGCGTTTTGACCTTCACCTGCTTCACCCATGCCATAACCCTTAACCGTTTTCGCAAGTATCACCGTGGGCTGCCCAGTATGCTGCATGGCCTCCGCGTACGCTGCATACATTTTATGGGGGTCGTGGCCGCCTCTATTCAGGCGCCAGACATCTTCGTCCGTCATGTTGGAAACCATCTCTTTCAACTC
Organism: uncultured Gammaproteobacteria bacterium; assembly: GCA_964403545.1. Taxonomy (GTDB): domain Bacteria; phylum Pseudomonadota; class Gammaproteobacteria; order Arenicellales; family Poriferihabitantaceae; genus VYFG01. The sequence continues at coordinate 5,951 of CAYOGN010000257.1, forward strand.
CGGATACTTGCCAAAAAATTTCTCTCTGACATAGGCACCATCACGGGCCTTGAACGCCTGGTATTCTCCATCTACCGCTTCTTCCATGCGTTGCCTGAGCAGGCCCTTTTCATCTCTTGCCAGCAGCGGATCCCAGTATGATCCCCAGATAACCTTGATCACATTCCAGCCGGCTCCGCGAAAATCACCTTCCAGTTCCTGAATGATTTTGCCATTACCCCGGACTGGTCCATCGAGTCTTTGCAAGTTGCAATTGACGACAAATACAAGATTATCCAGGTTTTCCCGACCGCCCAAAGACAGCGCACCACGGGATTCCGGTTCGTCCATTTCACCGTCGCCGAGAAAAGCCCATACCTTGCGATCTCCGGCATCAATGAGGCCGCGATTGTGCAGGTATTTCATATAGCGCGCCTGGTAGATTGCCATGATTGGGCCGAGTCCCATGGAAACCGTGGGAAATTGCCAGAAATCCGGCATCAGCCAGGGATGGGGGTAAGACGACAGTCCTTCTCCATCAACTTCCTGGCGAAACAGGCACAGTTTATCCTCGTCGATGCGACGCTCAAGATAAGCGCGAGCATAAAACCCGGGTGCGCAATGGCCCTGCACGAACAACATATCGCCCAGTTGCTTCTCACTGGAGGCGCGCCAGAAATGGTTCAGACCGACGTCATACAGGGTCGCTGCGGAGGCAAAACTGGCAATGTGACCGCCAAGTTCGCTGGAAATGCGGTTCGCCCGGATGACCATTGCCATGGCATTCCAGCGCACAAGTGCACGTATTCGCCGCTCCAGGGCATGGTCCCCCGGACTGCGTTGTTCCATGTGTAACGGAATAGTATTGACGTAAGCGGTATTCGGCTGGTAGGGAACATGTATCCCTGATCGCCGCGCATTATCAATCATGGTTTCAATGAGAAAGTGAGCGCGTTGGTCACCTCCACGCTGAATAACGGAGCGCAATGCATCAAGCCATTCGGCCGTTTCTTCAGGATCACTATCAATACGGGTATTATCGTTCATCTGCCTTGAAGTTTTTGATTTGTTGAACTCAGTATATCACCGGAATCAACAGATTTCTCGTCTTGTTATTGTAGTGGTTAGAGACACCGGAAATGACTAGTTCAGTGGGCGTTCCTGTGATCAGATTGTGCTTGTTTTAGCGCGCTCAATTGGATAGAATCCGCGCTCCTTTTTTTATTAACTCCTTTCTTCACCGGATCCTTAAGATTCAGCAGGATATGGCCCCGGGGAGAATTAACCCACAGGGAGATTCAATGCGACACTACGAAATTGTGTTTCTGGTTCATCCGGATCAGAGCGAACAGGTACCTGCGATGATTGACAGGTACAAAGAGATGGTCAGCTCGGGCAGTGGCCACACCCATCGAATAGAAGACTGGGGCCGTCGGCGCCTGGCATACGCAATAAATGATATTCATAAGGCGCACTACGTCATGATTAACATTGAATGCTCTCTTGATGTGTTACGGGAAATTGAGCGTAATTTCAAATTCAACGATTCAATTCTGCGTCATCTTGTCATTCGCCTCAATGAAGCGGTTACCGAAGAGTCCGCATTCTCAAAGGCAAAGACGGAAGAAGATCGTATGGACGCAGAGAAAAGGAAATCTGCCGAGTCGCGCACGGCGAATACAGGTAGTCACCGTCAGAAAACGGAAGTGCAGGAAGCTGACAAAGAAACAGCCAGTGCCGAATCGGGCGATGATAAAGCGAATAATGGCGATGATAAAGCGAATAATGATGTTACAGACGCAGAGGAGGACAAATAATGGCAGCCAAGAAAAAGAAAGGTGCACCCCCCAGAAGATCATTTCAGCGCCGACCACGATTCTGTAAGTTTACCGCCGATGGTATAGCGTCAATAGACTACAAGGACCTGGAGATACTGAAGGCCAATATCAGCGAAACGGGTAAAATTTTGCCGCGCCGTACCACAGGTACAAAAGCACATTTCCAGCGTCAACTGGCTACCGCGGTAAAACGCGCCCGGTTCCTGGCTTTGATTCCGTACACTGATCAGCACGATAATTAGGGCCGGCAAATGGAAATTATCTTACTTGAAAAAATTCAAAACCTGGGAGACCTGGGGGCGCTGGTAAATGTCAAAAATGGCTATGCGCGAAACTACCTGATTCCACAGAAGAAGGCCGTCAGAGCGACCGAAGGCGCCAAATCCCTGGTCGAAGATCGGCGACGACAGCTCGCAGAGGAAGAAGGCAAGCGGGTGGAGATCGCTCGTGCACGGGCAGATCTTGCAGTAAAAGAAATCACTGTGAATCGACTTTGCAGTGAAGAAGGCAGTCTTTATGGCTCCGTTACGCCGGCAGACATTGCAGACGTCATTACTGAGGCTGGCACCCGTATCGAAAAATCAGAAGTCTTTCTGCCAGAAGGGCCCATTAAGCACACTGGAAACTACGAGGCTGACATTATTTTGCACCCCGAGGTTCGGTTTAACGTTACGGTTAATGTTGTCGGGGAAGAAGGCTCCGCTCCGGATCTGGATGCAACGGCTGAATAATTACGGGATAGAAACCACTGGCCCGGGATAATTTCATAACCAGATATTCATAACCAGATATTAATGTCCAGCGCCTGCCTGTTTCCTGGTAGTAAGCGCCATCCTGGTACAGAGCAAAAACGGCTACATCAATTCGATGTAGCCGTTTTTTTTTTGCGATCGACAGTTTCGAGCCCCGGACCATGGAGTGCCGGGGTCGAAACAATCCTGACTAGCTGTATCGATAGGGTACGCCAGCTTTTTGCATGGTAGCAGAGTAGTCCTTATAGGCTTGCACAACTTTAGCGGTTCTTGGACTGATGGAAGCCAACTCGTCCCAGAATTCTTCTGAATCCTTGACCACCTGGTCCCATTCATTCGCAGGAATTGTTGTGAGTTCCATTTTCTTCCCGTTTACCCGCAAGTCAGCCTCACCACCCCAGTACCAGACCTGGCGATAGTAGTGTGAGCTGTCCATCGATAATTTAAACAGTTCCTGCAAATGTGGCGGAACTTTGTTCCAGCTGTCGGTATTGGCAAAATAAGACCCGCACCAGGCACCGGTGACGTTGTTCAACAAAGCATAGTTACAGACATCAGCCCAGCCCACTTCGTAGGCTTCGGTAAATCCACACCACGCCACACCATCGAGTTCACCCGTCTGAATGGCGACTTCAATGTCATCCCATGGCAGGGTGACCGGAACCA